>NZ_CP062005.1:941745-1255660 GCF_014840935.1 Halomonas sp. YLGW01 | reverse complement strand
TCCTGCTCCAAGAACTTCGGTATTTATCGTGAGCGCACCGGCGCCCTGGTGGTGATCGCCAAGAACCAGGAACAGATGGAGAACGTGCGTTCGCAGGTCGCCATCGTGGCCCGCGAGAACTACTCCAACCCGCCCGCCCACGGGGGTGCCATCGTCACCGAGATCCTCGAATCGGCGGAGCTCGCTGCGGTGTGGCGCGAGGAACTGACGGAGATGCGCGATCGCATCAACGGCCTGCGTCGCGACTTCGTCGAGGCCCTGAAGCCCTATGACCTGGCCGACAAGTTCGCCTGTGTCGGCGAGCAGCGCGGCATGTTCTCCTACACCGGCCTCAGCCCGGAGCAGGTCGACCGCCTGCGTGACGAGTTCGGCATCTACATGGTGCGCTCCGGCCGCGCCAACGTGGCCGGCTTCTCCGACGAGAACCTGCCCTACCTGGCCAAGGCCTTTGCTGCGGTCAACTGAGTCTCCGGGAAGACGATACCCCTTGGCGCCCGGCTTTTGCCGGGCGCCTTGCGTTGCAGCCTGGCCACCACGGTGCAACGACATGCAACCAACGCACACAGCAAGGGGCGAGTGCCATCACGGCCCTCGCCCCTTGTACTATCTCACGCCGAACCGCGCGGCCGGCGTCATGCTGCGCCTGGCTTTCCAGGTTTAGTTGATGGACACGCTGCCGCTGGTCTCGGTCTGGCTAGCGACATCGGCCTGACCGGCGGCTTCGCCACCCAGGCTGCCCTTGACCTCAGCCGCGGCATCACCGGCGGACACACCGATACTTGCCGTGGCCCTTCCCTGGGCCGTGGCTTGGCGATCCTGCCGATGCCTCACCCGCACGGAGGCGAAAAGGGCGCCAAAAAACTGAAAAGCCATCAATATTAGAAAGTTGAATAAGACTGGCGCGACATCGGTAGGCTCCCTGCGCCGCGTCTTCCGCGAGGCTCTGTTGCCGATTGCCAACAGTCCTCAGGAGTATGCTTAAACGTCTTTTTGATCAGTCACTTACATTGCATCTAAACACAGACGCCCCTCCTACCGGTGGCAGAAGGGGCGTCGATCGCGGGCTCGGGCTCGCTCAGCTCGCGTAGCGGGACACGTCCAGATCCTTCGGGTCGATCTCCGGCTTGCGGCCATCCATCAGATCGGCCAGCAAATGGGCGCTGCCACAGCTCATGGTCCAGCCCAGGGTGCCATGGCCGGTGTTCAGCCACAGGTTATCGTACTTGGTGGCACCGATGATCGGCGTGGAATCCGGGGTCATCGGACGCAGGCCGGTCCAGAATTCGGCCCGCTCGACATCGCCGCCCTCCGGGAACACATCCTTCACCACCATGCTGATGGTGGCGCGACGCTTCTCGAGCAGGCTCATGTCATAGGAGGCGAGCTCCGCGGTGCCGCCCACCCGGATACGATCATCGAAGCGCGAGATCGCCACCTTGTAGCTCTCGTCCATCACCGTGGACTGCGGCGCGCCGCCATCGTCGATGACCGGCACGGTCAGGCTGTAACCCTTGACCGGGTAGATCGGCAGGCGGATATCCAGGTCCTTGACCAGGAACTTGGAGAAGCTGCCCATGCACACCACATAGGCATCGGCGCTGATCTCGCCCTCGCTGGTCACCACCGATTCGATGCGCCCGGCACTGCGCTTCAGGCGCTCGATGGTCACCCCGAAGCGGAACGAAACGCCGAGCTTCTCGCGGCAGTAGTCGGCCAGGCGGTTGGTGAAGAGATGGCAGTCGCCGGTCTGGTCGTCGGGCAGGTGAAGACCGCCCACGAATTTGCCCGACACCCGGGCCAGCGCCGGCTCGACGTCCTTGATCTGCTCGGCGTCGAGCAGCCGGTGGCGCACGCCGCACTGCTCCAGCACCTTCATGTCCTTGGCTACCGCCTCGACCTGGCTGTCGTAACGGAACAGCTGCATCAGACCCTGCTGGCGATCCTCGTAGCGGATCCCGGTGTCCTCACGCAGTGCATTGATGCAGCCCCGGCTGTACTCGGCGACACGCACCATGCGCTCCTTGTTGATCGCATAGCGCTCGGCGGTGCAGTTGTTGAACATCTGCATCATGAAGCGCGCCATGGTGGGGTCCGGCTTGGGCTGAATCTTGAGCGGCGCATGCTCCTGGAACATCCACTTCATGGCTTTCTGGGGAATCCCGGGGGCCGCCCAGGGGGAGGAGAAGCCGAACGAGACCTGACCGGCATTGCCGTAGCTGGTCTCCATGGCCGGGGCGTCCTGACGGTCGATGACCGTGACCTCGTGGCCCTGACGCGCCAGGTAATACGCGCTGGTCACGCCCACCACTCCGCTGCCGAGTACGACGACCTTCATTGCTTCTCCCCTTCTTGTTGCTGTCCTGGAATGCTCGGCCGCCGGCGGCGCCGACGGTAAGCCATGAGTATAAGGGAGACGGTTAAGAGAAATATTCTGAATATAAAGAATTAAACAACAGCAAGAACCAAAAACATGGCCAAAAGCTAGCGTTAAAATCTAAATATCGACCAAAGACAGGTGTTATCTCTTCGGATAAGCGAGCGCCGGGCGTCGGCGACGATACAGCCCCCAGGCGAGCGCGCCGGCCAGACCATTGCCGACCGCCGCCCCCAAGGCGAGCCCCGTCATCCCGGCGAGCTGGCTGCCCAGCCACAGGCAGGGCAGATAGCAGACGAACAGGCGAACCCCCGACATCAGCATCGCGCCCAGCGGCCAGCCCAGCGCATTGCCGGCCGATACCACCACCATGCACAGGCCAAGCAAGGCATAGCTCGGCAGCAGGAAGCGAATCAGCAGCGCCAGTTCATCGCGGACTTCAGGGTTGCCCGACAGCAGGAGCGCCAGCCAGGGGGCGGCCACGGCCAGCACAATGCCCAGCGCCAGCTGCCAGCCGATGATCACCCGAGCCGCCAGGCGCATCAGGCGACGAATGGTATCGCCATCGCCGGCGCCATGGCAGCGGCCCAGCCAGGGCGGCAGGGACATGGTCAGCGCCAGCACCAGCATCAGCGATACCGTCTCCAGGCGACTGGCGAGCCCCCAGGCCGCGACGCTGGTCTCCCCGAGGGTCGCCACGATGCGGGTGGAGAGCATCGCCGCCAATGGCGGCATCAGCTGGCTGACCATGGCCGGGGCAGCGATCCCGGCGAAGCCGGCCGCCGAGCGTCGCGCCTCCGACCAGAGCCCCCGGCGGGCCAACCAGTCCCGGCGGACCAGCCGCCCCGACAGCAAGGCCAGCCCCGCGCTGAAGGCCAACACCGTGGCCCAGGCAGCACCGGGCAGGCCCAACCCTTGCCAGTCACCGACCCCGAAGATCAACAGCGGATCGAGCACCAAATTGATCAGACTGGTGACCACCATCAGCTTGCCCGGCAAGCGGGTATCGCCATGGGCACGGAACAGGCTATAGCCGAAATACACCAGCGCCCCCAGCCAGGCAGAGAGCAGCTGAGGTCCCCAGTAGGCACGAATCAGGCCCAGGCTGCCCGGCTCTGCCCCGAGCAGGGGGAAAAGCGTCGCCTGCCAGGCCCACAGCAGCAGGGCCAGGGCGGCGATGACGGCGCTGGCCACGCCCAGCACCAGGCTGCCCAGGCGCCTGGCGCGTGCGTCCTCTCCCGCCCCCAACACCCGGGACAGCTGAGCGGCGATGGCAATCCCCATGCCGACCTGGACACCAATGATCAGAAAGGACAGCGGGAAGGTAAACGTCTGGGCCGCGAGGGGGGCCGTGCCCAGGCGAGCGATGAAGGCACTATCGACGAGCTGAAAGCCTAGTAGGGCCATCACGCCGATGGCCATCGGCCAGGTCTGGCGCCATAGCCGGCGCCCCAGAGATTCGTTCATGGCATCCGATACCGGCACATTGCCTCCAGAGGACGGTGCTAAAGGGGCGATATTGTACGCGCCCCGTTGCCGTCGCGCAGGCTCGGATCCACCTTTCGATCAGCGGTGAGGAAGCTGTCCGCGCAGGGCCATCAGGGAGCCTTGCAGGCGCCCGATATCCTCGGCGCCCATCGGCCTGAAGTAGTAATAGCCCTGCACCAAGTCGCAGCCGAACTCGCGGATCAGCTCGAGCTGCTCCTCGGTCTCGACCCCCTCGGCGACCACCTCGAGGCCCAGCTGGTGGCCGATGAAGACCATTGCCGCCATGATCGCCCGATCGCTGGGCTCGTCCGGGGCATCCCGCACGAAGCTGCGGTCGATCTTCAGTGCCGTGATCGGGAATTGCTTCAGGTAGCTCAGGGACGAATAGCCGGTGCCGAAATCGTCGATGGCGATCTTCATGCCCTGGTGATAGAGGCGGCGCAGCGTATGCAGCACACGCTGATCGGCCTTGATCAGCACATTCTCGGTGAGCTCGATGCCGATATCCCGCACCGTGAGGCCAAACTCCTTCATGCAGGCCTCGAGAATGGCGAAGACATCATGCTGGATCACCTGCTTGCCGGACAGGTTGATATCGATACGACAATCCCCGAGGCCCTCGGCCTTCCATTCGGCCTGCTGGCGGCAGGCCTCGCGGATCACCCATTCGCCGATGCGATGGATCAGATTGGAGCGCTCCGCCACCGGAATGAACTCGCCGGGGGAGACACTGCCGCCTTCGCTCGGGAACCAGCGAATCAGCGCCTCGAGGTTCTCCACCCGACCGCTGCTGGCTGCCACCTGTGGCTGGTAATGCAGGCAAAGCTCCCCGTCACGCAGGGCGCGCTGCAGCCGCTCGGCCATGCGGTACTCGTGGATCAGTTCATCGTGCAGGCCTTGATCGAAGAACCAGTAGGCCTGGTGGGAGGCGAGCTTGGCCCGGTTCTTGGCCACATCGGCATTCTGAATCAGCTCCCGGGCATTCTGGCCATTGTCCGGATAGAGACTGACCCCAATCTTCAGGTTGATGTGCACCTGCCCCAGGCCCATATCGAAGGGCTCGTGGAAGGCCGAGAGCAGCTTATCGACCAAGGTCAGGGCATCGCTCTCGGAGCGAAGATGCGGAAACGCCATCACGAATTCATCGGCTCCGAAGCGGGCCAGCAGGTCCGAGCCTCGCTGACAGCCCCGCAACCGATGCGCGACTTCCACCAGCAGCCTATCGCCCTGCTCATAGCCCTCGGCATCGTTGATTTCGGCGAAGCCTGAAATATCGACGAAGGCCACGGCCACCATCTCGCCCATGCGACGAGCATGGCGCAGGCCCTCGTCGAGCTGCGACTCGTAAGTCGGCCGGTTGGGGAGCATGGTCAAGGCGTCGAAGCGGGTAATGAAGTCCAGATCACGACGCGCCTGCTTTTGAACCGACAGATCGACATCGACGCAGAACATCAGCGGCTCGGCGGTGTGCTCGCCGAGCATGACGTGGTGGGAAAAGACCGCCACCGTCTCTCCCCCCTTGCGCTTGAGCTCGAGCTCCGAGGCGGGAATCTCGACCCCTTCCTGCACCCAGGCGCGATGTGCCTCGATCACGCCAGTGCGCATCTCGGGCGGAATGATCAGGTCTTCGAGCAGCTCGCCTTGCGCCTCGTGGGCCTGATACCCGTACAGCTCGGTGCTGGCCGAATTCCAGTAGATGACCCGACGATCGCGATCATAGCCCTGCACCGCCACCTTGGGCAGGCTTTCAAGCAACGCCCGAAAGCGCTGCTCACTCTCGGAGTAATGCCGCTGGACGCGCTCGAGGGCACCCGCCCCCGAGGCGGCGGCCGCATCGACCAGCCACAGGCGCCGCAGGCAGGCATACAACGCCAGACACAACAACGCGATCGCGCCGATCTGAAGCCAGTGCGGCTCCTCCAGGGTAAGGCACAGCAGGAGCGCCACACCGGCCAGGCCCGATACGATCAGGGTCGAGGCATGTCGCCAGCGGGCTAGCCGCTGGGAGGCTTTCGCGAGGTTCCGAAAGGCAACAGGCAAGAAGACATCTCCCGGGTCATCATGAGGCACCCGCTACATCGTGGGACCACTACTCCTGCGAAAAAGGCGGGACGACTTCCATGATACATGCTTAGCCTCTACTAGCGCTTTTCATGCCGAAAGCTTATTCGCCACCCAGCCTCAAGCGTAGCCGAAGGACCGGGAATCAGTCATTCACAAGTAGGCCTTCATTCCACGTTCCATTGGCAATTCTGAGGAAGTCTCTCAACTCTTGAGAAGTTGCTGTTATAGCAACTTTCCAAGCCGCCACCCCCGGCGGCGCTCTCTCAAGAGGATGAGATCATGAAAAACGAAAGCCTGAAGCACGGTTACGACCTGTCGACCATCGCCCAGCCCACCACCCCGACCTACTGGGAGCCCCGCGTTCCTCGGGAGCTGTCTCGCCAGGGCTGGAGCCTGGCCGATATCTCGTCGCGCATCGATCTCGGGGCCTGGGCCGGCTTCCTGCCGACGCTCGCTCGTGACCCCTACGTGAACCGCCGCTGGAAGCGCATGTCGTGGCTGAATGTCACCGACCAGGGAGACGTGGCGGTGATGGGCCAATGCCCCATGGCCCAGGGCGGCGCCTTCAACGACGCCGAAAGCATGGCCGACAAGCTGCGTTACTATCCCGACCTGGAAGAAGGCTTCATGGCGCGCCCGGACGTACAGGCCTTCGTCAGGGCCTGGGCCGAGCTGTGGGGGATCGAGCCGCGGGAGCCGATACTCATGCAGATCACCGGCAGTCGCGGCAAGGGCATGATCGACCCCCTGCAGGGACAGGGCATCCATGCCGACGGCTGCAAGTGCCTAAGCATCCTGGTCATCAACCGCGACAACGTCGAGGGTGCCACCAACCACCTCTATGCGGACAAGACCGGCCAGCGGCCGTTGCTCGCGCATGTCACCGCACCGGGGGAGGTGCTGCATCTGCACGACGACCGTCTCTTCCACAGCGTCGATGCCATGACTCAGCACGACTCGTCCCGCTCCTTCGAACGCTTCATCATCATCATCAACAGCCGTTTCGTGGACGGCTTCCAGAACCGAATGCTGCGTCGCCACTTCCCCGATGCGGTGCTCAACGAGGTCTTCTGATACCGTCCGCCCCCGCCGACCTCTGATCGCATCAGCGCAAGGAGTGCACACCTGATTCGTCGGCAGACAGCGAAGGGAACTCGCGCACCGGCCAACCCTGTTGGCCGGTTTCTCTTTCCCGCCCCGCAACAACCTCACCCCCGCTCGTCATCGTTGGCACCCCAATGGAGTGCATAGACGAAAAAGGCACCCCCGGTCGCCCGGCAGTGCCTCAAAGATCGCCTGTAGAAGACGGGTGTTACTGACGAATGCCCTCGAAGGTGACATAGAGCTCGAGCGATTGCATGGGCTCCGGCATACCGCTCATGTCGATATCGAAGTCGGCGAGAGTCAGGCTCGTGGTGCCCTCGAAGCCCTGGCGGTAGTTGCCCCAGGGATCCTCACCGCCGCCGACGTGCTCGACGGCCATCTCGATTTGCTGCGTCTGGCCGTGCAGGGTCAGGTCGCCGGTCAGCACGCCCTCGCCTTCGCCGGTGGACTCGAAGCCGGTAGAGGTGAAACTGGCCATCGGATATTCGCCGGCGTCGAGGAAGTCTTCGCTGAGAATATGCTTATCACGCTCGGCATGATTGGTGTTCAGGCTATCGATCTCCACCTCCATGGAGACGGACGCCGCCGCCAGGTTCTCCGAGTCGTAGCTGAACTCGCCGCTGAACTCCTCGAAGGAGCCGAGAATGTAGGAAAAGCCCAGGTGACTGATCTTGAACTGCACGAAGGCGTGCTGCCCCTCGGTATCGATCAGGTAGTCGGCAGCCTGCGCCTGACTCATGGGCACCAGGGCGGCCGCGGTCAGGGCGGCCAATGCGGTCTTCTTCAACATCATCTTGCTCCTTCTTCGATGAACACTCGGGGCGGCCTCATGATGGTGAGCCCCGACTAAGGATGGCGAGCGCGACAGTGCGCCGATCACGCCATTAGGGCTTTCGCAAGAGACGGGGAGTCATCATGCGCGTCAGGGTATCCTGACGGTCGATGAAGTGATGCTTGAGGGCCGCCAGCATGTGAACCGCGGCGAGCCCGATCAACCCGAGGGCGGCATACCAATGCACGGTGCCGGCCAAGGTCGCCTGGTTGGGCAGGTCACTGATCAGTGCCGGCACCTCGAACCAATCGAAGACGCTGATGCCGCGCCCGTCGGCGGTGGAGATCAGATAGCCGCTGACCAGCACCACCACCAGCAGGACGTAGAGCCCCAGGTGGCCGAGCTCGGCGGCAAGCCGTTCCAGGCGCTGACCGGGCAAGGCCGGCGTCGCTCCCAGGACGCGCCAGACCAGTCGCAACAGGGTGGCGGCAAACAACAGGATGCCGACCGAACGATGCCACCAGGGGGCCAGGTTGTACCAGCTGTCGTAGTAGCCAAGACCGGTCATCCACCAGCCCAGGACGAAGAGCCCGATGATCGCCACCGCGCTCGTCCAATGAAATACGATACTGACGATGCCCCAGCCCTTTCGAGTATTACGCCACATCCATCGGCCCTCCTGGCACTGATAATGATAGCCCTAGTGGATAGTGCATCTACGCCATGAATCCATTTCGTATAAGTGATTGATCATACCCATCGGGCGGGTATGAAACAGCGCATAAAAATGAACGTTTCATGCATGTTTCACCAACGGTTACGACCGACTCGCGAACCGCTTGCAGTGATGATGGCTGTCTCGATGATGAAATGATGAACGTCTGGATGGTGAACGCCTGGATTACGCCTGTGTCGCCATCCGCCCAGCTCAGCAACACTGCCTGCTAGTGACTGACGCCATCGTGACGTTCAGCACGGATGGGGATCATCTTTTCCCCAGACACGACAACGCCCCGCAAGCGGGGCGTTGTCGATGGGAACGGTCATGGCATCTCAGCGCACCAAGGCATCGAGTCCTCGCGCCAGATCGCCCTTGATGTCCTCGATATCCTCGAGACCCACCGAGACGCGCACCAGCCCTTCGCCGATGCCTGCGGCGTCCTTCTGCTCCGGCGAGAGACGACCATGGGTGGTGGTGGCCGGATGACCGATGGTCGACTTGACGTCGCCCAGGTTGCCGGTGATCGACAGGATGCGGGTGGCATCGATGACCGACCAGGCCGCCTCGCGACCGCCCGCCACCTCGAAGCCCAGCACGCCGCCGAAGCCGCGCTGCTGCTGGGACGCCAGCTCATGCTGGGGATGCGTCTCGAGCCCGCTGTAATGCACGCGGGTAACCGCCGGGTGTGCCTCCAGGAAGCGCGCCAGCGCCAACGCATTCTCGCAGTGGGCGCGCATGCGCAGGCTCAGCGTCTCCAACCCCTTGAGGAACACCCAGGCATTGAAGGGGCTCATGCAGGGGCCGCAGGTCCGCACCACCCCGAAGAGAGCCTCGAGTTCCTCGTCCCGGCCGACCACCGCGCCGCCCAGTGCACGCCCCTGACCGTCGAGGTACTTGGTGGCCGAATGGATCACCAGATCGGCGCCCAGCGCGAGCGGGCGCTGCAGAGCCGGCGTCAGGAAGCAGTTGTCGATGGCAAGCAAGGCGTCATGGCGATGGGCGATCTCGGCGAGGGCCGCGATATCCACCACCTCGGACAGCGGGTTCGACGGCGTTTCGGCGAACAACAGCTTGGTACGCGACGTGATCGCGGCTTCCCACGCCTCGAGGTTCGACAGCTCCACGTAGTGGGTGACGATGCCGAACTTGGCGAGATACTTGTCGAACAGGCTGACCGTGGAGCCGAACAGCGAGCGCGACGCGACGATCTCGTCGCCGGCCTCCAGGAGGCCCAGCGCCGTGGTCATGATCGCACCCATGCCGGAGCTGGTGGCCACGCAGCGCTCGCCACCCTCCATGGCCGCCAGGCGCTTCTCGAAGGTGCGTACCGTGGGGTTGGTGAAGCGGGAATAGATATTGCCCGGCTCCTCACCGCCAAACTTGCGCGCCGCCTCGGCGGCGCTTTCGTAGACGAAGCTCGAGGTCGGGAAGATCGGCTCGCCGTGCTCCTGTTCCGCGGTACGCGCATGGCCGGCGCGGATGGCCTGGGTGTCCATCGCCCAGTCGTGCCAGGGCTCAAGGCCGTGTTCTTCGTTCATGCTAGCTCCCATCGCACCGATTAGTCGTCCTGGTCATCGTCCTGATTGTGCATGCCCACCAGCGCATGATCCCCTGCGCTGTGATCCTTGGCCGCATCGTTGCGCGAGGCTTCCAGGTTGTTCAGATAGGTCTCGTCGATATCACCGGTGATATAGCGACCATCGAAGACCGAGCAGTCGAAGTCCTCCAGCGCCGGGTTGACCTCGCGGCAGGCGGTCTTCAGGTCCTCGAGATCCTGATAGAACATCCGGTCGGCGCCGATCAGCTCGCCCACCTCGGCCTCGGTACGGTCATGGGCGATCAGCTCCTCGGCCGACGGCATGTCGATGCCGTAGACGTTCGGAAAGCGCACGGGCGGCGCGGCGGAGGCGAAATAGACCTTGTTGGCCCCGGCCTCTCGGGCCATCTGGATGATCTCGTTGCAGGTGGTACCGCGTACGATGGAGTCATCCACCAGCAACACGTTCTTGCCCTTGAACTCGATATCGATGGCGTTGAGCTTCTGGCGCACCGATTTCTTGCGCAGGGTCTGCCCCGGCATGATGAAGGTGCGGCCGATGTAGCGGTTCTTCATGAAGCCTTCGCGGTAGGTCACCCCCAGGTGCTGGGCGAGCTCCAGCGCCGAGGTCCGCGAGGTATCGGGAATCGGGATCACCACGTCGATGTCGTAGTCCGGCCATTCGTTGCGGATGCGATCGCCGAGCTTGCGGCCCATCTGCATGCGGGTGCCGTAGACATAGGCTCCGTCGAGGAGAGAATCCGGACGCGCCAGATAGACATGCTCGAAAATGCAGGGCGCGAGACGCGGCTTGTCGGCACAGACCTGGGTATGGATGTTGCCGTCGAGGTCGACGAAGATGGCCTCCCCCGGCGCCAGATCGCGATGCAGTTCGAAGCCGCCGACATCCAGCGCCACCGATTCCGAGGCGATCATCACCTCCTGGCGTCCTTCTTCCTGACGGGTGCCGAAGACCACCGGGCGAATGCCGTGGGGGTCGCGGAAGGCCACCATGCCATAGCCATTGATGATGGCTACGGCCGCATAGCCACCGCTGCAGCGACGATGCACCCGGCGCACGGCATCGAAGATGTCCTCCGGGCGCATGCTCAGGCCCTGCTTGCCAAGCTCATGGGCGAAGACGTTGAGCAGCACCTCGGAATCGGAGCTGGTGTTGATGTGACGCAGATCGCTGGAGAACAGCTCCTGCTTGAGCTGGTCGGAGTTGGTCAGGTTGCCGTTATGGGCAAGCGAGATGCCGTAGGGCGAGTTGACGTAGAACGGCTGGGATTCGGCCTCGCTGGAGGACCCGGCGGTCGGATAGCGCACATGGCCGATGCCCAGGTTACCCTTGAGGCGACGCATATGGCGGGTGTGGAAGACGTCCCGCACCAGGCCATTGCTCTTGCGCAGCAGGAAGCGCCCCTCGTGCCAGGTCATCATCCCGGCGGCGTCCTGTCCGCGATGCTGAAGGACCGTCAGGGCGTCGTACAACGCCTGGTTCACCGCCTGATTGGCCATTAGGCCTACGATACCGCACATTCCGGCTTACCTCGCTTGCAATGGTGCTTCGGCGCCGACCTGGCCGACGCCATGAATAATCGGTTTAGCGCGCGCCGTCCTCGCGCGCGCGGGGCTCGTCGCCCGCCGGGGCGTCCTGCCCCAGGATGTCGGGCAGGGAAAACTCGCGCAGTTGTTCGGCACGCGCCGGATCCTGGCGCTCCCAGGCGGCGACGCGGTCGAGGGTCCAGGCCTCGAGGCGCTCGAAGGTGGGGCGCACCCTGGCCTCCTGCCAGGCCTCGAGCTGCTCGAGAGGCGTGAAGCCGATCAGCAGCGTCGCCAGCACCAGGATCACCCCGCCCTTGAGGATGCCGAAGACGGCGCCGGCGACCCGGTTGAAGAAGCCCATGCCGACCCATTCCACGGCCGCATGCAGCAGGCGGATGACGATGCCGCCGAGCATGATGACCACGAAGGTCACCAGCACGAAGGCCAGCACCAGACGTCCGTCGGGACTGTCAATCAGACCGGCCAGCAGGTCCGCCACCGGCTCGGCGAAGAAGCGCGCCGCCACCAGGGCCATCACCCAGGTGACGAGCCCCAGGCCTTCCTGCACCAGGCCGCGCATGAAACCGGCCAACATGGTGATGGCCAGCACGCCCAGATAGATCCAGTCGACCCAGGTCAGAGTCATGGCGACATCCTCACCACCAGCCCCTGGAGATTGGCCTTGGCCTTGAGCTCGCTGCGGGCGCGCTCGCCTTCCTCGGCACTGGCGAAGGGGCCGACGTAGACGGCGGTCAGGTCATTGCCGCGGGGCCGACGATAGGCGTTGAATCCCTTGGCCTCGAGCTGCTGCTCGAGGCGCTCGGCGTTGCCCGGTTCACCGAAGCTGCCGGCCTGCACGGACCATTCACCGGCGGCGGCTCGCTTGGCCTCGGCGGCCCGCGCCAGCTCCGCGATGGGGTCGACGGCTGTCTCGCCCTGCTCGCCCCCGTCACTGCCCTCCGGCGCGTTCGAGGTCACCTCGGGTTCGTTCGGTGCGGCGGAAGGCTGCTGCGAGACGACTTGGGGCTCGGAGGGCTCGTCAGCATCCGGGACGCCGGCTTCCGATGCACCGGCGTCATCCACCTGACCTGTGGCGTCGTTCGAGGCCGCTCCGATGCGTTCACCGGAACTCTCATCGGAACTGCTATCAAGGCTGCCATCGACACGGTCGTCGAGCCCGGCAGGCGGTTGGGGGTCGTCGACCTCCACCCGATCGACCTCCAGCGGCGCCTCGATGCTCAGCATCGGCTGGGGGCGTTCCTCACGGGGCACCGGGTCATCGAAGAGCATCGGCAGAAAGATCACCGCCAGGGCCACCAGGATGACGGCCCCGCTGAGACGTTCACGCATTCCGTACTTCATTCGTCCCTCCCTGGCTCGCCACCTTGGCGACCCCTTGGCTGCCGCGACAAAGTCGAGGATGCAGGCTCCGCGGTTTCCCAGCGCGCCAGCACCTCCGCCACGGTGAAGAAGGATCCACATACCAGCACCTGATCGTCGTCGTTCAGGTACGCCTCGAGCCAGGCCGCCCCGGCGGCCGGAGACTCGGCGAGGGTCAACACCTCGCCGTCACGGTCACGGATCAGCTCGGCGAGCGCGGCGGCGGGGCGCGCCCGCTCGCCGCCGAGCGTCGCTGGCACCCAGGCGTCGATGACATCGGCCAGGGCCGACACCACGCCGTCGGCATCCTTGTCACCGAGCATACCCAACAGCGCGATACGCCGCCCCGTGCAGTAGCGGCGCGAGAGGCGTTCGGCGAGATAGGCGGCGGCATGGGGATTGTGCCCCACGTCCAGGCACCAGTTGCCTCGCCACTGCATGCGTCCGGCCAACACCACCTCCGCGAGCGCCCGACGACAGGCGACGGCATCGAGGCTCACGCCGGCCAGCGCCAGCGCCTGCAGGGCGGTGGCCGCGTTATCCAACGGCAGGTCGGGATCGGGCAGCGCCGCCAGCGTGAGTCGTCCGCCCTGGGCGTCGTGTCCCTGCCAGGTCCACCCCTCTGCGTCGGCCCTTCTCGAGAACTCACTCGTCAGGCAGTGCACCTGCGCGCCCAGGCTGGTAGCCACCTCATGCACGCTTGCCGGCAATGCCGCGCTGCCCAGCACCGCTGGGCGTCCGGCACGCAGGATGCCGGCCTTCTCGCGGCCGATCCCCTCGAGGTCGGTGCCCAGGAAGGCGGCATGATCCTGTGCAACGGTGGTCACGACCCCCACATCGGCGTCGATGACGTTGACGGCATCCAGCCGCCCACCCAGCCCCACCTCGAGGATGGCGATATCCGGGCGGTGCCGGGCGATGGCCCAGAGCCCGGCCAGGGTGCCGGCCTCGAAGTAGGTCAGGCTGACCGGCTCCCCCTCGAGACGAGCCGCCTCGACGCGGGCAAAGCCTTCGATCAGGGTCGCGTCGCTTGACTCCTCGCCGTCGAAGCGCAGGCGCTCGTTGTAGCGCAGCAGATGCGGCGAGGTATAGGTGGCGGTCTTAAGCCCGTGGGCGAGTGCCAGGGCCTCGAGCATGGCCACCGTGGAGCCCTTGCCATTGGTGCCGGCGACGGTAATGACCCGGCCAGCCAGCTGACCTTCTTCCCCTCCGGGGCCGAGCCCCAGGCGTGATGCGACCCTGGCCACTCGTTCGAGGCCAAGGTCGATGCTGACCGGATGCTGCTGCTCGAGGCGCTCGAGCCAGCCCTCGAGGGTCGAGGGCTGGCTATCGGTGACCCGCGGAGATGGCGGTTGGACTGAGCTCATGACGGTGGGTGTCAGGCCTCGCGGTTAACGTCGTCGGTCTCAGGTTCGGCCAGGCCTTGGGCCTCGTCGACCAGATCCGGCTCCTCGTTTTCCGGCTGGCCGGAGGCCGGCTGGTGCGTCAGCTTGCGCAGCACACCGCCCAGTCGATCACGCATTTCCTGGCGATGCACGATCATGTCGACGGTGCCATGCTCGAGCAGGAACTCGCTGCGCTGGAAGCCTTCCGGCAGCTTCTCGCGGACCGTCTGCTCGATGACCCGCGGGCCGGCGAAGCCGATCAGAGCATTGGGCTCAGCGACATTGAGATCGCCAAGCATCGCAAGCGAGGCCGAGACACCGCCGTAGACCGGGTCGGTGAGCACCGAGATATACGGAATGCCCGCCTGCTTGAGCTTCTCGAGTGCCGCTGAGGTCTTGGCCATCTGCATCAGCGAGAACAGAGCCTCCTGCATGCGGGCGCCACCGGAGGCGGCGAAGCACACCAGCGGAATGCCCTCCTCGAGGGAGCGCGTCGCGGCCTGCACGAACTTCTCGCCCACCACGGCCCCCATCGAGCCGCCCATGAAGCTGAACTCGAAGGCCACGGCGACCAGCGGCACGCCATCCAGCTCGCCCCGCATGGCGATCAGGGCATCGTTCTCGCCGGTGTTCTTCTGCGCGGCGTTAAGGCGATCCTTGTACTTCTTCGAGTCACGGAACTTGAGGCGGTCCACCGGCTGGAGGTCGGCCTGGATCTCTTCGCGGCCCTCCTGATCGAGGAACCAGTCCAGACGCTTGCGTGCGGTCAAGCGCAGATGATGGTCGCACTTGGGACAGACGCTCTGGTGCTTTTCCAGCTCGGGGAGATACAACACCCCCTCGCACTTGGGGCACTTGCGCCACAGGCCGTCGGGCACGCTGGAGCGACGGTCCTTGCGCTGAATGCGTCCCATGGAGGGCACGATCTTGTCTAGCCAGCTCATATCAGAAGGTTTCCATCATGCGGGGCCCGGCGCGACCGGGCCTGTATTGATTCAAAGTACGCTGCGCGCCAGGCGCGCCTCGGGGTCAGGCGTCCAGGGCCTGACGCATCTCGCCCAGAATATCCTTGAGGCGCGGCGCGATGGCCGCCGGCTCGTCGGCGCAGGCGGCGATCTGGCCCACCAGCACGCTGCCGACGATGACACCCTCGGCCACCTTGCCCACGGCCGCCGCCGTGGCACCGTCGCGAATGCCGAAACCGACGCACAGCGGCAGATCGGAGAGCTTGCGCAGCGGCGCCAGGTGCGCATCGATGTCCTCGACGTCCAGGGTCGCGGCACCGGTCACGCCCTTGAGGGAGACATAGTACAGGTAGCCCTCGCCGTGGGCGCTGATTGTACCGGCCCGGGCAGCCGAGGTGGTAGGGGCCACCAGGAAGATCGACTGCAGGCCACGCGCCTTGAGCACGGGGCCGAACTCGTCGGCTTCCTCGGGCGGCATGTCGACGGTCAGCACGCCATCGACGCCGGCATCCCGGGCCTGATCGGCGAAGGCCTCGTAGCCCATGCGCTCGATGGGGTTCAGGTAGCCCATCAGCACCACCGGCGTCTCGGTGTCCCGGCTGCGGAACTCGCGCACCATGTCGAACAGGTGGGCGAGACGGGTGCCATGCTTGAGCGCCCGCTCGCAGGCCTTCTGGATCACCGGGCCATCGGCCATGGGGTCGGAGAACGGCACCCCAAGCTCGATGATGTCCGCCCCGGCCTCGACCAGCGCATGCATGAAGCCCACGGTATACTGCGGCGCGGGATCACCAGCGGTGAGGTAGGGGATCAGGGCCGTGCGGCCCTGCGCCTTGAGCGTGGCGAAGCGTTGATCGATTCGGTTCATACCCTTGTCCTGGTCGCGGTCCACGATTAGATCTCGATACCGTCGAGCTTGGCGACGGTGAGGATGTCCTTGTCGCCGCGCCCCGAGAGATTGACGACGATGTGCTGGTCGGGCCGCATGGTCGGCGCCAGCACCTTGGCATAGGCCAGCGCATGGGCCGACTCGAGGGCCGGCATGATGCCCTCGACATGGGTGAGCTCGCGGAACGCCTCGAGCACCTCCTTGTCGTTGGCCGCCACGTAGTTGACGCGGCCCACATCCTTCCACAGCGCATGCTCGGGCCCCACGCCCGGGTAGTCGAGACCCGCCGAGATGGAGTGAGTATCGGACACCTGGCCGCCCTCGTCGGACATCAGATAGGTGCGATTGCCGTGCAGCACACCACGAGGGGCATTGCCGGTCAGCGGTGCCGCATGGCGACCGGTCTCGACGCCGTCACCGCCGGCCTCGACACCGTACATGGCCACCTCGTCATCCTCGACGAAGGGATAGAACAGGCCCAGGGCGTTGGAGCCACCGCCGACACAGGCCACCAGCGCATCCGGCAGGCGACCAATCTGCGTGAGGGACTGGTCACGGGCCTCGCGGCCGGCCACCGCGTTAAAGTCGCGCACCAGCATCGGATAGGGGTGCGGACCGGCCACGGTGCCGATGATGTAGAAGGTGTTGTCGACGTTAGTGACCCAGTCGCGCAGCGCCTCGTTCATGGCATCCTTGAGGGTACGCGAGCCGGACTCGACCGGGATCACGGTGGCGCCCAGCAACTGCATGCGATAGACGTTGAGCTTCTGACGCTGGACGTCCTCGGCCCCCATGTAGATCGCGCACTCGAGGCCCAGGCGAGCCGCCACGGTGGCCGTGGCCACGCCGTGCTGGCCGGCGCCGGTCTCGGCGATGACTCGCGGCTTGCCGCTCTTCTTGGCCAGCAGCGCCTGACCGATGGTGTTGTTCACCTTGTGGGCGCCAGTGTGGTTCAGGTCCTCTCGCTTCAGCCAGATCTGCGCGCCCCCCAGTTCCCGCGACCAGCGCTTAGCATGGTACAGCGGAGAAGGCCGGCCCACGTAGTGGGCCAGATCATGGTCGAATTCGGCCTGGAAATCGGGATCGTCGCGAAGAGCCTCGTAGGTCTTCTCCAACTCCTCCAGGGCGAAGCTCAACGTTTCCGAGACGAACCGGCCGCCGTAGGCGCCGAAATGGCCTCGTGCATCCGGCATGCGGGTCAGGTCGCTGAACTTGGTCACGAAAGACACCTCACAGGGTCACTGGAACTTGGATGGGTAGGTCGTAAGGACTTGACGCAGGAAATCGTCGATCTTGTCGGCCGCCTTGATGCCGGGTGTCGACTCGACACCACCTGACACATCGACGGCAAAGGGGTGCACCGCACGCACGGCCTGCTGGACATTCATCGCGTGCAGACCTCCCGCCAGAATAACAGGTTTTGCCAGGCTTGCGGGGATACGGGACCAGTCGAAGGTCTCCCCGGTACCGCCGGGAACCCCGGGTTTGTAGGCATCCAGCAGCAGCGCTCGTGCCTGACCATAGGCACTCGCCGACGCCTGCAGGTCGATCCTGTCACGCATGCGCAGCGCCTTGATGTAGGGTCTGGAAAAGCGCCCGCACGCCTCGGGGGCCTCGTTGCCGTGGAACTGCAACAGATCCAGGTGTTCGCAGGCCGCCTCGATCAGCTTAGGGTCCTGATCGACGACCAGACCGACCCGGGTCACGAAGGCGGGCACCCGAGCACTCAGCTCGGCCAGTCGCGCAAGGTCGATGGCCCGCTTGCTCCCCGGCCACAGCACGAAGCCCAGCGCATCGGCGCCGGCGGCCACGGCCGCATCGACATCTTCCTCTCGAGTCAGACCACAGATCTTCACCCGCGTGCGTCGGATGACGGGATTCGTTTTCGGATCGACTTGCATGGCACGCGACTCCCTCATGCCGGCCTGCCCGCCTCGATGTAGCCCGGCGGCACCGAGGCCTGGGTCGGGCGGGTGCGACGAAAATCCACCAGCGGGCAGTCCGGCAACTCACGCTCGCCGGTCCACTCGCCGAGGAAGGCCAAGAGATTCGGCCCCAACGGCTCGCGGGGCAGGTCGTAGACGTCATCGTAGACCGAATCGACGAAGTGCAGCCCACATCCCGGTGCCGTGGGGCTTCCCTGACGGCGATCCTTCAGGGCCAGCAGCCGGGCCGGGTAATCCCGCCCCTGCTCGCCGCGCCCCACCGTGATCAGCGCACCGACAATATTGCGAATCATGTGGTGCAGGAAGGCATTGGCCTGGACATCGACCACCACCAGCGGGCCGTGGCGATGCACCTCGATGAAGTGCAGGTGGCGCTGGGTAGTCTTGGACTGACAGCCGGCGGCGCGGAAGCTGGAGAAGTCGTGCTCGCCCACCAGAGCCTGAGCGGCATCGTGCATGGCCGGCACATCCAGGGGGTCGCGGCACCAGGTGGCATTGGCGCGCTCCAGCACCGGCCGACTGGGCTGATTGAGAATGACGTAGCGGTAGCGCCTGGCCAGCGCCAGGAAGCGGGCATGAAAGTCATCCGGCACCGGGGCAATCCAGCGCACGGCGATATCTCGCGGCAAGTTGGCATTGGTCCCGAACACCCAGGCCTTCTGGGAGCGCGGGACCGGGGCATCGAAATGAACGACCTGACGGGTGGCATGCACGCCGCTGTCGGTGCGCCCGCTGCAGTGCACGGTAATCGGCGTATTGGCCACGCGGGCCATGGCCTTCTCGAGCGCCCCCTGCACCGAGGGGGCCTGCTTCAGGCGTTGCCAACCACAGTAGTGGCTGCCGTCATACTCGACCCCCATGGCCAGGCGGCCAGCAAGGGGATGCTTGTCATCAAGGGACTCGAAAAGGGGCATCGGCTCATCATAGGTTGTGCTGGGCGATCATGCGCTTGGCCTGCTCGCGGATATCGCCATCCCCTTCTTCCAGAGCCCGGTCCAGCAGGTCGCGTGCCTGGGCATGATCACCTTGTTCGAGGCGCGCTTCGGCCTGACCGACCAGTGCCCGAGACTCCGACGGGGAATCGGCAGGTCGCTCATTATCCAGATGCAGCGGCTCGAAAGCTACCTCCTCGATCTCCCAGTCTTCATCGCCGGCACCGAAGGCGTCCATACGAGAGCCTCGACCCTCTCCTCGCAGCAGCTGGGCCAGATCGCTGTCCGCCTCTTCCCCCAAGGCGGACGACTCTTCTGACTGCCCCCCCTCCGATGCGAACTCCACGCTGGGCTGCATGGGCGTTTCTTCGGGCGTGTCCGTCTCCAGCTCCAGGGGCGGCGGACGGTAATCGATCACATTGCTCCCGCTCTCGGGCGACGCCTCGCCATCGCCGGGGACCGGTGTCGTCGCATCGTAATCGGCCGACCGGCTCTCGACGGCCTCTCGCTCCCTTTCGGCATCACCCTCTTCGGCAGACGCCGCAGCGCCCATCTCCAGTGGCACGTCTCGCTCGGCATCCTGCTCCTCCGGCGCGGCGACCGAAGCCTTGTGCAACGCTTCGCCAATCTCTTCCGGGGTCACGTCCTCGCCCTCCTGCCAGGAGGGGCGAGCAGGCTGGGGCTTATCATCGAAGGCCATCGGCTCACGCTCGATGGGAGGACGCAAGGCCGATGCCGACTCCACGGGTGCCAGCGAGATACCGGAATCGATGAAGGCTCGGCTCTCTTCTTCACCAGGTTCATTGGAGGCTGTGGTATCAGGTGTCGTTTCCCGCTGATCGGCATCGATCTCCGCCACGCGCCCTGCCCCATCCGACGGCGCCCGGGGTTCACGGGCCAGCAAGCGCACCAACTCCGACTGACGCGCCGGATCGTCATCTGCCGCCAGGCGTTCGGCCTCGGCATGCACCGACTGCCACTTTCCTTGTTCCACCAGCGCCTTGACCAGCTTGAGTCGCAGGTCATAGCGCTCGGGCTCGGCTGCGAGGCCCTCCTCGATCATGGCCTGAGCCTGCTCGTAACGTCCGTAGGCCATGAAGATGTCGGCCTCACTGACGGACTCGGCTTGAGGCATCAGCGCCTCGCCCTGCTTCGATGCGCCATGCGCCGGCTTGTCATCGCCCTGAAGGGTCGTTGCTGCCGCGTCCTCGCCCTCGACTAGGCCAGCGCCGGACGCCTCATCCCTGGCAGGGTTTGACGTTCGACGGCGACGCACCAGCAGCCACAGCGCCAGCAAGACGGCCAGACCACCAGCAGCCAGCTGCCCCGACAGGGTGCGACCCGCCTGACTGAGCGTGGCCCACAGGGGCATCAGATAACGATCGACGAAGCCGGATCCCGCCCACGACGCTTCTGCCTGCGCAGCCGATGACGCCAATTTCGCCGCCATACTCGACAAGGAATCGCGTAGGCGAGCGACCTCCTCGCGCAGCGAGGCCAGTTCGGCGCTGTTCTCCTCGCGTTCGGCACGCATGGCCGCCAACGATTGCTGACTCTGTTCGAGCCGCTCTTCCATGCGATCGAGACGATCACTCTGCTCGCTGGACACCGTGTCCACCGCCTCGGCCTGAACCTCGGCATCGGTCAGCAGGGTCAGGCGCGGCTGATCGGCCGCCTCGTCAGAGGCCGTATCGGCCTCGAGCCGAGCCGTGGATTCGGAAGCGACATCGGCGTCGGCGACCGTCGGCTCCTGACCATCAGGACTGCCCGAGGCCACCTCAGCGGCGGCATCCGTCGAGCCGTCGGGCGCATTCACACCGGTCGGTGCGGGCGTCGAAGGGGACGCCATCATGGGCAGCGGCTCACCTCGGGAAAAGGCACGATTATGCGCCTGCATCTGCTGTTTGGCCTCCTGCGGTGCGCGCGCCAGAATCTGCTCCCGGGAGGGCACCTCCAGCACATGACCTGCCTTCAGGCGGTTGATGTTGCCGCCCGAAAAGGCATCCGGGTTGGCACCCAGCAGCGCCATCATCATCTGCGGCATGGTGATGCCTGCCCCCGGGCGCAGCCGCTCGGCAACGCTCCACAGGGTATCGCCGACATCGACGTAGCCGGCGCCTCGGGAGGATGTTTCCCCGCCTTCCCGTGGCGTTTCTCGGGGAGTCGCGGGCGGCAGGCTCGCTACCGTGCCCTGGCGGCGGGGTTGCTCAGGGCTGTACGCGCCGGATGTCGCGGCGCCGGCCGACTGCGAGCCAAACCCCGGAGGATCGAAGAGCAGGGTGACCTGGCGCTGCTGACGCCCACTCGGGCCGTCGAGCTCCACCAGCAGATCGAGATAGGGATCACTCACCGGATGCCGGGAGCGCACCTTGACTGCCAGCCCCGACACTTGCGGAATGACCGTCATTTCCAGCCCTTCGAGCCACAGGCTGCGCTCGAGCCCGGCACGACGATATGCCGCGACATCGGCCAGGCGGGCCGTCAGCGCCTTCGCCGATACGCCCTGGGTGTCCGTCAGCGGAATCGTGGCCTCGAGAGGTGCCCCCAACGCCGAGGACACTCGCGCGTCTCCCACACCCAGCGACCAGCTTGGCGAACTGAGAGCGGAAAGCGACATCAGGATGAGCAGAGAAAACTTGCGGTTCATGGCGACAATGGCCTCGCAGGTGTCGGGGGCAACGGACCCATACATCAAGATATTCAAACATCAGTATGAGTCACGACAACCTAATCATCGAATAATGGGTTAATTGTACTCACACTTTCCGCTCACCGGGAGGCGCCGACAAGACAAAGCAGGCCACGCATTCAACGTTGGCGAAGAACGCAGATCGTGACCTCGCACGGCCCCACCTCTGACCCGACAAAAAAACGCCTCCCCGAAGGGAGGCGTTGGAAACGGCCGTGGCGAAGCTTCTTACTGCTCGCGGAGGATCTTCAGCATGCGCTTGAGCGGCTCGGCGGCACCCCACAGCAGCTGATCGCCGACCGAGAAGGCGGACAGATACTCACCGCCCATGGCCAGCTTGCGCAGGCGACCCACTGGCACGTTCAGGGTGCCGGTCGCGGCGGCCGGGGTCAGGCCATCGATGGTGGCGTCCTTCTCGTTGGCGATGACACGCACCCACTCGTTGTGCTTGGCCAGACGGTCCTCGATCTCGTCGAGCGGCACATCCTGCTTGAGCTTGATGGTGAAGGCCTGGCTGTGGGAGCGCATGGCACCGATGCGCACGCAGAGGCCATCGATGGGAGTCGGGTTGTCGCCCAGACCGAGAATCTTGTTGGTCTCGACGCCACCCTTCCACTCTTCCTTGCTCTGGCCGTTCTCCATCGGCTTGTCGATCCAGGGCAGCAGGCTGCCGGCGAGCGGCGCCCCAAAGTTCTCGGTGGGGAAGCTCGCACCGCGCATGGTCTCGGTGACCTTACGGTCGATGTCGAGGATCGCACTCGCCGGATCGGCCAGCTCGCTGGCCACGCTGTCACGCAGTCCACCCATCTGATTGAGCAGCTCGCGCATGTGCTTGGCACCGGAGCCGGAGGCCGCCTGGTAGGTCATCGAGGTCATCCACTCGATCATGTTGGCCTCGAACAGGCCGCCCAGGCCCATCAGCATCAGGCTGACCGTGCAGTTGCCGCCGACGAAGGTCTTGGTGCCGCGCGCAAGCTGCTCATCGATGACGTCGCGGTTGACCGGGTCGAGCACGATGGTGGCGTCATCGGCCATGCGCAGGGTGCTGGCGGCGTCGATCCAGTAGCCCTTCCAGCCGGCCTGGCGCAGGTCCTGGTAGACCTTCTCGGTGTAATCACCACCCTGGCAGGTGACCACCACGTCAAGCGCCTTGAGGGCGTCCAGATCGAAGGCATCCTTGAGCGGGGGCACGTCCACGCCGACATCGGGCCCGGGCTGACCGACCTGGGAAGTGGTGAAGAACACCGGCTCGATGCCGGCGAACTCATTGTCTTCCTGCATGCGCTGCATGAGCACAGAGCCCACCATGCCACGCCAACCCACGAAACCGACTGTCAACATGTGAAGTCCTCCAAAAAAGAATTAGCCAACAAGTATACACGACACGGCCCCGACGCGCAGACGGGGCCGGCTTTCAACTTTATTTCAAACACTTACGGATTAATGCATCGACACTCACGACGCCTCGAAGGCCGCCAGCACGGCGTCTCCCATCTCGCCGGTGGAGACCTGGCGGGTACCCGGATAGGCGATATCCGCGGTGCGCAGCCCCTCATCCAGCACCTTGCCCACGGCCGCCTCGATGCGCTCGGCCAGCGCAGCCTCATTGAGCGAGTAACGCAGCATCATCGCCACCGAAAGAATGGTCGCCAGCGGATTGGCGATGCCCTGACCGGCGATATCCGGCGCACTGCCGTGGCAGGGCTCGTACATGCCCTGGCCATCGGCATTCAGCGAGGCCGAGGGCAGCATGCCGATCGAGCCGGTGAGCATGGCGGCGGCGTCGGAGAGAATGTCGCCGAACATGTTACCGGTGACGATCACATCGAACTGCTTGGGCGCGCGCACCAGCTGCATGGCAGCGTTGTCGACGTACATGTGGGAGAGTTCGACGTCCGGATACTCCGGCGCCAGCCGCTCCATGACCTCGCGCCACAGCATGGTGGCCTCTAGCACATTGGCCTTGTCGACGCTGCACAGCTTGCCGCCGCGCTTGCTGGCCATCTCGAAGGCCACCCGGCCGATGCGCTCGATCTCGGCCTCGGAGTAGACGTAGGTGTTGAAGCCCACCCGCTGGCCGTCGCGCTCCTCGATGCCGCGCGGCTGGCCGAAGTAGATGCCGCCGGTGAGCTCGCGCACTATCATGATGTCGAGACCGGACACCACCTCGGGCTTGAGGCTCGAGGCCTCCGCGAGCTGAGGATACAGAAGCGCGGGACGCAGGTTGCCGAACAGTGAAAGCTCCTTGCGAAGCCCCAGCAGGCCCTTTTCCGGACGCTTGCTGATGTCGTCGAGCTTGTCCCATTTCGGCCCACCTACCGCCCCAAGCAGGATCGCGTCCGCGCCGCGGGCCTGCTCCAGGGTCACCGCCGGCAGCGGTTCGCCGTGGGCGTCATAGCCCGCCCCGCCCACCAGGCCTTCCTCGATGTCGACGTCAAGACCAGCGGCCTGACAGGCCTTGAGGACCTTGACGGCCTCGCGGGTGATTTCCGGGCCGATGCCGTCACCCGGCAGAACGAGAATCTTGCGGCTCATGTGCTATGGCTCTCTTGGCAAAAGGGCCCGCATGGCGGACCCGGTCATTCGGTGATGGAAACGTCAGGCGAAGCGCCTCCGCCTGACGAAAAGAAGATGGCGCTTCCCTGCGCGTGTGCCCTTGAGGGCATCCCTCTTCTTCAGTGTCCAGCGTCGATGCTGGGAGGTTGGCCCGGCGCACCGGGCCGAAGTCTGGCGTTGGGTCGATTCAGCCTCAGGCCTTGGCCGCCGGTGTGCCCGCAGGCTCGCGGAACAGCCAGGGACGCGCGGCCCGGTGCCTGGCCTCGAAGTCACGAATGGCGTCTTCATCCTGCAGGGTGATGCCGATATCGTCGAGGCCGTTGAGCAGGCAGTGCTTGCGGAAGGCATCGACCTCGAACTCGAGGATCTCGCCGGCCGGCGTGGTGATGCGCTGATGCTCGAGATCGACGTCCAGGCGATAGCCTTCACTGGCCTCGACCTCCTGGAACAGCCGCTCGATGACGTCTTCTTCAAGGGTCACCAGCAGGATGCCGTTCTTGAAGGCGTTGTTGTAGAAGATGTCGGCGAAGCTCGGCGCGATGACCACGCGAAAGCCGAAGTCCTCCAATGCCCAGGGCGCATGCTCCCGGGAGCTGCCGCAACCGAAGTTGCGCCGGGCCAGCAGCACACTGGCGCCTTCATAGCGCGGCTGATTGAGGACGAAATCCGGGTTGAGCGGACGCTGCGAAACATCCTGGCCCGGGTAGCCCTCGTCCAAGTAACGCAGCTCGTCGAAGAGGTTGACGCCGAAGCCGGTGCGCTTGATCGACTTCAAGAACTGCTTGGGGATGATCAGGTCGGTATCGACGTTGGCGCGATCCATCGGCGCCACCAGACCCTGCTGACGTTCAAACTTGTGCATGGTTCAGGCCTCCTGGGGCTGGCTTTCCACATCGAACTGGCGGACATCCACGAAGTGGCCGGCGATGGCGGCCGCGGCGGCCATCGCCGGGCTGACCAGGTGGGTACGCCCTCCATAGCCCTGACGGCCTTCGAAGTTACGGTTCGAGGTCGAGGCACAATGCTCGCCGGCGCCGAGCTTGTCGGCGTTCATGGCCAGACACATGGAGCAGCCCGGCTCGCGCCACTCGAAGCCCGCCTCGGTGAAGATCTTGTCGAGCCCCTCGTCCTCGGCCTGGCGCTTCACCAGCCCGGAGCCCGGCACCACCATGGCGAGCATGATGGAATCGGCGACCTTGCGGCCACGGGCGACCTTGGCCGCCGCGCGCAGGTCCTCGATGCGCGAGTTGGTGCAGGAACCGATGAACACCTTGTCGAGGCGAATATCGGTGATCTTCTGCTTGGCCGAAAGCCCCATGTACTCGAGCGCCCGGGCATGACTGCCCTTGACGGTATCGTCGGTCGCCTCGGCGGGGTCGGGCACCTCGCCGGAAATGCCGGTGACCATCTCGGGGCTGGTGCCCCAGCTGACCTGCGGCTCGATGTCCTCGGCCTTGAGCGTCACCACCTTGTCGAAGGCGGCATCGTCATCGGAGACCAGGCTTCGCCAGTCAGCCACGGCGGCCTCCCACTGCTCGCCCTGAGGCGCGAAGGGGCGCTCGCGCAGATAGTCGATGGTGGTGTCATCGACGCCGATCAGACCGACCCGGGCACCCGCCTCGATGGCCATGTTACAGACCGTCATGCGGCCTTCCATGGACAGCTCGCGGATCGCGCTGCCGGCAAACTCGATGGCATAGCCGGTGCCGCCGGCAGTGCCGATGCGCCCGATGATCGCCAGCACCACGTCCTTGGCGGTGACGCCGGTGCCGAGCGAGCCCTCGACCCGCACCTGCATGTTTTTCATCTTCTGCGCCAGCAGGCACTGGGTGGCCAGCACGTGCTCGACCTCTGAGGTGCCGATACCATGAGCCAGCGCCGCGAAGGCGCCGTGGGTGGCGGTATGAGAATCACCGCAGACCACCGTCATGCCCGGCAGGGTCGCGCCCTGCTCCGGGCCAACCACGTGCACGATGCCCTGGCGGGCGTCGTTGATGCGAAACTCCTCGATACCGAAGGCCTCGCAGTTGTCATCCAGGGTCTGCACCTGGATCAGCGATACTGGATCCTTGATGCCGGCATTGCCCTCGGCGCGCTCGACAACCGTGGTCGGCACATTGTGATCGGGGGTGGCGAGGTTGGCATCCAGACGCCACGGCTGACGTTTGGCCAGGCGCAGTCCCTCGAAGGCCTGCGGCGAGGTCACTTCGTGCAGCAGCTGGCGGTCGATGTAGATCAGCGCAGTGCCGTCATCGCGCTCCTTCACCAGGTGCTGTGACCACAGCTTGTCGTAAAGCGTCTGGCCTGCCATGTCTCTCCTCCACGGGGCTGAGTTCGCCCTCTGATTGATCGTGCCGCGCCGGACGCCGCTGGCATCTCAGGCGTCGTTGCCATGGCACCGAGACTAGGGCGCCCTACACATAAAATCAATTCATGTTATTTATGTTATTAATTCCATGCTGGAATACCAGGCCGGCATGACGCGACTTGCGCCAAGCCATGAGGCACCTGACGCTGCCCAGAACCCCATCACCGCTATCGTTTGAGGAGCCGCCCATGGACACCCAAAGCCTGCAGGCCTTCCTGGCCGTCGCCGACTACGGGTCCTTTTCGCTGGCCGGCGAGCAGCTGCACCTGACGCAACCCGCGGTCAGCAAGCGCATCGCCACCCTCGAGGAT
Source organism: Halomonas sp. YLGW01 (assembly GCF_014840935.1). NCBI lineage: Bacteria > Pseudomonadati > Pseudomonadota > Gammaproteobacteria > Oceanospirillales > Halomonadaceae > Halomonas > Halomonas sp. YLGW01. The sequence continues at coordinate 1,228,631 of NZ_CP062005.1, read as the reverse complement.
CAGGTGGGATCGCGCCTCTTCGATCGCATCGGCCGCCGCGTCACCCTCACCGAAGCCGGCGCCCTGCTGCTGCCCCGGGCCCGGCAGATCCTGCTGATGGTCGACGACAGCCGCCGGGCGCTATCGAACCTCGCAGGCGACGTGGCCGGTAGCCTGACGCTGGCCACCAGCCACCATATCGGCCTGCACCGGCTGCCGCCCCTGCTCAAGGCCTTTACCCGTGACCACCCGGCGGCGGATCTTGACCTGCGCTTCCTGGATTCCGAACAGGCCTATCAGGGGGTGCTCGATGGCGGCCTGGAAATGGCCGTGGTCACCCTGGCCCCGGTGCCCGACCCCCAGCTCACGGTGGTGCCGGTATGGATCGACCGGCTGCGCTTCGTCTGTGGCAAGGATCACCCTCTTGCCCAGCACGCTGCACGGCATGAGCGGCTCTCCATGTCGGCATTGGCCGCCCATCCTGCGGTGCTGCCGGGCCCCTTGACCTTCACCCGCGGCATCGTGCTGGAGACCTTTTCCCGCGAGGCGCTGAACGTGAAGGTGGGGCTGTCGACCAACTACCTGGAGACGCTGAAGATGATGGCCTCGATCGGGCTCGGCTGGAGCGTGCTCCCAGAGAGCATGATCGACGACGACCTCCATGTCCTGCCGATCGATCATCGCCCCATCGAGCGCCCGCTGGGCTATCTGGTGCATCGCAACCGCACGCTCTCGAATGCCACCCGGGCGATGATGGCGAAGCTCGATGCCGCGCGCACGGACGAGGCGCGACGCTGGGCGCTGCCGACCCCGCTCGCCTGAGGCAGCAAAGCTGACCCGGGCAGTCCCCTGGCCGCCGCTTGCCGAGGCCGCCGGGCTTGCCTAGGATGCCTAGCTTTGCCCGGATACGCGTCCATGCCGCCCGCCTCGCCGTCGCCCTCTTCGTCATCCTCTTCTTCATCAGAGGCTGAGGCCCCGTCCGTCCCTGCGCCTGCTCGCCCCCTGATCAGCGGAAGGCAGCGGCTGGCGGGGCTCATCATCGCCCTCGGCCTGGCGCTGCAGGTGTCGCGCCTGGCCGGCCTCTCCGCCCTGGCGCCGCTGGTCGGCGTGGCGTTCTGGCTGGCGGTGGCCCTGCTGTGGGTCGATATCCCCACCCGCAACCGCCGCCAGGTAGGCGCGCTGGCGGTGATCGGGGCGACGCTGCTGGCGATCAGCCGAGGCATCTATGGCGCAGAGCTCGCCTGGAAAAGCGTGCTGGACGCCAACACCTTCGTGGTCGCCATGCTGGTCGGGGTCAGTTTCATCGGCCTGATCAACCGCGCCCCGCCGTCGCCCGGCACCCAGAACCACGGGGGGCGGGGTGTGATCACCACCTGGCTGAGCGTTCACCTGCTCGGGGCCATCCTCAACCTGTCCTCGGTGTTCCTGATCGGCGATCAGCTCAAGCGCGCCGACGGCCTGCGCCTGCCGCAGCTGCTGACCCTCAATCGAGGGCTCTCCAGCGCCGCGCTCTGGTCACCGTTCTTCGCCGCCATGGGCGTGGCCATGGGCCTGGCCCCCCGGCTCGACTTCGCGCTCGTACTCGCCGCCGGGGTACCCCTGGCAGCGCTCTCCGGCGTGCTGACGCGCCTCGAGCTGGCACGGCGCTTCGATCTTGCCGAGGTGCCGGGAGTCTCGCTGGCCCCGCGCAACCTGCTGATGCCGGTGGGGCTCGCGGTGCTGGTGCTTGGCTTTCACTACGGCCTGACGCCTGCGCTGTCCATCGTCAGCATCATCACCTTCCTGCTGCCGGCCACGGCGCTCGCCGCCAACCTGCCCCGCGGCATCACCTTTACATCGAAGCGGATGATGCAGCATACCCGGGAGCGACTGCCGGCGATGCGCGGCGAGATCTCGCTGTTCTTGGCGGCAGGACTCTTCACCCAGGGGCTCTCGACCTTCATCGATGCGGCCACCGGCAGTCAGTGGGTGCTGTTTGAGCACTTCGGGGCGGGGCAAGCCATCCTCAGCTTTCTGGCCATCGTCTCAAGCGCCGTAATCGGCCTGCACCCGATCATCGGCATTTCGACCCTGGCCTCGCTGCTGGACCTGGACGGCGCCAACCACACCCTGGTCGGGGTGGTGGCACTGAGCGCCTGGGCGGTGGGTGCGGCCATCGGCCCGCTATCGGGGATCAACCTGTCGTTGCAGGGCCGCTATGGCACCAGTGGCGGGCTGATGATGCGCCACAACCTGATCTATGCCCTGGTCATGTCGTTGGGGGTCTGCCTGGCGATCGGCGTGATCGCCAGGCTGGGCTGACGCCGGCCAGGCCAGCTCAGTGAGTGCCGACCTGAGGCCCGCGAGAGAAATAACGATGCCCGCACTGGTGGCAAGGCTCGAGGCGCGCCACCTCGCCAAGCGTCACCTCGGCGCCGCAGTGCACGCAGCTCAAGAGACCCGGTGCGACCATCTCGCCTTCGCAGTAGTCGGCGCGAGCCGCCTCCAGGTCGTCCTCGAAGCGCACCCGATCGATCACGGTGCGGTCGGCGATCGAGAACAGCGCCTCACGGATGCGCCGCGACAGCACGTCGAGATCGATACCAAGCCAGCTGGCCACGCCCTCGCCGCCGGCCGCCAGGTAGTGGCGCAGGTCCTTGAGGTCGCGCTCGACCCAGGCGCGCAGTAGCGACAGCTCGTCGCGGGTGTAGTCCTCGACCTCCGCCTCAAAATCCACCGCCTCATCGAGCTCCTTCTGCAGGTTCTCCCACGACAGCTCCTTGGCGCCGTCCTGAAGCCGCGCCAGAAGACGCTCATAGCCCTCGCGCAGGCGATGGTCCGAATGCTTGTCCTGATCGCTCATGTGAGCCTCCTTTGTGACCTTCCTTGCTCTGGCCTTGCTCTGACCAAGCACGGAGCCCCTACCTGCTCAGGCCCCGCTGCGGTATGCTTGATCCCCATTTAGACGCTATCTTCCCGTGCCAGCAAGCCTTTCGCGCCATATATCGCGCGAGCATGATCACGCGGGAAAGTCCCTTGCTCTTCGCCACCGACGCTACAAGGTAACCATTCAGACCGATGGACGCACAGTACAAGCCTCACGACATCGAACGCGACGCCCAGCAGTTCTGGACCAAGCAGCAGTGCTTCAAGGCAGTAGAAGACGCCAATCGCGAAAAGTTCTACTGCCTGTCGATGTTCCCCTACCCCAGCGGCAAGCTACACATGGGGCACGTGCGTAACTACACCATCGGCGACGTGGTCTCGCGTTTCCAGCGCATGCAGGGCAAGAACGTGCTGCAGCCCATGGGCTGGGACGCCTTCGGCATGCCCGCCGAGAACGCCGCCATCAAGAACCAGGTGCCGCCGGCCGAGTGGACGCATCAGAACATCGACTACATGCGCGACCAGCTCAAGGCACTGGGCTTCGCCTACGACTGGAACCGTGAATTCGCCACCTGCGACAGCGACTATTACCGCTGGGAGCAGTGGTTCTTCACCAAGCTGGTCGAGAAGGGCCTGGTCTACAAGAAGATGTCGACGGTCAACTGGGACCCGGTCGACCAGACCGTGCTCGCCAACGAGCAGGTCATCGACGGCTGCGGCTGGCGCTCCGGCGCACCGGTGGAGCGCAAGGAAATCCCGCTGTGGTTCCTGAAGATCACCGACTACGCCGACGAGCTGCTCGCGGACCTCGACCAGGTCGACTGGCCCGAGCAGGTCAAGACCATGCAGCGCAACTGGATCGGCAAGTCCAAGGGCGTGGAGCTTGCCTTTGACGTAACCGGCCATGACGGCGCCGAACCGCTGCGCGTCTACACCACCCGTCCGGACACCCTGATGGGCGTGACCTACGTGGCCGTGGCCGCCGGCCACCCGCTGGCCAAGGCGGCCGCCGAGCACAACCCGGCGCTTGCCGCCTTCAACGAGGAATGCGCCCACGGCGGCACCTCCGAGGCGGAGATGGCCACCATGGAGAAGAAGGGCATGGACACCGGCTATCAGGCCGTCCATCCCCTCACCGGGCGCCAGGTGCCGGTCTATGTGGCCAACTTCGTGCTGATGGAGTACGGCACCGGCGCGGTGATGGCCGTGCCCGCCCACGACCAGCGCGACTGGGAGTTTGCCACCAAGTACGGCCTGCCCATCGAGCCGGTGATCGCCACCGAGGACGGTCAGGCACCGGACGTCTCCACCGCCGCCCATGACGAGCACGGCGTGCTGATCAACTCCGGCGAGTTCGACGGCCTGGACTTCCAGGCGGCCTTCGATGCCATCGCCGCCAAGCTGACCGAGCAGGGCCACGGCGAGGTCAAGACCAACTTCCGCCTGCGCGACTGGGGCGTAGCTCGCCAGCGTTACTGGGGCGCGCCGATCCCGGTCAAGTACGGCCCCGAAGGCCAGACCGTGCCGCTCACCGACGACGAACTGCCGGTCTGCCTGCCCACCGAGGTCACCGTCGACGCCTCCGGCTCGCCGCTCAAGAAGATGCCCGAGTTCAGCGATCTCGGCGACGGCTGGGTGCGCGAGACCGACACCTTCGACACCTTCATGGAGTCCAGCTGGTACTACGCCCGCTTCTGCTGCGCCGACAACATGGAGGCCATGCTCGATGAGCGCGCCAACTACTGGCTGCCGGTGGATCTCTACATCGGCGGCATCGAGCACGCCATCCTGCACCTGCTCTATGCGCGTTTCTTCCACAAGCTGATGCGCGACTTCGGCCTGGTGGACTCCGATGAGCCCTTCAAGCGCCTGCTGACCCAGGGCATGGTGATCGCCGAGACCTACTACCGGCCCGCCGCCAACGGTGGCAAGGACTGGTTCAACCCGGCCGACGTCGAGGTCAAGCGCGACGACAAGGGCCGCCCGGTCAGCGCCGTGCTGATCAGCGACGGGGAACCGGTGGAGATGGGCGGCATCGAGAAGATGTCCAAGTCCAAGAACAACGGCGTCGACCCCCAGGCGATGATCGACCGCTTCGGCGCCGACACCGTGCGCCTGTTCATGATGTTTGCCGCGCCCCCGGAGCAGTCGCTCGAGTGGTCCGACACCGGCGTCGAGGGCGCCCACCGCTTCCTCAAGCGCCTGTGGCGCCTGGTCGCCGAGCACGCCAATGCCGGCACCCCGGGCAGCCTCGATCTCGAGGCTCTGACCGAGCCCCAGCGTGAACTGCGCCGCAAGACCCACGAGACCATCAAGAAGGCCAGCGACGATATCGGCCGGCGCACCACCTTCAACACCGCCATCGCCGCGGTGATGGAACTGACCAATGCCATCGGCCGTTTCCAGAATGACGGCGAGAATGCCAGCCCGCAGGATCTGGCCGTCGCCCGCGAGGCCGTGGAAGCCTGTGTGCTGCTGCTTGCGCCGATCACCCCGCACGCCTGCCACGGCCTGTGGGCCGCGCTCGGCCACGCCGAGCCAGTGATCGATGCCGACTGGCCGACCCTGGATGAGTCCGCCCTGGCCCGTGACGCCATCGAGCTGGTGGTGCAGGTCAACGGCAAGCTGCGCGCCCGCCTCGAGGTGCCCGCCGATGCCGACAAGGCCGCCATCGAGGCCCAGGCCATGGCCGCCGAGAACGTGCAGCGTCACCTCGAGGGCAAGACGGTGCGCAAGGTCATCGTGGTGCCGGGCAAGCTGGTCAATATCGTTGTCGGGTGAAAAGGAATCAATCATGCAACGCCGCCGCTTTCTCAAGCAGGGACTGAGGGTCGCGCTGGGCGCGACCGCCATCGGCACACTGGGGCTTGGCCTCGGCGGCTGCGGCTTTCAGCTGCGGGGCTACGGCGAGTCGCTGCCCGCCCTGCCGGCGCTGGCCCTGGCCGGTGCCGATGACGACCTCGCCACCGCGGTGCGCAAGACGCTGACCCGGGCCGGCACCCGGGTCGACGACCAGGCGGCCCTGCGCCTCAATCTGGGGCGCGGGACCATCAGCGAGACGCAGCAGGGGCTATCCGCCGGCACCAGCCATGATATCGAGCTCACTCTGAGGGCACCCTTCTCGGTGCAGCGCCAGGCCAACGACGCCTATCTGCTCGACCAGCAGACCCTCGAGGTCAGCGAAACGGTCACCGTCAACGACGACGACCTGCTGGCCCAGGACGATAGCCGCCGCAATGCCCGAGAGCGCCTGTACGAGACAGCCGCTCGTCGGCTGATCGAGCGGCTGAGGCCACTGGCCGAGCAGTAACGGAGTCGCCATGAAAGTCTTTCCCGACAAACTCCCCCCGGCGCTGGCCAAGGGCCTGCCGCCGGTAGTGATCGTCTCAGGCGACGAGCCCCTGCTCCACATGGAGGCCTGCGACGCGGTGCGTGCGGCGGCGCGCAATGCCGGCATCGAGGAACGCGAAGTACTGCACGTCGAGAACGGCTTCCAGTGGGGGCGGCTCACCGAGTCCGCCGCCAGCCTGTCGCTGTTCGCCTCGTCGAAGCTCATCGAGCTGCGCCTAGGCGGCCAGGCGCCCGGCCAGGAAGGCGGCAAGGCCCTAGAGGCCTACGCCGAGCAGATGAAGGGCAGCGACAACGTGCTCTTGATCATGGCCGACAAGCTCGATCGCCGGCAGCAGCAGAGCAAGTGGTTCAAGGCACTGGACAAGGCCGGGCTCTTCGTGCCGGTATGGCCGGTGGATCACCAGCGTCTCGGCTTCTGGATGCGCGACCGCGCCAGCCACCATGGCCTCAGCATGGACATGGAGGCCGCCCGCCTGCTCGGCGAGCGCACCGAAGGCAACCTGCTGGCCGCCGATCAGGAGCTGCAGAAGCTCGCCCTGCTGATGCCACGGGGTGCCCGCCTCGATGTGGCATCGATCACCCAGGGCGTCGAAGACAGCGCCCGCTACGATGTCTTTACCCTGAGCGATGCCTGCCTGCGCGGCGAGCGCGAGCGTGCCTCGCGGATCCTCAGGAGCCTGCAGCGCGAGGGGCTCGAAGCCCCCATCGTGCTATGGGCGCTGACCCGTGAGCTGCGCACCCTGCTCTCGCTCTACCAGCACCTCGACCAGGGCCAGAGCTTCGAGCATGCCTGCAAGGCCCAGAAACCGCCGATCTTCGACAAGCGGCGTCCCGCCTACCAGCAGGCCCTGAACCGGCTGCCGGTCAAGCGTCTGCACAAGCTGCTGATGTTCTCCCAGCGCCTCGATCTGGCCATCAAGGGCGCCAGCGCCGTACCACTGTGGGATGGCCTGCACGACTTGGCGCTGACGCTTGCCGGCGGCCGTGGCCTGCTGGCGGAGTCGCCGCAGTCCTACAAGGTCGGCTGAGCCTCGCCGCCTGGCGGGCCCCATCCGACCGAGACGGCGCCCCGCGGGGCGCCGTCATCTTTTACGGAGAAAGACACTCGTCCCGCCAGCGTCTGCTCGCCCTTCCCGACCCGCGCCCCGGGCGCCAATGCTCGATGATGACGATGCCCGTACACCTGCCCGGACCAGGACGAGCGGCGATGCTCTCGCCCATGCGGCGTCCCGCCACCCTTCGGCAGGCGCCCTTCCCCTTCAAGGCCATGCAAGAGATAAGACCATGCAGGAGGCAAGGCCACATCAGCATCTTCAATAACTGGCATTTTGGATCATCATGCAAATCAATAACAAACGGCTATTTGGCTCTGCTAAGCTATTGCGCGTTCCCGCGCCGGCACCCCTGTCCACGTACTTCTCGGGGCGCGCCGTGGCATGATCCCCCGACCTGCCGGGCCGGTCAGCCCCTGCCGGCCTTGAGACACCATCATCAAGGAGACGTCGCTTGGAACTGCTTCAATATGCTCTGGACAACCTGGAGCTCTTGCTGACCCGCACGGTCGAGCATATTTCCCTGGTGGGCGTCGCGGTCGGCATCGCGACCCTGACCGGCGTGCCGATCGGCATCGCCATCACCAAGAACGAACGCGCCGCCAAGACCGTGCTCTACATCGCCTCGATCATCGTGACGATCCCCTCCATCGCGCTGTTCGGCATCATGATCCCGATCCTGTCGATCATCGGTCAGGGTATCGGGTACATGCCGGCGGTCATTGCGGTACTGCTCTACTCGCAGCTGCCGATCATTCGCAACACCTATACCGCCATCAACAACGTCGACCCGGCCCTTCGCGAGGCCGCTCGCGGCATCGGCATGAGCCAAAACCAGCGCCTGCGCATGGTCGAAATACCGCTCGCCGTGCCGGTGATCATGGCCGGCGTGCGCACCGCCGTGGTGCTCAATATCGGCGTCATGGCGATCGCCGCCTACATCGGCGCCGGGGGGCTCGGCACCTTCATCAGCCGCGGCATTTCACAGTCCGATCCTCGCCAGCTGATCCTCGGCGCCGTGGCCGTCAGCGTGCTGGCGATCATCGTCGACTATTCACTGCTGGCGCTGCAGAAGCGCCTGACGCCCAAGGGCATGGAGCGCGCCGCCACCACTGCCTGAACCGTCATCCGCGCCACTCTCAGTCGACCTGAAAAGGCTGCAGACCCGACAAGGACCGCTACATGATTCGACTCGACAACCTGACCAAGGTCTTCGACACGCCCAAAGGGGCCGTGACCGCCGCCGACCACATCAGCATGGAGGTGCCGAGCGGCGAGATCTGCATCCTGCTCGGCCCCTCCGGCTGCGGCAAGACCACCTCCCTGAAGATGATCAACCGCATCATTCGCCCAACGTCGGGCAAGGTGTTCATCAACGGCGAGGACACCAGCAGCCTCGACACCCAGGACCTGCGCCGCAACATCGGCTACGTGATCCAGCAGATCGGTCTGTTCCCCAACATGACCATCGAGGAGAACATCACCGTGGTGCCGAAGCTGCTGGGCTGGGACAAGGCCAAGTACCGGGAGCGTGCGCGGGAGATGATGCGCATGATCGCCCTGGAGCCGGATGCCTTCCTCAAGCGCTATCCAAGCGAGCTCTCCGGCGGGCAGCAGCAGCGCATCGGCGTGGCTCGGGCGCTGGCCGCCGACCCGCCCGTGATGCTGATGGACGAGCCCTTCGGCGCCATCGACCCGATCAACCGGGCGGTGATCCAGGACGAGTTCCTGAAGATGCAGCAGGACCTCAAGAAGACCATCATGTTCGTCAGCCACGACATCGACGAAGCGATCAAGATGGGCGACCGCATCGCCATCTTCCGTGCCGGCAAACTGGTGCAGTACTCGGAGCCCGATGAGCTGCTGGCCGCGCCCAAGAACGACTTCGTCGAATCCTTCCTCGGCGAGGATCGGGCGCTCAAGCGCCTCAACCTGGTAAAGGTGCGCGACCTGGCCAGCGACGAGATCGGCCTAGTGCGCCCAGACGACACCCTCGACACCGCGCTGAACCGGATCGAAGCATATGGCTATCTGAACAGCATCGTGATGGTGAACAACAAACGCCAACCGGTGGGCATCATCAACGCCGCCGTGGCCCGCACCACCAAGGGCCATTGCCGCGATCACTTCCAGAGCGTGCCGGTGGTGGTCAGCCTCGACGACGATCTGCGCAAGGTCGCCTCGCTGATGTTTGCCAATGACATGACCTGGGTACCCTGCGTCGACGACGACGGCCGCATCGTCGGCCAGATCACCCAGCGGGCGATCACCCACCACCTGGGCTCCCGCTACCGGGCTCACTCGCGAGACGAAGCCACTCCGGATGCCGCAGCATCGCTGTCACCGGCCCACAAGGAGTAAGCCATGCCGACGCTGAACCTCTCTGGGGCAATGCGCCTGCTGGTGCTGGTGGTAGTCTTCATGGCCGGGGTGTGGAGCCAGTCCAGCGGCGTGATCGACGACTTCATCTTCTACCTGCCCGATATCCAGTACCTGGCCGTGCAGCATCTATGGCTGACCGCCATCTCCGGCAGCCTGGCGATCCTCGTCGCCATCCCGCTGGGCATCCTGCTGTCGCGCCCCACCATGGAAAAGGTCGCGGAATCCGCGATGCAGGTGCTCAACGTGGGCACCACCATCCCGACGCTTGCGGTGCTGGCGCTGTCGATGAGCTTCCTGGGCATCGGCACCGTGCCGGCAGTGTTCGGGCTCTTCGTGGCGACGCTGCTGCCGATCACCCGCAACACCTACACGGGCCTCAAGGGCGTCTCGCCGGCCCTCATGGAAGCCGCGGCGGGCATCGGTATGTCGCCGACCCAGCGCCTGCTACGGGTCGAATTACCCAATGCCCTATACGTGATCTTCGCCGGCATCCGCACGGCGTTGGCCATTAACGTCGGCACCGTGCCGCTGGCCTTCCTGATCGGAGCCGGCGGCCTTGGCGAGCTGATCTTCACCGGCATCGACCTCTATGACCCGGTGATGATGCTCTCTGGCGCCATTCCCACGGCACTGCTGGCAGTCGCGGTCGACATGCTCATCGCTGTCACCGCTTTCCTGATGGTCCCGCGCGGGGTGAACCCGAGCCGGGCCTGATTCGTGCGATCCACTGCCTGGCAGCGACTCGGCAGGCAGGGACGCTCGACCCATAGCAAGACGCACGACTGACACTTCACAACAAGGAGCGACTCCATGAAAACCTTGATGACCCTGCTTTCCGGCGCGGCACTGGCCAGCACCATGGCCACCGCTCAGGCCAACGAGATCGTGGTCGGCGGCAAGAACTTCACCGAGCAGCAGATCCTGGCCAGCATGACCAGCCAGTACCTCGACGGCCTGGGTTATGACGTCGAGCAGCGCTCCGGCATGGGCTCGGCCGTGCTGCGCCAGGCCCAGGAGAATGGCCAGATCGATCTCTACTGGGAGTACACCGGCACCTCGCTGATCAACTACAACGACGTCACCGAGCGCCTGTCGCCCGAGGAGACCTACGCGCGGGTCAAGGAACTCGATGCCGAGAAGGGGCTGGTGTGGCTCGCGCCCTCCGACGCCAACAACACCTACGCCCTGGCCATGCGCGAAGATGATGCCCAGGAGCGCGGCATCGCGACGCTGTCCGACCTGGCCCAGGCGGTCAACGACGACGAGGGCCTGACCTTCGCCCTGAATGCCGAGTTCTATGCTCGCGAGGACGGCTGGCGCCCGCTGCAGCAGGCCTATGACTTCCGCGTCGGCCGCGGCGACGTCAAACGCATGGACTCCGGCCTGGTCTACCAGGCGCTGCGCGACGGCCAGGTCGACGTCGGCCTGGTGTTCGCCACCGATGGTCGCATCCCGGCCTTCGACTTCCAGGTGCTCGAAGACGACCAGAACTACTTCCCGGCCTACGCCCTGACTCCGGTGGTGCGCGCCGAGACCCTTGAGGCCAATCCCGAGCTCGAGGCCCAGATGGACAAGCTCTCCGGCCTGCTCGACGATGCAACCATGTCCGGCCTCAACGCCCAGGTCGACGTCGACAAGGAGACCATCGAGCGTGTCGCCGAAGGCTTCCTCAAGGAACACGACCTGCTGTGATCACCACCTGACCAAATGCCGGCCGCCGAGCCGCCACCTGGCCTTCGGCGGCCGGCATGTCAGGGTAACGTCTCATTTCTGGAAGAGGACTCCGCAAATGCGATTGCAGCGATACCTCACCCATCTGGGCCTCGCCTCGGCCCTGCTGGTCGGCACCGCCCACGCCAGCGAACTCACCGTAGGTGGCAAGAACTACACCGAGCAACTCATTCTCTCCAGCATGACCAGCCAGTACCTCGATGACCTCGGCTACGACATCGAGAAGCGCGACGGCATGGGCTCGAGCGTGCTGCGCCAGGCCCAGGAGAACGGCCAGGTCGACCTGTACTGGGAATACACCGGCACCTCGCTGATCGTCTACAACGACATCGACGAGACCCTATCGGCGGACGCCACCTACGAGCGCGTCAAGGCACTCGATGCCGACAAGGGCATCATCTGGCTGGAGCCCTCCGCCGCCAACAACACCTATGCCCTGGCGATGCGCGACGATACCGCCGAGGAAATGGGCATCGAAACCCTGGACGACCTGTCACAGGCGATCAATGAGGACAAGTCCCTGACCTTCGGGCTGGACACCGAATTCTACTCCCGCAAGGACGGCTGGCGCCCGCTACAGCAGGCCTATGAGTTCCGTGTCGGTCGTGATGACATCGTCCGCATGGATACCGGCCTGATCTACTCCGCCCTGCGCGACGGCAACGTCGATGTCGGCCTGGTGTTCTCCACCGACGGTCGCGTTCCGGCCTTCGACTTCCGGGTGCTCGAGGACAGCCGGGACTTCTTCCCCGCCTACTCGCTGACGCCCGTGGTCCGCGAGGATGTCCTCGAGACCAACCCTCAGCTCGCCGAGCAGTTGAACACCCTCTCCGGTCTGCTCGACGACCAGACCATGGCCGCCCTGAACGCCCGGGTGGACGTGGAGCGCGAAACCATCGAGCGCGTCGCCGAAAGCTTCCTGGAGAAGCATGATCTGATCTAAGCGAGCCGCCGGGCGCCACGCGCTGGACATTCGCTATCTGAAAGGCCGCCCCGAGGGCGGCCTTTCTTGCATCCACCCCCGACGCAATCGCGAGCCTGCCCGAGATGACACATCTTGCCCCGTTCGAGCGCGCCTTGAAGCACCGCCATGCGCCTGCGAAGATCCGCGGCGATGGCTCATTGCCCCCACTTCCTGTCACCCCTTCGTTCACCCGATAGCGAGACTCGACCATGCACTATCAGGATCACCTGCGCGTCGGCGCCGCCCAGATCAACGCCACCCTGGGCGATGTCGATGCCAACCTCGAGCGCCACCGCGAGATGATCACCAAGGCCCACCACACAGGGCTTGAGCTGCTGGTCTTTCCCGAGCTGTCGCTGACCGGCTACGGCCTGGGAAACCAGGTGATCGAACTGGCCTGCCCGGCTCATGATCCGCGCCTGACGGAGCTCGCCCGGGAAGCCGGCGAGATGCAGGTGGTGGTGGGCTTCGTCGAGGAGGCGAGCCCCGGCGAGTACTACAACGCCCTGGCGATCCTCCAGCATGGCGAGCTCCAGGCCGTGCACCGCAAGCTCAACCTGCCCACCTACGGTGGCCTGGAGGAAGGCAAGCTCTTCACCCACGGTAGCGAACTGACCCACGTGCCCGTGCGCCCTGGCTGGTCCGCGACCTCGCTGATCTGTGCCGACCTGTGGAACCCGGGGCTGGTGCATGCCGCCCTGCTGGCCAGGCCCACGGTGCTCTGCGCGCCGATCAACTCGGCCTCGGGCATCGTCAGCGACGACTTCTCCAACGAGCAGAACTGGGCCGTCAACCTGCACTTCTATGCCATGACCTACGGTACCCCAGTGATCATGGCCAATCGCTTCGGCCCCGAGGGCGGGAGCCATTTCTGGGGTGGCTCGCGGATTCTCGGTCCGCGGGGCGAGATCCTGGCGCTGGCCGAGGATCGCGAGATGTTGATCGAGGCCAGGCTGTCACGCACCGCCATCGCCCGGGCGCGCTTCGAGCTGCCCACCCATCGCGACGCCGACACCCCGCTGGTACGCGACTTGATGGCCGGCCACCGCTGAGATCGGTGAAAGACCGCCGGCTCAGCGCCAATGGACCGGATAGCGCCGGTGGCGCGCCAGGTTGTTGATAAGAATCGCCACCCCCAGCATCAGGGCACAGCCGATGCCCACCGGCATCAGCGGATACCACCAGCCCAGCCCGTGGACCTCAGGCCCGCCGATGACCGCGATCAGCCCCGCGGCGGCCCCAGGTGGGTGCACGGTATGGGTCAGCTGCATGACCAGGATGGCCAGCGACACCGACAGCGCCACGGCTACCGCGGTTGCCCCCAGCAGCTGGAAGCAGCCCACCCCCACCATGGCCGAGAGCATGCTGCCGAGCAGCACATTGCGGGGCTGCGCCAGGGGGCTTGCCGGGACGGCATAGATCAGCACCGAGGTCGCCCCGAAGGAGCCCACGATCAGCAGCTGGCTGGTCAGCCAGTGCGCGCTCAGCCAGCTGATGGCCAGCATGCCGGCGAAGGCGCCGACCCAGGACCAGAGCGCATCCCGCCAGCAGGCCCGGGGGCGCTGGATGGGCTCGCCACGCATTTTCGAGAGATACGTCTTCACTCACTCGCCCCTGCACAAAAAGAGTGCAGGAGTCTGTCAAAGTGCACCAAGCAAGTGAAGTAAGCCTTATCTATAAGACTAGATGAGGCCGCTATCAGGGACGGCTGGGCTTGATGCCGGCGCCCTTGCGTGCCGGTATGAAAAATCCTGGCGCTTCCATGCCCAAAAAGGGCATGAAAATCATCGTCATCTCCCCCTATACTGGGGGCGCATCGCGTGTAGCAAGATCGTTCCCATGACTTGGATGTCTCGGACCATCAAGAAGAAGCCAAAAGCCAATTCCGCTATAAGGATCATTCCATGATGAAGAAACTCGCTCGCGTCATTAGCCCGCTGTTGATCGCCTTCCTGGTACTGGGAAGCCTGCCCGCTGTGGCCTCGGTGCAGACCGCACCGGCCGGCGACCTGATCTCGACGCAGGATGCTCTCAGCGCCTCGCAAGTGGCCGCCGACCGGGAACGCATCAATGACCTCCTGGCTCGCGAAGACGTTCAGCAGCAGCTGCTGCTGCAAGGCGTCCAGCCGGCAGAAGTGCAGGCCCGTGTCGCGGCACTGTCCGATGAGGAAGTGGCTCAGATGGCCAATCAGCTCGACGAGATGCCGGCCGGTGCCAGCGTGGTCGGCGCCCTGTTCGCGGTGTTCGTGATCCTGCTGGTCACCGACATCCTGGGCTTGACCAATGTCTATCCGTTCACGCGCTGATCGCATGACACGCCAAGCTATCTGGCACACGCCGAACGCCCGCACTGCGGGCGTTCTGCTTTGTGTCCTCTGCCTCATGTTGCTGGCGGGCTGTGCCGGCACGCCCCGCATCTCGAGCCCCGAGCGGCTCGATATCCCGCCCCAGGTGAGCATCGAGGGCGTGCCCTTCTTTGGCCAACGCGACTACCAATGTGGCCCCGCCGCGCTGGCCATGGTGCTCAACGACTCAGGCGTCGAGATCGGTGTCGATGCCCTGATCCCCAAGCTATTCCTGCCCAACCGGCAGGGTAGCGTGCAGCCGGAAATGTTGGCCACGGTGCGCCGCCAGGGGCGCGTTCCCTTCGTGCTCGACAATGACATCGAGGCGTTGCTCCAGACGCTGGCCGCCGATCATCCGGTAGTAGTGATGCAGAACCTGTCGCTGCCGATCGCCCCCCTGTGGCATTACGCCGTGGCGACCGGCTACGACCTCGACAAGGAAACGATCCGGCTGCACACCGGCTTCAAGCCCCATCAGGACATGGCGCTCTCCACCTTCGATGCCACCTGGGCACGCAGCGACCGCTGGGCGATGGTCGCCCTACCGCCCGGCGAGATTCCTCCCGGCATCTCCGCCGAAGCGGCGCTCACCGCTATCGGCGATGCCGAGCGGGTGCAAGGCGCCGAAGCGCTGCGGCCCAGCTGGGAGGCGCTCACCCAACGCTTCCCGGGACTCGCCATGGGCTGGTTCGGGCTCGGCAATGCCCGCTACTCAAGCGGCGACCGAGCCGGTGCCGCCAATGCCTTTCGCTTCGCCACCCTGCACGACCCCGAGCTTGCCGCCGCATGGCTCAACCTGGGGCTGACGCTTCATGCTCAGGGCCAGGAGCAGGACGCCCGCGCTGCCCTCGAGCAGGCCGCCCGCCTGCCGGGCAAGTGGCAGGACACGGCCAACGCCAGACTCGACGCACTCTTCCCGAAGGAGGCCCGCTGACCATGTGGCAACAGCACGAGATTCGCCTCGCCCCGCGTTCGCGGGGCTTTCATCTGATCACTCACGAGATCGAGAATGCCCTTGAGAGCCTGTCCGGCCTCGGTATCGGCCTGGTGCACCTGCAGCTACTGCATACCTCGGCCTCGCTGACCCTGAACGAGAATGCCGATCCCGACGTACGCCACGACATGGACGCCTTCCTGCGCCATATCGCCCCTGGCGATCTGCCGTTCTTCCGTCACACCATGGAAGGGCCGGACGATATGCCCGGCCATATCGGTGCCAGCCTGTTCGGCACCCAGCTGACACTTGCGGTGCGCGACGGGCGCCTGGCCCTCGGCACCTGGCAGGGGGTGTGGCTCGGCGAGCATCGCGACCAAGGCGATTCACGGCGTATTCTCGCCACCCTGAATGGTGAACTGAACGGAGAACTGAACGGAGAACTGAGCTGAGAATAAGCGCGGCCTGGTGTGCCGCCTCTCGTATTGAGCCACTCCTATTGAGCCCCTCCTATTGAGCCCCTCCTATTGAGCCTCGCGCTTATTGAGCTTCGCTCTTCATCTCACCCGGCACCTCACCCAGCACCTCACCCAGCGCCTTGCCAAGGGTCGGCGCCATAGCCACGGCGTTGCTGGGATGGGCGATGCTATCGGTACTCCATACCTCGTTGACGCCGGCCCGGCGAATCACCTCCAGGGCATCGCCGGCAAAGAGCGCATGGGTCACCGCCACGTCCACCGAATCGGCTCCCGCGGCCAGCAGCGCCTCGGCGGCACGGGCCAGGGTGTGGCCGGAACTGGCGATATCGTCCATCAGCACCACCTCACGCCCACGCAGGTCGATATCCGGCAGCGCGATATCGACCCGGGTATCGCCATGTCGCACCTTGTGACACACCCCATGATCGAAGCCGGTGGTGGCGGCGGCCACCTCGACCCATTGGATCGATTCGTCATCCGGCCCCATCAGTAGCGGGTTGCGGCGCTTCTCCTTGATCAGAGCCGCGAGCCTGGGTGCCCCGGAGAGGGTCCGCGTCTGAATCCCCGGCATCACCTCTTCGAGGCGCGAGATGCGATGCAGATGGGGGTCGACGGTGATCACCGCATCATAAAGCTCGCCGAGAAAGGCACCGATCAGCGGCTGACTGACGATCTCGCCGGCGTGGAAGGCGATATCCTGGCGCATGTAGGCGAGATATGGCGCTACCAGCACCAGCCGCGTCACGCCCAGCCGGCGGGCATGGCGGGCGAGCAGCAGCAGTTCCACCAGCTTGTCGTTGGGCCGATCGAGGCTTCTGTAAAGCACCAGCGTCCGTGGCAGGGCATCGTCAAGCGGTGATGCCAGGGTCAGCAGCAGCTCCTGATCGGGAAAGTCATGGCGCTTGATGACGCTCGCATCGAGCCCGGCCGCCTCGGCCAGGCGACGCGCCGGAACCGCTTCATCCTCGAAATAGACAAGCCTGGTATCCATCAGAACTCCACGTTCGGTCTCGTGATCTCGTCCGCGCGGCCGATGCTGAAGCCGTTGTCCCGCTCGCAGGACTGATGCGCGAAGGCAAGCTCGGCATGATAGGCGGCATAGACCCGGTACAGCGGCTGACCGACCTCTACGGTATCGCCGATGCGCGTCAGCAGATCGACCCCCGCACCCGCGGGCCTCGGGGCCCCGGCCAGGCGGGCGATGCGCGCCAGCTTCAGGTTGTCGATGGCCGTCACTACCCCGGCCTTCGGAGCCATCACGTCGAAGCTGTGGGGGGCCAGCGGTGGATCGTCCAGGTCGAACGGCATCTCGCCCTGGGCACGAATGATCGCCTGCATCTTCTCCAGCGCCCGGCCGGAGTCGAGGATATCCCGGGCGATGCCGAAGCCGTCGCCGCCACGCACGTCGGGGTCGAACTCCAGCATTCGCCCCGCCAGGCGCAGGGCCTTCTGTCGCAGGTCGTTGGGCGCATCGGGATGATGTGTCAGCACCCGCATCACGTCGCGGGCCTCAAGCACCGGACCGATGCCCCGCCCGATCGGCTGACTGCCATCGGTGACCACCACATCGAGGACCAGCCCCATGCGCCCGGCTACGAATTCGAAAAGCTTACGCAGGCGCCGCGCCTCGGCCATGGTGCGCACCTTGGCATGCGGCCCCATCGGAATATCAAGCAACAGATGTGTCGACCCGGCGGCCACCTTCTTGGACAGGATCGAGGCCACCATCTGCCCCGGGGAATCCAGGTACAGCGGTCGCTCGACGGCGATCAGCACGTCATCGGCCGGCGATAGCTCGCTGGTCCCGCCCCAGGCCAGGCAACCGCGGTGGGTGCGCACGATCTCTTCCAGCTCGTCGAAGGGCAGGTCCACCTTGGCTAGCACTTCCATGGTATCGGCGGTACCCGAGGGTGAGGTGATGGCACGCGATGAGGTCTTGGGACACAAGAGGCCATGCGCCGCCACGATCGGCACCACCAGCATCGAGGTGCGGTTGCCAGGAATGCCCCCGATGCAGTGCTTATCGACCACCGGGTGCTCATGCCAGTCGAGCTGACGCCCGATCCGACTCATGGCATCGCTCAGGTAGAAGACTTCCTCGCGGTCCAGCTCCCCCTGACTGCAGGCCACGAGGAAGGCGGTCAACTCGATCTTCGAATAGCGCAGCTCGGCGATGTCGCGAATGATGTTGTTGAAATCCTCGCGGGACAATCGCTCGCCGGCGATCTTGCGATGCAGGGCCGGAATCGAGGCCGGGGGCTCGGCCTGGGAGATGCTGACCGGCTGCCCCTCCGCTTCGCCAAGCGCCTTGAAGGCATCCTCGGAGAGCCCGAGCTGATGGCAAGCGACGATAGCCGGATCATCCACGACGTTGAGGCTCGCCAGGATCCGATGGCCGTTGGCGCGCACCTCGAGCTTCGAAAGCGCCTGGAAGCCCTCTGCGCGATAGTGCGCGCAGTCTCGATGCAGATAGGCCACATTCTCGTGGTAGGTGTCGATGCCCACCCGGCGAAGCAGCAACGGGGCAAGAGTGTCTTCCATGACCACGGAGTCTTCGGCGCCATCACTCTCGCCGCCTTCGCCAGGGGGGGTGCCGGTGTTGCTGGCGGTCTGGGTCATCGATACCCTCCGATCAGGGTCAGGCAACCGATCCGGATGGCCCGGTGTATGCCTTTAACAGGTGTTGTTAGCCTAGCAGCGGTATGGAAAGGCGTCAGTCAGCGGTGTTTCACACGGCGATGCATCACTCGACTAGGCATCCGTCGATTGAGCGATGATTTCAGCGATCATCTCCCCGCCGCTACTCAGCCCCACCTCGCGAAAGCCCAGGCTGCCATAAAAGTCGCTGGCGATTGCATTCCCGGGCACATAACAGACCGTGATGCGCTGCGCGCCCTCCTGCTTAAGGAGCGCGTCCAGGGTAAGGCGCATCCCCTGCCGGCCAATGCCACAGTGCTGGAAGTCGCTGTCCACCATGAAGCGATAGATATTGTAGTCCCGCGGCGTGCCTTCATACGCCAGGGATTCATACATGATGAAGCCCACCGGCTCATCGCCGACACAGATCGCCCGCGCCACGCTATGCTCGCTGAACAAGGATTCGGCGATGGAGTAGGCATTCTCCGCTACGAACTGGCGCTGCGCGTCCGACACCGTCAGGCGTGCCACCTGATCCCAGTTATCCTTCGTGATGGCTTCCAGTGAGACATTCATCGCAGCTTTCCTATAGCGAGCATGGTGGCCGCTCCGTCACACCCGGCCAGCGAGCGCCAAGGCCTGTGCGGGGATGGCAGAGGATGTCGAGATGCAAGCCCATACAAGCAGTGTGACTCAGGTTCGCCGGCAAGGAGAATGAGCCGCACTCAGCATCTTGTCTATCCTGGACGCTCACCTTTAAGGGGTCACAATTCACTATCAAAACCGCACGAACGCGCCCTCGAAGCTCACTATTCTCAAAGAACATGCTCGAAGCGCAGGATCCAGTCGTCCGTTTTGCGCTCACGTCCACTGCCCCTATCTGTGAAGGAGAAGGAGAAGGAGAGGGAGAAAGAGGGAGCAGGAGGGAGCAGGAGGGAGCAGGAGGGAGCATGCATGATCCGCAAAACCCTTGACCGAAAGACTTCCGTCTCTCCAATCCAATTAAATGAGAAGCGGGAGGAGGATACACACATGCATAGGATCGTACTGGGTGGCCTGATCGCAACCGGCCTCGCCATGGCTGGGCCAGCGACCGCCACCACTCCCGAACACGAAGACATCACCGCCCTGATCGAATCGATCCGTACCGCCACCGCCCGCTTCCAGGACGTCAACGTCGCCTTGGCAGAAGGCTATATACCGGAGCCTTCCGGTGAGTGCGTGCGCGCCGATGCCCATGGCATGCCAACAGAACTGGGCAGCATGGGCATCCACTACCTGCGCCCGGATCTGCTCGGCATCACAGTAACCGAGCCACGGGTCGAGGGCACCGGCATCCATACCGACTTCCACAGCCCTGGCATCCTGCTCTACGAGCCTCAGGACGACGGCTCCCTGGTGCTTGTCGGGGTGGAGAACCTGGTGTTCGAGCAGGCCTGGGCGGCAGCGGGCCATACCCAGCCGCCGAGCCTGGCTGGCCGCAGCTGGGATGCCATGGCCGATGACCCGGCCACGGCCGCCGACGAGGCGCACGGCTTCGCGCCCCACTACGACCAGCATGTCTGGCTGCGCGAGAATGCCCATGGCAACCTCGAGCCCTTCAACCCAGCGGTGAACTGCAAGCAGCGGCATATGTGATCCGGCTTACTCGCCGACCATTGGTGGTCATCACCTGATTGATGTGAGTGCGCGACATCATCGCATCGGTGGCGACCGTGAGAGGCAAGAGGTGCCTCTTGGCAATTTGAACACTCACGCAAAGTAACTCAAGGGAACCCGCTCGAGGAAAGGATTCCGCGTAACGACCTTCGAGGGAATGAGCTCGAAGAAAGCGATTCGGGGCAAGGAAGCCCCACGAGACATGCATTAAACGCGAAACGCGAAACGCGAAACGCGACTAAGGTTCTGATCGAATCAAGGCTGGCGTCGACACGTCATCGGGAGAATGCCGATTGACGCAACGATCAGCCAATATTTCATCTACAGTCTTGAACAGGGTGACTTCCTGACGTTTCCATTGACGCTTGGTCTTCCAGCGGGAAAGGGAGGGGAGCTTTTGATACAGCGAGAATTTCCAGTCAGGCCTACGGCTGCCGAAGCCATCTACCAGCACAAAGACAGACTCGGTCTCCCCTGACCGGATCATCAGGTTATCCGTATTCAGGTCAGCAATCACAATCGCATGCGCAATCGCCCAGTCCTTCAATATCGCCAGCATGCGTTCGATCTGACCTCTGCTGATGCGGCGCTGTATTAAGGCGTCCCGCAGGGTCAGGGCCGGAGCACCGTCATCGTCCTGAACACGCTCCATGACAAGCCCCACCCCCTGGCTTGTATAAACCCAGCCATGGCAATCGATCACGTGAGCCAGGGGCACGCAGCGCTGCTTGAGATGATTGATGTAGTGCCACTCTACGATGCTCTGCTCCTGGCACTCATCTTGACGCGTCGGATGGCGCGGCACCTTGATGCATTGACCGGCGTCATCAGGGTGCACATAGCAATCACGTTTGTTCCCCCGCCCGATCCGCAGGCTGTTTCTGAGCACGAGGGGAGAACCGCGGGAGATGTCGGGAATCGAATACTTCTTCAAGGTGCGTCCTTTCCTAGCCTTAGGCATCAAAATCCTCTTTTGATGCCGATGTAGCTCCATGAGTACCCATGCTGGCACCAAGCGTGACGCCTGAAACCATGCAGCATGAGTAAAAGGCTGGAGAGTCTATTCCATGTCATCCTGCTGTCAACTTGGGGGCTACTGATTCTCAAAGGTCCTCCGCGTCTTACGCAGGCCAGTCCAGCGCCCGGCAGGGCTAGTCATGAGATCGTTGGGACGGCTCGCTGAACGCGACACGCCGCCTCTCGGCCAGGTAGCAACGGCTTTGCCCACCGCCGCCTCTCAAGCTATCGTGTCGCGATATTTTCCGATGAGGCATCCCATGAGCACACCCCGTATCAGCATCGATGTGTTCAGCGATTACGTCTGCCCCTTCTGCTATCTGGAAGAGCCTGAACTGGCGGCACTCAAGACACGCTTCGGTGAGGCAATCGAGATTCGCTGGCGGGCCTTCGAGCTGCGCCCGGAGCCCGTGCCGACACTGGAGCCGGACGGCGACTACCTCCACGACATCTGGGGCCGCGCCGTGTATCCCATGGCCGAAGAGCGTGGCATGACGCTGCGTCTGCCGCGCATCCAGCCCCGCTCGCGGCTGGCCCACGAGGCGACCGCCTGGGCCAAAGAGGTTGATGCCACCAACACCATCGAAAAATTCAACTCCGCCGACACCCTGCGCTCGGCGCTGTTCCGTGGCTTCTTCGAGGACAGCCTGGACCTGGCGGACCCGGCGGCGCTGGTCGCGGTCGCCGATAGGCTCGGCCTGGATGGCGCATCGCTCGAGGCAGCGCTCGGTGAGGGGCGATATCGTGAGCGGGTACTCGCCGACCAGCAGGCCGCGCAGGCGCTCGGCATTCAGGGCGTGCCGGGCCTGCGCTTCTCGCTGAACGGCGAGCATGCCGGTATCCTCGAGGGCGCCCAGCCGCGCCGCCAGCTGCTGCTGGCCGTGGAGCGGCTGCTCGATCTGATGGACTGATCCCCTGTCGAACGAGAGAGACCCCATGCCCGACGGCCCTATCACGGTGTTCGGCGGTACCGGCTTCCTGGGACGGGCAATCGTGCGCGAACTGTTGGAGGCCGGCCATGCCGTGCGCATCGTCGCCCGGACGCCACGCCTTCCCGGTGGCATTGACGACGGCGACCCGCTGAGCCTCTCCAGCGCCGACATCCGCGACGATGACAGCGTGCGTGAGGCGCTGGCCGGCGCCAGCGGCGCGGTGAATGCGGTGAGCCTGTATGTGGAATCGCGCCGACTGAGCTTCGATGCCATCCACGTGGAAGGGGCCGGTCGCCTGGCCAGGCTCGCCCGCGAGGCCGGAATCACCCGGTTGGTCCATGTCTCCGGGATCGGCGTGGACGAGCACTCGACCTCCCGATATATCAGCGCCCGCGCCCGGGGCGAGGCCGCGGTGCTCCGGGCATTTCCCAAGGCCAGCTTGCTGAGACCCAGCGTGCTGTTCGGCCCCGGCGACGCCTTCCTGTCGACCCTCGAGACGCTCACCCGTCTGCCGGCGATCCCGCTGTTCGGCCGCGGCGAGACCCGCCTGCAGCCGGTCCATGTGGGGGATGTCGCCCGCGCGGTGGGGAACATCATGGGCCCGCGTCCGCCGGCCTGGCGGCTCTTCGAGCTGGGCGGCGAGGACGTGATGCGCTATCGCGACATCCTCACCCTGGTGATGGCTCACTTGCGCCGCGAACACCCGCTGGTGCCGGTGCCCTGGCCGGTGTGGCACGCTCTCGCCACGCTGTTCTCTCCCCTGCCCCGCCCGCCGCTGACCCACGACCAGCTGGCGCTGCTGGCACAGGACAACATCGTCGGCGAGGGTGTCGGCACCTTTACCGACCTGGGCATCATTCCCCGCTCCCTGCGTGACAGCCTGCCGAACTGTCTGAGCGGCAGCTGAGTCCAGGACATTGTTGCAGCTACTGACGCAGATCAGCCATACGCGAGCCAGCGCGGCGATGAGTTTGCTACGCTGAAAGGATGGCTCAGTACCGCCTTTATTCATCCACGGATCAGGAGAGGGGATTGCCATGTCGCTCACCCCGTCAAAGATGGTCGCATTGGGCAGCCCTCTGCCCGCCTTTCACCTCAGAGATGCCCACGGCCAGCCGATCAGCAGTGAGCAGTTTCAGGACAGCCCCGTGCTGGTGGCCTTCCTCTGCAACCACTGCCCCTTCGTTAAGCACATCGCCTATGCGTTTTCCGACTTCGCTCAGGAGTATCACGACCACGGCCTCGAGATCGTCGCCATCAACAGCAACGATGCGATGGCACATCCTGACGACAGCCCCGAGCGCATGGTCGAGGAAGCCAGGCGGCGCGGCTATACCTTCCCCTATCTGGTCGACGAGACCCAGAAGGTGGCCCGCGCCTTCGGCGCCGCCTGCACGCCGGACTTCTTCCTCTACGACCGTGACCACCGGCTGGCCTACCGCGGCCAGTTCGACGCCAGTCGCCCCGGCCAGGACCTGCCGGTGACCGGCAAGGACCTGCGGGCCGCCGCCGATGCGGTGCTCTCGGGCGAGGCCCCGGACCCGGATCAGCGGCCGGCGATTGGCTGCAACATCAAGTGGAAATAGACAGCCGTGGCGCGTGCGGTGACGCCTGCACCACGGCTCATGGGGAGGGACCGCCCTGACGGACGGGGCAAGCCATTCAGTCGCGGCGGTAGGTACCAACCAGGCGGTTCATGCCCAGCAGGTGCGGTTCAAGCTCCGTGAGAAGCTCCGGCAGGGTCAGACCCTCGGGCAGCTCGGTCGGCGCATCCAGCGCCAGCACCCAGAAGTAGTACAGGTGCACGCCATGGCCTTCCGGCGGCATGGGCCCGCCGTAGCCGATGTTGCCGGTATCGTTGACACCACGGGTACCCACCGTGGTGGCCTCCCCCAGGGACGTCGTGTCGGCCGGCAGGTTGTAGAGCAGCCAGTGCACGAAGCCGTAGCTGCCGTTCTGGACCAGCGGTGCGTCCGGGTCATGGCAGATCACCGCGAACGCCTTGGTGCCTTCAGGCGCGTCCGTCCATTCAAGAGCCGGAGACACGTTCTCCCCTTCCCCGGTATGTTTGGCGGGAATTGCCCCGTGGGCGGCGAAAGCAGAACTGGTAAGCTGCATGCTCGAGGGTGCAAAGGCCATGAGGACAACCTCCTGTCGGATGGATATCAAGGAAAACGGCATCAGACGCCATCGATCACGCGACGGCGCTGCATGAGGAAATGATGGTCGAGGGCGCGTTATTCAACCCGTAGCACAACGCCGAGACGCTACCCAGCCAAGACGCCCCAGCGGAACCTGACCCCGGCCCATCCATCCGACCCAGCCACCCGAAGCCCCCAGACATCGCCGCATCAGGGCGTGAACTCACCGAGCATCCGCATGGTGTCGACCTTCAGGCGGTCCTCTTCCATGGCCTGCTTGGCCTCGTCGGAGGCCATGAAGGACTGGAAGCGCGCCATGTCCGGCACCTCCAGAATCAGCCCTACAGAGTTCGGGTGCTCGGGGTTCTTGAAGGTGCGAGCGCTGACACCGATCTGGGCGAACATCTCGTGCCGGCTGCCCGGCCCTTTCTTCCAGGCCTTCGCCCAGCATTCGCCATCTTCGACTTCGTGAAACACGATCAGCGTTGTCATCTGCCTTCCTCTATTGTGTGAGCGCCATTATCGGCACGTGCAGGCACTTGGCCGCCGCGGCGACCCTTCGCGTCACGCTCACCAATGCAGGCGCCATGACACCAGCCATGGTCGCCGAGCCTCACTCAAGAATAGATCGCCCCGCCCTTCGACGCCTTGGCATCAGGTCAGCAGGCCGCAGTGGACGCCTTCACGAGGTTGTCAGGGATCATGAAACTAATGTAGACGGCGCTCGCACTCATCCAGCGCATCCGGGCCCGTAATCGGCTCGCTAAAGAGACAACGATCGGTTTCGACCAGCTCCCCGTCACTCAGCATGATGACGCGCACAATCTGCCGCCTAGCGTCGGGCACCAACAGCTGCATGCGCCCATCGATCATCGAGGGCCTGGAAAGATCCAGCTCTGGGGAGCCATAGACATGATTTGAGAACCCGCTCAGCGAGTCGATCTCTACCAAGCGCTCACCGCTATGTCGGTAGACCCTCAGCACGCCGCCTATGTGGGGTGTCGTTACCGCGGCTATCTCTGCCTCACCCTCGCCACTCAGGTCGGCGACACCGACCGGGTTAAGCCAACGGTTCGTCATACCGATCGGGGCCGACTGCGCCACTATCGCCAGCCGAGATCCATCCAGGCCGACCAGCGCCAGCCGCGACCCGCTGTCTCGCGAACTGACAATGACCAGCAATGCCGCGGGCGCCTGATCCGCCAATTGCACGAGGCGCGGGGCCAGGTCTTCGAACACCTCCTCCATGGGCAACTCCAGCACCACTTCTCGCCCAGTGTCGGTAGTCGCTACCAAACGCGCGTATTCATGGGGCCGGCCAAGGGCATAATGCCCGTAGCGTGCGACCGGCTCGGCATAGCTGGCAGCAATGATCTGCTCCGCACGAACGGAAGGCGCGACCAGCACCATAAGAGCAAACAACGCGAGAGCGTAACGGATCATCATCCTGATCCCCTGAAGCTGTTCAACGCTTAAGCGCCCCTGACCTGACGTCCTGGCGCGTCGATTCACGGCGCCCCCTCCTTTACAGGCGGGCAGCACTCGGGGCGCGGCCCGTAGCGAAATGCCTTAGGAAACATCATCGCTTGGGCCGATCCAGCAGAAGGGGTTGTAGGCTACCTCCCACAGGTGGCCGTCGGGGTCGGCGAAGTAGCCGGAATAGCCGCCCCAGAAGACCTTCTGGGCAGGCTAGATGAGGGTGGCGCCGGCGGCAACTGCCTGGGCGAGAAGCTCATCGACCTCCACCTCGGAGGCCAGGTTGTGAGCCAAGGCGACGCCACGAAAACCGCTCCCCTCGGCCGGCACGCCGGCGTCCTCGGCGAGGGCCTCGCGGCCATACAGGCCAAGCCAACTGCCGTTGAGGGGAAAGAAGGCGACCTCAGGGGGCGAAGCCATCCGCGGCAGGCCGAGGCCCTGCTCATAGAAGCGGACCGAGCTTGCCAGATCGCGAACGCCCAGAGTGATCATGCTGATTCGAGGGGTCATGGCGGCCTCCTCCTCTAGTAGACGATCATCATCTCGCAACCCCAGGGCGAACAGCTCGATCCGCGCGAATGATGGTGCAGGCTCGAGCGACTCGGCCATTCAGCTCAAGGTCAGCTCAGAGTCGCCGCTCGCCAGACGATATAGCCACAGCACAGCATGCCCAGAGCGTAGACGCCGGACCGCCACCAGGCGAGGTTAAAGACGTAAAGCAGCGGATGAAGCAGCCGGCACACAAGGAACAGCCACGCCGCCGGTGTCAGGCTTTCCAGCTCGACGCCTGCCGCCAGGGCAATCACACAAGTCGCGGTAAACACGCCCAGCGACTCCCAGGCGTTGGCCTGCGCCGCCTGGACTCGGGCCCCGGCGCCGGTCAGGCGGGCCTGCTGCGCCCGGGGATGCCGGTTGTCCAGCGTGCCCAGCTGGCGAATCCGATAGGCCGCGCCTGCCCAGGCCAGCAGGATCGGCAGCAGCGAAACGGCGAACAGCACGTAGAGAATGACGGGCATGGAGAACTTCCTTGTGTGACGGCAGACGATGGCCGCGATGATAGCCGGCCCTCACCATGGCCTGCCGCGCTCTCGTTAAGCGCGACGCGGTGAAATGCGAGATCCTGGCCAGGCCCGAACACGGTGAAGGCAGCCGGTGCCCTGCGCCATCACCGAGGGTGTCGCAGGTGGTGGATAAGCTCCCGCCAACGCCTGGGCAAGGGCACCCAGCCCGCATCCACCAGCGCCGGCAGGGTCAGCAGCAGCCCCAGAAAGAGGATACCGCCGATCATCGCCCAGGCGCTGTCACGGGCGAGGCCGGTCCCGGCCATCACGTAGAGAAGTGTCATGGGCGACATGCCCAGGGCGCTGGCGAGCAGGAACCGCCATGTCGAGAGGGCGGTAAGCCCGGCGGCATAGCTGATCAGGGCGAAGGACATCACCGGTATAAGCCGTGCGACCACCACCATGCCGAAGAGCAGCGGCTCAGGGCAGAGAGGAAACAGCGCGAGGTGGCCATGGAAGTACCGCTCGATCAGCGGCTGCCCCAGCAGGCGAGCGATCCAGAAGCTGATACAGGCCCCCGCCAGGGCGCCCACCATGCTGAGCAGAAAGGCCAGCAGCGGGTCGTAGAGCATGCCCGCCGCCAGGCTGCCCACCATGGTCGGAATCGGCCCGACCACCACCGACAGCGCGATCACCCCGGCCAGCATCGGCGGCCCCCAGAGCCCCAGCTCCTCGCTTAGCCGCTCGAGTCGGGCCACCTGGAAGAACCCCATCTGGTACAGCCACACGCCAAGGGTGACGAGCAGCGCCAGTGCCAACGCTGCTAACAGGGCTGCCCACCTGCGCTTCGGATCTCCCGTCATTGTCGCTCCCCGACACCAGGCTGTCTGCGCCCCGAGGGCATCATCGGGGACACCATACCTGAAGTGTAGCGCCCCCCGCGAGATCACCGTGCCGAGCTCCCTGACCGGCAAGCCGTCTCGTGGACGCGGACATCACGCCGTACCCGCCCACCAAAACGCCCGCCCCGGCAGGCCGGGGCGGGCGTGATTCCAGCCACTATCAGCCGGTCAGGTCGCTCAGGAGGGGAAGCTGAACTGGGCGCTCTCCTGGGCACTGCGCTTGGGCCAGCGCTGGGAGACCGACTTGCGGCGGGTATAGAAGCGCACCGCATCCGGGCCGTAGGCGTGCAGGTCGCCGAATAGCGAGTCCTTCCAGCCGCCGAAGCTGTGGAAGGCCACAGGCACCGGCAGCGGCACGTTGATGCCGACCATGCCGACCTCGATGGCATCACTGAAGCGGCGCCCGGCCTCGCCATCGCGGGTAAACACGCAGGTGCCGTTGCCGTACTGGTGGGCATTGATCAGGGCGATGGCTTCTTCGAAGGTCTCGACGCGCACCACGCACAGCACCGGGCCGAAGATCTCGTCTCGGTAGATGCTCATTTCTGGGGTGACCCGGTCGAACAGGGTCGCGCCGAGGAAGTAGCCCTTTGATCCCTCGACCAGCGGGTGCTGGCGGCCATCGACCACCAGCTCGGCGCCGGCGGCCGCGCCCTGCTCGATGTAACCGGCGACCTTGTCGCGCTGACCGGCGTTGATCAGCGCGCCCATGTCGAGGCCCTTCTCGGTGCCCGGGCCGATCTTGAGCTCGCGGGCCTGAGCGGCCAGGCGCTCGACCAGGGCGTCGGCGGTGTCATCACCCACGCACACGGCCACCGAGATCGCCATGCAGCGCTCGCCGGCACTGCCGTAGGCGGCGCCGATCAGGGTGCTGGCGGCGTTGTCCAGATCCGCATCCGGCAGCACGACGGCATGGTTCTTGGCCCCGCCGAGGGCCTGCACGCGCTTGCCCTGCCGAGTGCCGCCCTCGTAGATCTTGCGCGCCACCGGGGTGGAGCCGACGAAGCTCAGTGCCTTCACCTCAGGTGCCTCGATCAGCGCGTCGACGGCTTCGCGATCGCCGTGCACCACGCTGAAGAGTCCCCTGGGCAGGCCGGCCTCGTCGAGCAGTTCGGCCATCTTCACGGCAGCCGACGGCGCCTGTTCGGAGGGCTTCAAGATGAAAGCATTGCCGCAGGCCAGCGCCATCGGGTACATCCACAGCGGCACCATGGCCGGAAAGTTGAAGGGCGTGATGCCGGCGACGATGCCCAGAGGCTGGTGGTTCGACCAGGTATCGATGCCGGGGCCTGCATTGTGGGAATACTCGCCCTTCAAGAGCTCCGGCACGCCACAGGCGTACTCGACGTTCTCGATGCCGCGCTTGAGCTCACCCATGGCGTCTTCCAGCACCTTGCCGTGCTCCTCGCTGACCAACGCGCAGATCTCGTCGGCGTCACGCTCGAGCAGGGTCTTGAAGCGGTACATCACCTGGGCGCGCTTGGCCGGCGGCATATCGCGCCAGGCGGGCTGGGCTTCTCGGGCGGCTTCGATGGCGCGCCCGACGGTGGCACCGTCGGCCATGGCCAGGCGACGCACCGGCTCGGCGGTGGCCGGGTTCAATACCTCGATGGTGCGCTCGGCGCTGACGGCTTCACCGGCGATAAGGTGGTTCAGGGTATGCATCTGGGGATGACTCCAACCTTGGGTCGTGTTCTCGGGATCGGGTAAGGCGCGCCGCTCGCCCCGTGGGAAAAGCGACGCAAGTTTGATCAGACCTGGCGGCCGAGCAGGGCCTCGTCGAACGGATAGCGCGAGAGCTTCTCGATGCCGGTCTCGGTGACCAGCACTTCTTCCTCGAGCTTGACGCCGTCGGCGCCGCCGACCTCGCCGATGTAGCTCTCCACCGAGACCACCATGCCGGGCTCGAGGATGCCGTCCTTCGAGAAGCGGTCGAAGTCCATGTGGTGGGCGACCAGCGGCGTCTCGCCGTGCATGCCGACGCCGTGGATGATCGACGGATAGCGGCGGTCGAGGAAGCGCTCGGGAATCTTCCAGGCATTTTCTGCGATCTCGCGATAGCTCATGCCCGGCCTGAGAATCCCCATGTTGTGGTGCACCTGGTCATAGGCCATCTGGTAGAGGCTCTGCTGGTAGCCACTGGGGCGACCCGGCCCGACATGGAAGGTGCGCGAGAAGTCGGAGTAGTAGCCGTGGCAGCCGATGGTGTCGGTGTCCAGCGCGATCAGCTCACCCGGGCGCACCACCCGGTCGCTTGCCTCGTTGAACCAGGGGTTGGTGCGCGGGCCGGAGGACAAGAGCCGCGTCTCGATGAACTCCCCGCCCTGCTTGATGACGTTACCGTAGAGGGTCGCAAACAGCTCGGTCTCGCTGATGCCCGGCTTGATAGCGGCTTCCACTTCCGCCACTGCGGCCTCTGAACCTGCCATCGACTGGGCCAGGCAGGCGATCTCTTCCGGGGTCTTGATGCGACGGCAATGCAGGGTGTCCTGCATGCAGTCGAAGACCTCGAGGCCCTGGGCCTCCAGCGAGCGGGCCAGGTTCAGCGCGCAGCGGTCAAGGCCGATCTTCTTGTTGCCGCGGCCATGTTCCTCCATCAGTTCGGCGATCTCGATGCCGAAGGGGTCGGACGACATGTTGTCGCGCTGGTTCACCGCCGACCACACCACCTTGGAAGTGCGCGATTCATCGATGGTCTCGAGCCAGGTCGAGACGTGGGCGCTGCCCGGGTACTCGAAGAGGATCACCGGGCCCTCGAGCGGCACATAGATGTAGCGGGTGGAGTTGCGCAGGAAATAGCCGAACATATTGCGCGAGCCGGTGGCATAGCGCTGGTTATAGGGATCGAACAGCACCACGGCGGCGTAGCCCTGTTCGGCCATCATCTGACGCAGGCGCTTGAGGCGCCCGGCCCGCAGCTGCACCGGGTCGAAGGCGGTGGGAATGCTGTCGCCGTTGGCCATCGGAGCGGAGGGCACCACCGGAATGGAGGCGGGTTCGTTATCGGTCAGGTTGTCGAAGTCGACGATGCTCATGGCGTCTCTCTTTTAAAGAAATGATGGTCTGTAGCTGAACTAGGCGTCGGCGAGCGATGGTCAGACAAGGCGGAAATCGGCGATAAAGCGGAGTTTACATCGTGGTAAATGAGCAATTTGAGCCGATTTTTAACGCCGTATGACCGAGCGCAGCCAGGCTAGTCGGCCAGGCTGTCACTGCGCTGCATGCCTTCCTCGAGCAGGCACTCGTGCACCGGCGCCATGCGCCCGAAGATGCGCTTCGCACGCTCGGGGCGGCCGATGAAACCCGGCTCCTTGGCATAGGCGAAGATCACGGTGTGACGCTCGCGATCGCCCTCTACCGGGGTCACCCGGTGCAGCGAATAGCGGCCGAAGAACACCTGCAGATCACCCGGCTGAAGATCGAGAGACTTGAGCCGCGAGCGGTCGCCGTCGATGACCTGCTCGACCTCGTCGAAGTTCTCGCCTTCGGGGCTCCTGATGCCCGGGGCGTATTCGAAGCGCCCGCCGCCGTGGGACTGGCGAGTCATCATGGTGACGATGAATTCGTTGGTGTCGTAGTGCCAGGGATGCTGGCAGCCCTCCCGCAGCACATTGACGACCAGGTCGGCCAGGGGGTCGGCATACTGATGGATCTCGTCCATGTCCACCACGCTTGCGATGAACTGCTGGAAACCGGGGTCTGAATAGACCTGGCGAATGATGGTATCGCTGTCGATGCGGTCACCGGCGACGAAGCCGTTGGTGCGATCGTCGAAGCGGTTCTTGGGGTGGCTGGCCGGCAGGCTCGGGTCGGCATCGCTGTTATAGGGGTTGGTCTCGGTCTGGTTGTAGTGAGCTTCCGGCGACAGCCGCTCGGTCTCGCGCTCGAGCCGCGCCAGAGCCTCATCGGGCACGAACCCCTTGAGCACCACGCAGCCGTCCTGACCCAGCTGCTCACGGCATTCGGCGATCAATTCGCGCCCCCGCTCGCCGTCCAGCCGGTCGATGGGATAACGCTCGAGATCGATCAGACCATAGAGTGCGGTATCGTCTTCCTGCATGGCGGTGCCTTGCATGAGGGGTTGCTCCTGACTTGTTCCAATAACGTATGGACAGGGTAGTGAGGCGAGTTTAATAATAGAAATGAATGGTTAAGATAAAATGCATTGCAGGGGCTCATAGATCATGGATACCGACCTGCTCCGTGCCTTCGTCACGGTAGCCGAATGCGAGGGCTTCAGTGCCGCCGGCAAGGTGCTGCATCGCACCCAGTCGGCCGTCAGCCTGCAGATCAAGCGGCTCGAGGATCAGATGGGCGAATCACTGTTCGAACGCACCAGCCGCAGCGTGGTACTCACCGCTCCGGGAGGTCGCTTGCTGCCCTATGCCCGTCATATCCTCAAGCTGGAGGACGAGGCGCGCCGGGTAATGGGGGTGGATCGCCAGGGCGAGCTGATTCGGCTGGGCACCTCGGAGGAGCAGGCCAGCACCTACCTGCCCGAGTTGCTGCCCCGCTTCGCCGCCCGCTTCCCCGAGGTGCGCCTCGAGGTCATCTGCAGCATCAGTGGCTCGCTGGTGCATGACTTTCAGGAGGGTCTGCTGGACGCCGCTCTGGTGGTGCGCCACAGTCCGACACAGACCGGCCGGCTGCTGGGCCGCGAGCCGCTGGTGTGGGTGGTGGCAGAGGATTGCTCGCTTGATGACTGGGACGCCCTGCCGCTGGCCCTGAACCCGGAGGGCTGCACCTTCCGCGCCCATGCTTTCGCGGCGCTGGGCGCGACCGAGCGACGCTGGGACGTGCGCTACTCCAGCCAGTCGCCCACCGGCATCAACCTGCCGGTGCAGGCGGGCCTGGCGGCGACCGTCAAGACGCCGCGCAGTGTCCCCGAAGGCTGCCGCATCGTCGGCGACGACGAGGGCCTGCCCCCGCTTGGGCATGTGGAGATCGAGCTGCATCGCACCCCGGGGCACACGAGCGATGCCTTCACCGCCTTCTGCGACGAGCTGGAGGCCATCGTCACCGGCACCGACTCGCTGGAATCGCTCGAGTATGTGGCAGGGGAAGGAGGGGCTGGCTAGTCTTTCCTATGACTTGCCTATGACCTGGCCATGCTTGACGATGTATGGCCTTCCTGGCCACCGACAGGAGTGGTTTACCATGCGCCATGACATTCAGCTGAAGCGCATCTATGCCGAGCCGGAGGCCGACGACGGCGCGCGGGTGCTGGTGGATCGCCTCTGGCCGCGGGGCAAGCGCCGCGACACCCTGGCACTGACCGACTGGTACCGGGATGCCTCGCCCTCCAATGGCCTGCGCCGTGACTGGCACCAGGGCCGCATTAGCCATGCGGTCTTCACTCGCCGCTATCGTTGGGAGATGGCGGATGCCGAGGACTGCCTGCTGCCGCTGATGCGCCTGGCCCGCCAGGGCCGGCTGACCCTGCTGTCCGCGGCTCGCGACCTGGAGCAGTCCCAGCTGCCGATCCTGCGCGAGGCGCTGCTCGAAGCACTTGACGAGGAAGACCAGGAGGCCGAGGGCACGGCCCTCAGCTCCCCACCCTGCTACGCGGCGTCGCTGCCGACCGATCATGCGGCCGAGCCCCCGTCCAACGCCTGAGCCTGCGACCGCCCACCCACGTGTCCCTGGCCCGACGGCTCGCCGACTGGCACCCTGCCCCTCATGACCAAACGACTGCTGATCGTGGCCCATGCACCCTCCCCCAATACCCGGCGCCTACGCGAGGCCGCCGCATGTGGCGCGCGCCACCCGGACCTCGAGGACATCGAGGTGATCGTCAAGGCGCCCCTCGACGCCGGCCCCGACGATATTCGCGCCTGCGATGCCCTGCTGCTCGGTACCCCCGAGAACCTCGGCTACATGAGCGGCGCCTTGAAGGATTTCTTCGATCGTAGCTACTACCCCGTGCTGGAGGAGAAGCAGGGGCTGCCCTGCGCACTCTATGTGCGCGCCGGCTATGACGGCACCGGCACCCGCCGAGCCGTGGAGTCGATCGTCACCGGGCTGCGCTGGCGGTGGGTACAGGAGCCGCTGATGCTGCGGGGCGACTGGCAGGACGGCTTCGCCGACCAGGTCGAGGAACTGGGGCTCTACCTCGCGGCCGGACTCGACGCCGGCATTCTCTGAGCCTACTTCACCACCATGAAAAACGGCACCCCTAAGGGTGCCGTTCTTCGTTCAGGGCCTGATGGCGAGAGGCCAGCCCGAGCGCTGCTGGTATTTCCGCTACTTCAACCGCTCGAAGATGGTCGCCACGCCCTGGCCCATGCCGATACACATGGTGGCGAGCCCCAGGCGGGTGTCCTGCTGTTCCATCACGTTGAGCAGGGTGGTACAGATCCGCGACCCTGAGCAGCCCAGCGGGTGGCCCAGGGCAATGGCGCCGCCGTTCAGGTTGACCACCTCGTCCATGCGATCGTACAGGCCGAGATCCTTGAGCACCGGCAGCGACTGGGCGGCGAAGGCCTCGTTTAGCTCGACGGTCTGGATGTCGTCGATGGTCAGGCCAGCGGCCTTGAGCGCCTTCTTGGTCGCCGGCACCGGGCCATAGCCCATGATCGAGGCATCGCAGCCGGCCACGCCGGTGGACAGTACCCGGGCGATCGGCTCGAGGCCCAGCGCCTGGGCGCGCTCGTAGCTCATCACCGCCATGCCGCTGGCACCCACCGACAGCGCCGAGGAGGTCCCGGCGGTGACGGTGCCGTGGCGCGGGTCGAAGACCGGCTTCAGGGCGCCCATCGATTCGAGGCTGGCCTCACCGCGGATCACCTCATCACGGTCCACCCGCACCTTGAAGCCTTGGGCGTTGTGGCCCTCTACGCCGATGATCTCGTTGTCGAAGCGCCCGGCATCGCTGGCCGCCTGAGCACGCTGGTGGGAGCGCACCCCGAAGGCGTCCTGCTGCTCACGGCCGATGTTATGCATCTTGCCCAGCAGTTCGGCGGTCAGGCCCATCATCATCGCCGCCTTGGCGGCATGCTTGCTGGTGGCCGGGTTGACGTCGACGCCGTGCGTCATCGGCACGTGCTCCATGTGCTCGACGCCGCCGATGATGTAGAAGTCCCCCATGCCGGCCTTGATGTTGGCGCTGGCGATATGCAGCGCACTCATCGAGGAGCCGCACAGCCGGTTGACGGTCTGGGCCGGCACACTGCGCGGGATGCCGGTCATGATCGCTGCGTTGCGGGCGATGTTCATGGCCTGCTCGAGGGTCTGGTTGACGCAGCCCCAGATCACGTCATCGACCTCGTTGGGGTTGAGCCCCGGGTTGCGATCGAACAGCGCCTGCATCACCGACGCCGACAGGTTCTCGGCGCGCACGTGGCGGAAAGCGCCGTGCTTGGCCTTGGCCATGGCGGTACGCACGCCGTCGACCACCACGATATCTCTCGGATTCAAACTCATCTGACAACCTCTCCTGTACGTGGTGGCTCAGGCCGGCTTATGGCTGGAATTAGCGCTGGACGTCGCGGCATCGGAATAGAAGCGCTCGCCGGCCTTGGCCATGGCGCGCAGCTTGTCGGTGGGGGCGTAGAGCGGCCCCAGTTCCTCGGTCAGACGCTCGGCCTGGGCGACGAAGGCGTCCAGGCCCATGGCGTCGATGTAGCGCAGCGCGCCGCCCCGGAACGGCGGGAAGCCGATGCCATAGATCAGCGCCATGTCGGCTTCGGCCGGGGTGGCGACGATGTCGTCTTCCAGGCAGCGCACGGTCTCCAGACACAGCGGCACCATCATGCGGGCGATGATCTCCTCGTCGGAGAAGTCCTTGGTTCCCGTCGCGACGTCATTGACCAGGGACAGCGCCGCCTCGTCCTCGACCTTCTTCGGCTTGCCCTTCTTGTCTTCCTCGTAGGCGTAGAAGCCCTTGGCGTTCTTCTGGCCCAGGCGCTCGGCCTCGTACATCGCCTGAATGGCGGCTTTCCCGCCATTCTTTCCTCCCTGAGCCATGCGGTCCGGGAAACCTTCGGCCATCACGGCATTGGCGTGCACCGCGGTGTCCATGCCCACCACATCGAGCAGATAGGCGGGGCCCATCGGCCAGCCGAACGTCTCCATGACCTTGTCGATCCGGCGGAAGTCGGCGCCCTGCTCGACCAGCAGGCTGAAGCCACCGAAGTAGGGAAAGAGCACGCGGTTGACCAGGAACCCCGGGCAGTCGTTGACCACGATCGGCGTCTTGCCCATGGCGCGGGCGTAGGCCACGGTGGCGGCCACGGCGGCGTCAGAGGTCTTCTCGCCGCGGATCACCTCGACCAGCGGCATGCGATGCACGGGGTTGAAGAAGTGCATGCCGCAGAAGTTCTCGGGACGCTTGAGGTTCTCGGCCAGGCGAGTGATGGAGATGGTCGAGGTGTTAGAGGTGAGGATGGTGTCCTCGCCGACTTGCCCTTCCACCTCGGTGAGCACCGCATCCTTGATCTTGGGGTTCTCGACCACCGCCTCGACCACCAGATCGACGTGGCCGAAGTCGCCGTAGGACAGCGTCGGGCGAATGTTGGTGAGCTTCTCGGCCATCGTCTCGGTGGTCAGTTTCTTGCGCTCGACCTGCTTGGTGAACAGCTTGCGCGCCTCCTTGAGGCCAAGCTCGATGGCGTCGTCCTTGATGTCCTTCATCAGGATCGGCGTGCCCTTGGAGGCGCTCTGGTAGGCGATGCCGCCGCCCATGATGCCGGCCCCCAGCACGGCGGTCTGATTGACCGGTCGCGCCTGCCTGGCGTATTGGCTGCCCTTCTTCTTGACCACCTGGTCATTCATGAAGAGCCCGACCAGGTTGTAGCAGACATCGGTCAGCGCCAGCTTGGCAAAGGCCTTGGCCTCGATGGCCTGGCAGCGCTCCCGCCCTTCGCCGGCGCCCTTCTGGATCACCTTGATGGCCTCGATGGGCGCCGGATAGTGCGGGCCCGCCTTGCCGGCCACATAGCCCTTGGCGGTCTCGAAGGCCATCATCTGCTCGATGGCATCGAGCCTGAGCGGCGAGGTCTTCTCGACACGCCAAGCCCGGTAATCGAGCTCGCCGGCATGGGCGCGGGCCAGGATATCCCGGGCGGCGGCCGCTAGGCGCTCGCCGGGCACCACCGCATCCACGGCGCCGACCTTGAGGGCGGCGTCGGCGCGGTGCTCGGTGCCGCCGGCAATCCATTCGATGGCGTTATCGGCACCGATCAGCCGCGGCAGGCGCACGCAACCGCCCCAGCCGGGCAGGATGCCGAGCTTGGTCTCGGGCAGGCCGATCTTGGCGCTGTCGGCCATGACGCGAAAATCGGTGGTCAGGGTGACTTCGAAGCCGCCGCCCAGCGCCAGGCCGTTGATGGCGGTGACGGTGGGGAACGGCAGATCCTCGATGGCATTGAAGATGTCATGCACCTTCAGGTTCATCTCGACCAGGTAGTCCTCACCCTTCTGGAAGAGGCCATGGAACTCGGTGATGTCGGCGCCGACGATGAAGGCGTCCTTGCGGCTTTCGATCACCAGACCGCACAGGCCATGGGTCGCCGCAATGGCCTCGACCGCCTCGCCAAGCTCGGTGACCACCGCGCTGGACAGCGTGTTGACCGACTCACCCTCCAGATCGAAGGTGAGGGTGGCGATGGATTCGCCCCCGGTATTGGTGTCACTCGCCACCGCAATGGCCTTGCCTTGATAGATCATCCACGAATCTCCACACAGGGTTGGATGCCGGTGCCCGACTGCATTTTCATACGGCCGTTTGATTACTGATCAGCTTGCGCCAGCCGCCACACAGCGTCAAGCCCCACTCTCTTAGTGAAAGGTACTATAGGCACGGATCAGGATTCAGGGATTCGAGCTGCCGTGGCCGGGATATCAGGAAAAGCGACATGACAAGACGAGATCCCAGAGCTCCCCGACATGACGCATGAGTCGAGCGGCCATAGGAAGGTGAGAGGGATGGAAAGGAAGCAAGGAAGAAGGGAAGAAAGGACAAAGTGACGCTGTGACGAAGGTTCATCCGGGCCGCCTAGCGGTGCGAGTGGATTCGCACCGCCAGGCTTGCGAAGGCGTCGGATAAACCGCCGACCGAGAACTCCCAGGCAAGGATTTACCCCGTGTTGCGAAGCCCCGCGGAAATGCCCGCCATGGTCACCATCAAGGCACGGGTCAGCGACGGGCTGATGGCGCCATCGGCATCCCGGTTACGCTGCAAGAGCTCGGCCTGCAGGCCATGCAGCGGGTCGATATAGGGATTACGCACCTCGATGGCCTGGTGAATCAGCGGCGTGTTCTCCAGAAGCTCCTGCTGGTCGAGGATATCGAGCAGCGCCGCCTGCAGTTTCGTGAAGCGACCGCGCAGTTCTGCGCCCAGTTCCAGCAGCCCCGGCTCGTCGACCAGCCGCCGCTCGTAGTAGGCGGCGATGTCGATATCGGCCTTGGCGGACAGCATCTCCAGCATGTCCAGATAGGTGCCGAAGAAGGGCCAGCGGCTACGCATTTCCTGCAACCGCTCGAGGCCTCCGGGCTCGGCCAAGCGCTGGACGAAGGCCTCGCCGCTGCCTAACCAGGCCGGCAGCATCAGGCGGGTCTGGGTCCAGGCGAATATCCAGGGGATGGCGCGCAGGGTCTCGACGCCGCCGTCCTGGCGTCGCTTGGTGGGTCGCGAGCCCAGCGGCAGCCGCCCCAAGGACCCTTCCGGCGTCACCGCGCGGAAATAGGGCACGAAGTCCGAATTCTCGCGCACTACGCCCACATAGGCCTTATGAGCCACCTCGGCGAGGTGATCCATCTCCTCCCGCCAGGCGGGTTCGGGAGACGGCGGCGGCAGCAGCGTCGCCTCGAGCACCGCGCAGGCATAGATCTCCATCGAGCGCAGGGCGATGTCCGGCTGACCGAACTTGAAGCGGATCATCTCCCCCTGCTCGGTGACCCGCAGACTGCCATTCACCGAGCCCGGCGGCTGGGAGAGGATCGCCGCGTGCGCCGGACCG
This sequence comes from Halomonas sp. YLGW01, assembly GCF_014840935.1. Lineage (NCBI taxonomy): Bacteria > Pseudomonadati > Pseudomonadota > Gammaproteobacteria > Oceanospirillales > Halomonadaceae > Halomonas > Halomonas sp. YLGW01. The sequence continues at coordinate 1,189,826 of NZ_CP062005.1, read as the reverse complement.
CCCCCGCGGCCCACGGTGCCACCGCGACCATGGAAGAGCGTGAGATCCACCCCACGGCGTTTGCAGACCTCGACCAGGGTCTCCTGGGCCCGATACTGGGCCCAGGCGGCGGCCAGCTGGCCGGCGTCCTTGGCCGAATCGGAGTAACCGATCATCACCTCCTGCTCGTCGCCGGCCAGGCGGCGATAGCCCGGCAGCGCCAGCAGCCGGTCGATGACGTCACCGGCCCGGTTGAGGTCATCCAGGGTCTCGAACAGGGGCGCGATGGGCAGGGCCACGTCGCCGCCGACCTCCTTCATCAGCAGCGCCACCGCCAGCACATCGGACGGCTGACCGGCCATGGAGATGATGTAGGTCCCGAGCGCCTCGCGCTGCTCGGAGGCGATCACCCGGAAGGTGTCGATGACCTCGCGGGTCTCGCCGGAGCACTCCCAGCGCCGCGGGATCAGGGGCCGACGGGACTCAAGCTCACCGAGCAGGAAATCCTGGCGCTGCTCTTCATCCCAGTCCTGATAGTGGCCGAGGCCCAGGTAGTCGGTCAGCTCGTCGAACACCTGGCTATGGCGGGTCGATTCCTGACGCAGATCCAGCTTGGTCAGGGTGACGCCGAACACGGCGACCCGGCGCAGGGTGTCGAGCAGCACGCCGTTGGCGATGGTATCCAGGCCGACATCGCACAACGAGCGGTAGCAGGCCAGCAGCGGCGCATAAAGCTGATCGCGATGTTCGATGATCGGCCCGCCCTCGTGGGGCTCGCCGTCGAGGCCGGCCTTGGCCCAGTCGCGGGTGGCCTCGACCTTAGCGGTAAGGCGCTTGAGCAGTTCCCGATAGGGCTCCGGGGCATCACCGACCTCGGCGCGCAGGGCGCTGTTGGCCTTCCACATCGACAGCTCGGCCTTGAGCTGGTCGAGATCGCGCAGATACAGATCCGCGGCCATCCAGCGACCCAGCAGCAGGACCTCGCGGGTGACCTTGGCGGTGACATTGGGGTTGCCGTCGCGATCGCCGCCCATCCATGAAGCGAAGCGCAGCGGCGCGGCATCCAGCGGCAGGCGCTCGCCGGCGGCGTCGAGCAGCAGGCTGTCGAGGTCGCGGTGGAAATCGGGCACCGCCTGCCACAGCGAGTTCTCGATCACCGCGAAGCCCCACTTGGCCTCGTCGACCGGAGTAGGACGCTCGTGACGGATCTCGTCGGTATGCCAGGCCTGGCTGATCAGCTCTTCCAGCCGGCCATGGACCCGCGACACCTTCTCCGGCGAGTCGACGGTCGACTCGAGCCCGGTCAGGCAGTCGTCGATGGCGTCGTATTTCTGGATCAGGGTGCGGCGAATGACCTCGGTAGGATGGGCCGTCAGCACCAGTTCGACCCGCATGCTGGCCAGCGACTCGACCAGCTCGCGGGGCGAGTGGCCGGCCTTGCGTGCCCGGGCGATCAGCTCGCCAAGCTCGGGTTGGGAGCCCGGCTTGTAGTCCTCGACACGGCGAAAGCGCGCCCGGTAGTGCTGCTCGGCGATATTGGCGAGATTGAGGAACTGGTTGAAGGCCCGAGTGACCGGCAAGAGATCGCGATCCGGCAGCCGACGCAGGTATTCGATCAGCTCGCGGCGCCCTTCGGGATCGCCCTGCCGGCCGCGCTTGGCCAGGCCGCGGATGGACTCGATCTTGTCGACGAAGCCCTCGCCCAGATCATCGGCGATGGTTCGCCCCAGGCTATCGCCCAGCACACGGACATTTTCTCGCAAAGATTCATGCAGATCGTCGCTCACAGACATCCCTCCTGTCGGCTATTGGAATTGTTGACCCGCTACTGCAATGGCGACTCCCGCACCGCGATGAGATGTCTTTCCTCGGGCGCGCGAGCGCCGTGTCCTGTTCGTCTGGCGAGCGATCCTGCTGGCCATCAGGCCGACGTTTCGCCGTTCTTTTCAAGCGCCTCGCCATTCTTTTCAAGCACCTTGGCGGCCTGCCAATGATGCTCCATGTCCTCGAGGCCGGCCTGGCCCGGCGCCTTGCCCTCGGCGGCCAGGGCCGACTCCACATGGCGGAAGCGTCGCTCGAACTTGGCGTTGGTGCCGCGCAGGCGCTGCTCGGGATCGGTCTTGAGAGTACGGGCGAGATTGACCACCGCGAACAGCAGGTCGCCTACTTCCTCGCCGGCGTGTTCATGATCGCCTGCGGCCAGTGCCTCCTCGACCTCGTCGAGTTCCTCGCGGATCTTGTCCAGCACGCCGCGGTGATCGGGCCAGTCGAAGCCGACCCGCGCGGCCCGCTTGGAGAGCTTGGCGGCGCGGGACAGCGCCGGCAGGTTGCGGGGCACGTCATCGAGCACCGAATGCGCCGAACGCTCGGTGCGCTCCTCGGCCTTGAGGGCCTCCCAGCGCCTATTGATGTTGTCAAGCCCAGGGGCCTGGGCGCTCTCGATCTCGGCGGCACTCGCATTGCCGCGGCGTGAGCTCAGGGTGCCATCGGGAAAGACATGGGGATGGCGCCGGAGCATCTTGGCGGTCAGGGTGTGCACCACGTCATGGAAGTCGAAGCGCCCTTCCTCGCGACCGAACTGGCTGTAGTAGACCACCTGGAACAGCAAATCCCCCAGCTCGCCCGGCAACTCGTCGAAGGCCCGGCGCTCGATGGCATCGGCGACTTCATAGGCCTCCTCGAGGGTGTGCGGCACGATCGTGTCCCAGTCCTGCTTGAGATCCCACGGGCAGCCCTGCTCGGCATCGCGCAGCACCGCCATCAGGGTCAGCAGGTCATCGAGGCCGTGGCGCTCGCTCATGAGCGCCCTCCCTTGCCACGGGCCTTGCCCTTGGCACCGCTTCTCAGGCGCTTGACATCGAGCACGTTGGAGAGCTGCTGGATGCGCGAGAACAGCCGCCCCAGGGTCTCCAGTCCATCGACCTCGAGGGTAATGGTCATTCTCGCCAGGCCCTCGACCTCATCGGTCTGGGTGTTCACCGAGAGCACGTTGACCTTGTCGTTGCCCAACACGCCGGTGACATCCCGCAGGAGGCCCGAACGGTCCCAGGCCTCGATCTCGATATCCACCGGATAGCGGGTCGCGGCCCGCTCGCCCCACTCCACCTCGATGATACGCTTGGGCTCGTCGAGGCGCAGCTGGAGGATGTTCGGGCAGTCCTGGCGGTGCACGGTGACGCCGCGCCCCTGGGTAATGAAGCCGACGATCTGCTCGCCGGGCACCGGGTGGCAGCAGTTGGCCATGCTGGTCTTGAGATTGCCCACCCCCAGCACGGTGATGTCCTGGCCACCGGCGGCCTGCTTCTCGCGGCGCGGCTTGGCCAACAGCCGGTCGAGCTGCTCCTGGTCATCGTGCTCGCCGAACAGCTGCTGCGCCTGATGCAGCACCTGACCGATGCGCAGATCACCAGCACCGATGGCCGCATACATGTCCTCGGGGGTCGTGTAGTTGACCTTCTGCGCCAGGGTCGTGAGGTCGATGTCCTCGACGTCGAGGCGCTTCATCTCCTTGTCGAAGAGCGCCTTGCCCTCCTCGAGGTTCTGGCCACGGGCCTGCTGCTTGAACCAGGCCTGGATCTTGGCTCGCGCCCGAGAGGTGCGCACGAAGCCCACCGAGGGGTTGAGCCAGTCGCGGCTGGGGCCGCCCTTGGTGGCCGTGAGGATCTCGATCTGCTGGCCGGTCTTGAGCTCGTAGGTCAGCGGTACGATGCGACCGTTGACCTTGGCGCCACGACAGCGGTGACCGATCTCGGTGTGCACCCGGTAGGCGAAGTCGATCGGCGTGGCGACCCGCGGCAGATCGATGACATGGCCGTCGGGGGTGAAGACGTAGATGCGGTCCGGTGCCACGTCGCTTGAGAGTTCCTCGCGCAGGTCGCCGAAGCCGCCGACCTCCTCCTGCCATTCGAGCACCTGGCGCAGCCAGGCGATCTTGTCCTCGTAGCTGCGGCTCTTGGCCTTGGTGTCGTGGCCCTTGTAGCGCCAGTGAGCACAGACGCCGAGTTCTGCTTCCTCGTGCATGGCGAAGGTGCGGATCTGAATCTCGAGCACCTTGTTCTCGGGACCGATCACCGCGGTATGCAGCGACTGGTAGCCATTCTTCTTGGGATTGGCGATGTAGTCGTCGAACTCGTGAGGCACGTGATGCCAGCGCGAGTGGACGATGCCCAGCGCCGTATAGCAGTCGGCTACCCGGGGCACCAGGATACGCACCGCCCGCACGTCATAGACCTGGGAGAAGTCGATGTGCTTGCGCTGCATCTTCCGCCAGATCGAGTAGATATGCTTGGCACGGCCGTCGACGTCGTACTCGTGGATGCCCTGCGCTTCCAGCAGCTCCTTGAGCGTGCCCACCACATCGTTGATGTAGCGGGTCCGGTCGAGACGCTTTTCGGCGAGCTGCTTGGCGATCGACTTGTACTCGGCCTCGTGGAGATAGCGAAAGGACAGGTCCTCGAGCTCCCACTTGAGATGGCCGATGCCCAGCCGATGCGCCAGCGGGCCATAGATGTCGAACACCTCGCGGGCCACTCGCAGACGCTTGTCGCGAGTGGAGTCCTTGACCTGGCGCAGGGCGCAGGTGCGCTCGGCGATCTTGATCAGTGCGACCCGCACGTCGTCGATCATGGTCACCAGCATGCGTCGCAAGTTGTCCTGCTGGTTGTACTGGGTCATGTCCTGACTGGGCAGCGCCTGATGACTGATCGCCGCCATCTGCAGCACGCCCTCGATCAGGCTGGCGACTTCCTTGCCGAAGCGCTTCTCGATGGCCTCAACCGAGATCAGCCCAACGCGCACCGAGCGATACAGGACGGCGGCTTCCAGAGCGGTCTGATCGAGCTTGAGCTCACCGAGGATGTCCGCCATTTCCAGGCCCATGCGATAGCTCGAGCCATTGCCAAGCCCGAGCTGCTGAGCCTGGCTCGCCTCGTCGGCCAACCGGCGAGCCAGTTCGCAGACCTCGCGCAGTCGTCCGACATCGGTCAGCAAGGCCTCCTCGCCCAGGCGAGCCAGCCATTGCTCGAGATCCACCGCGCCGTCATCGGTCAGCGGCTGGTCATCACGCACCTTCACCATGGTGCTTCACTCCTTTGGCATCTGCGCCGGCGTCGCCGCGGACGCAGGAAATTCGGGGTGCTCAAATAGCAGCACGGCCTCGAGGTGGGCCGTCTGCGCAAACATGTCGGCGACCGCCGCACGCTTGAGCCGGTAGCCACCGGCCACCAGGTGGGCCGCGTCCCGGGCGAGGGTTGCCGGGTCACAGGAGACATAGAGGATCCGCGAGACTCGGGAGGTGGCCAGCCGGCGGGACAGGGCCTCGGCGCCCTCCCGGGGCGGGTCCAGCACCACCAGGTCCCACTCGGTCTCGGCCAGCAGCGCACGGGCCTGATCCTCGCGACTCAGGTCCGCCTGGCGGGCGGTGATCCCCGCGAAGCCGTTGCGCCGGGCATTGGCGGCCAGCCGCTCGACCATCCTGGGACTCCCCTCCACGCCGGTCACCTCACCCGTGCGCGCGGCCAGCGCCAGGCTAAAATTGCCCACCCCGGCGAAGCAGTCGAGTACCCGCTCACCGGCCTGAGGCGCCAGCCACGCAAGGGCGGTATCAACCAGGCACTGGTTGACCTCGGCATTGACCTGCAGGAAGTCGCCCGGGGCGAAACCCAGCACCAGCTCGCGCGTCTTTTCCTGTTCAGGCTCCTGTCCAGGCGCCTGTCCAGAGTCGGACAGCGTCAGGCCGTAGTGAAGATCCGGCGCCTCGGTGAGCCACTCGAGACGCGGCGTCTCGCGGCCGACCAGCCAGCCAAGCGACAGCCCGTGGGCCGCGGCGAAGGCGTTCCAGTGCTTGGCATCGGCCGGCTGATCGCGCAGCTGACGCACCACCAGACAGACGCCGGCATCGCTTGCGATCAGCTCAAGATGCCCCACCTGACGCGGTGCATCGAGGGTCGCGAGCCGCTCGCGCAGCGGCGACAGCAAGGCCTCGAGGGCCGGCACCAGCACCGGACATGCGGTCATGTCGATCAGGTGATGGCTGCCTCGGGCGCGGAAGCCCAGATGGATACTACCCTCGGCATCCACCTTGACCCCGAGCCGGGCGCGGCGCCGATAGCCCAGACCCTCGCCGGCCAGCAGGTCGGGCGACTGCTCGAGCTCAAGCCCCTGGCGCGCCAGCTGCTCGACCAGCACCTGCTGCTTGTGATTACGCTGGGCCTCGAGGGTCTGATGCTGGAGATCACAGCCGCCACAGACGCCGAAATGCGGGCAAGTCGGCGTCACTCGCTCGGGGGCGGCCTTGAGCACCTCGCGCACATGCGCCTCGTCGAAGCGCTGGCGGCTCTTGTGCACGGCCACCTCGACCCGTTCACCGGGCAGGGCACGATCCACGAACAGGGTCTTGCCGGCCGCATCGCGGGCCACGCCTCGCCCGTCGTGGGCGAGCCGCAGGATCGTCACGCCCTCATCCGCAGCGGGCGGAGTCGGGCGGGTGGACGAGGGTTTCCGGGTGGCCGGTCTCGGCGAGCGCCGCTTGCCTAGCATCGCCATCCTATTGCTCCGGGGCGAAGAGGCCGGTGGAAAGATAGCGATCGCCGCGATCGCAGACGATGAAGGCGATCACCGCGTCTTCGACTTCCTCGGCAATCTTCAGCGCACCGGCCAGGGCGCCACCGGAGGAGACTCCGGCGAGGATGCCCTCTTCCCGCGCCAGGCGACGCATCTGCTGCTCGGCCTCGGCCTGGCCGATATCGATCACCCGATCGACTCGGGCGGGCTCGAAGATACTCGGCAGGTAGGCCTCGGGCCAGCGACGGATGCCGGCGATGCTGGCGCCGTCCTCGGGTTGCAGGCCGATGACCTGCACCTCGGGATTCTGCTCCTTGAGATAGCGCGAGACGCCCATGATGGTCCCGGTGGTGCCCATCGAACTGATGAAGTGGGTGATGGTTCCCTCGGTCTGGCGCCACAGCTCCGGCCCGGTGGTGCGGTAGTGCGCCAGGGGATTGTCGGGGTTGGCGAACTGGTTGAGGGGCTTTCCCTCGCCATTGGCAATCATGGTGTCGGCCAGATCCCGCGCCCCTTCCATGCCCTGCTCCCGGGTGACCGGAATCAGCTCGGCGCCGAAGGCCGCCATGGCCTGCTTGCGCTCACTGGAAGCGTTGTCGGGCATGATCAGCACCATGCGATAGCCCTTCATGGCGGCGGCCATGGCCAGCGCGATGCCGGTATTGCCGGAGGTGGCCTCGATCAGGGTATCGCCTGGGGCGATCTCGCCGCGGGCCTCGGCCTCACTGATCATCGACAGGGCCGGACGATCCTTGACCGAGCCGGCCGGATTGTTGCCCTCGAGCTTGGCCAGCAGCGTGTTGTTGCGTCCGGCAGCGATGCGCTTCAGGCGCACCAGCGGGGTGTTGCCAACCACATCCTCGAGCGTGGGAAACTGCATCTAACCTTCCTTCTGGAAAAGTCTTTTACCGCATTATATCGCCGGGCGTGTCGCGGTGACAGGGATGGGCAAAGGCTGTGGCATACTGCATGAAAACGATGTCGCTAGAGAGTTGTGCATGCCGATCAAGACGCGCCTGCTGCTGTGGCTGATGTGCCTGCCACTGGGCTTGCTGGCCATCACCTCCGCCCTGACCCTAACTCACGACGCCGGCGCCCGTCGCCTGGCGCTTGAGCAGCGGCTGATGGAACATACCGCCCTTGTCGCCCAGGCGATGGGCGAGACGCTGGGCATCCCGCCTGGCGAGGCCAGCAACGAAGCCCAAGGCGAGGCATTGCGGCCACTGGCCGAGGCCCTGCTTCGGCTCGAGGAAGTGCGTTCGGTGCGTCTCTTCACAGGGTCGAACACGCCGTTGCTGTCGCTTGGCCAGCCTCCCCGCGGCTCTGCCAGCCCGCCGGCCGCGCCGACCCTGGATACCGACGGCGCCGGCTGGCTGCTGACACGACCACTCAACCAGCCCGGGGGCGCGTGGCTTGCCGTGGAGGTCGAGACCCTGAGTCTCACCCTGAGCCGCTACCGCCACCTGCTGTTCCATGGGCTCGGCCTACTGATCGCCGGCCTCGGGCTCTTCCTGGCGGCCTACTCGCTGAGTCGCCGGATCACCGACCCCTTGGGCGTCCTGCAGTCGGCGCTGGAGCGCCTCAACCGCGGCGATCGCGACCTTCGCCTGCCCGAGACGGGGCCATCGGAGACCGCAGGGCTCATGGCGGAGGTGAACACCCTGCGCGACCATCTGGAGCGGGTGCAGGAGGACATGCAGGCGCAGATCGAACAGAGCACCCAGGACCTGCAGGAGTCGATGGAAACCATCGAGGTCAAGAATATCGAGCTCGACATGGCGCATCGCCGGGCCCTGGAGGCCAACCGCATCAAGTCCGAATTCCTGGCCAACATGAGTCACGAGATCCGCACCCCGCTCAACGGCATCATCGGCTTCTGCCAGCTGCTGGGGCGCTCCGGGCTCGACGGTCGCCAGCGCGACTGGCTCGAGCACATGCAGCGCACCTCGGACAGCCTGCTGAAGCTGGTCAACGACATCCTCGACTTCTCCAAGATCGAGGCCGGCAAGCTGGAGCTCGAGACCGTGCACCTGGACATGGTGGCACTGGTCGACGAGGTGCTGGGCCTGCAGGCGCCCCAGGCCCACGAGAAGGGCCTGCACCTGCTGGGCCTGGTCTTCGACGACGTGCCCATCGACCTCCAGGGCGACCCGCTGCGCATCCGCCAGGTGCTGACCAACCTGATCAACAACGCGGTCAAGTTCACCGAGCAGGGCGAGGTCATCGTGCGGGTCATGCTCGAGGAAACCCGGGAGCACCAGGTCACGCTGAGGATCACCGTCAGCGATACCGGCATCGGCCTGTCCAAGGAGCAGCGCGACCGCCTGTTCAAGGCCTTCAGCCAGGCCAACTCCAGTGACGCCCGCCAGTTCGGCGGCACCGGGCTTGGGCTCCTGATCTGTCGCCAGCTTATCGAACAGATGGGCGGCGCCATCACCATGTCCAGCGAAGCCGGCGAAGGGTCGGTGTTCTCTTTCAACCTGCCGCTGGCCTCCTCTCGCCAGCAGCTCCGTTCGCCTGAGCTCGACCTGGGCGGGCGAGTCGTCGCCCTGTTTGAGCCTCACCTCGTCACCCAGCGCGCCCTCCATCACCTGCTCGTGACCTGGAATGCCCAGGTGCTGCCCCCCGATGCCGACCAGGTCGCCGATCCGCCCTACCCCGACCTGGTGCTGGGTGGCCTTAACTTCGAAGACCTTGCACCCGAGCGACTGGCGAGCTGGCAGACCTACCTGGATGACAGCGACTGCCCGGCCATCCTGATGGTCAATGCCAGTCCCTACGACATACCGGAGCTGCGCCTGCCCGGCGGCGGCGAGACGCTGACCAAGCCCATCTCCCGCCAACTGCTGGCCGATACCATCAAGCGGCAGCTCGGGCCGACGCCCTCCACCCGGGTGCCGCGCTCCAGGAGTGACCAGACCGGACTCCCGGCGATTCCCTCGCCGCGGGTCATGGTCGTCGACGACGTGGCCTCCAACCGGCTGCTGCTGCAGGAATTGCTGCGCGAAGCGGGCATCATGTCGCTGCTAGCCTCAAGCGGTGAAGAGGCCCTGGCGCTGGCCCAGAGCGAGCGGGTCGATCTGGTGCTGATGGATATCCGCATGCCCGGCATGGATGGGGAGGCCACCCTGGCGGCGCTTCGCCAGCTGGGCGACGACTGGAAGACCTGCCCGATCATCGCCGTCACCGCGCACGCCCAGGAGCAGGAACGTCAGCGGCTGCTGTCCAGCGGCATGCACGATGTACTGATCAAACCGATCGACGCCCAGCGGCTGGTCACGCTGCTCGGCCAGCACCTGGGCCTGAGGCTTCCCCCACCCCGCCAGGAGCGTAGCGGGTCATCCCTGTCGACAGCCGAGCCCCCCCAGGACGGCCCTGTCGAATCCGACGGGGAGCTAGCGGTGGTCGACATGGGACTGGGGGCCCGCCTGGCCGGCGGCCGGGAGGATCTGGCGAGGAAGACACTGACGCTGTTGCTGGAGAGTCTCGATGACAGCGAGCGTGCCCTGGACGCTGCCTGGCAGGCTCAGGATTCGGAGGCCTTTCTGGAGGCCATTCATCGCCTCAACGGCGCCTGCCGCTATTGCGGGGCGCCCCAGCTGGCCCTGCTCGCCGAGACCCTGGAGACCAAGCTGCGGGTACAGGGCGTGGCGGCGGTCGGCTCCCTGCTGAAGGAGCTCTATGCCGCCATGGGCCGCCTGCGTGCCTGGCAGGCGCGACAGGCTCAGCCCTCCAGCACCACCAGTGCCAGCGCCAGCTCGGCCTCGTCGGAGAGCGAGAGATGAAGGCCGGTCACGCCCAGGCGCTCGGCTAGCACCTGGGCCTGGCCCGACAGGCTGAGCGCGGGCCGGCCCAGACGGTCGTTGACCACCTGAATCTCGCCCCAGCGCATGCCCTCTCGCATGCCGGTGCCGAGCGCCTTGACGAAGGCCTCCTTGGCGGCGAAGCGCTTGGCCAGGTAGGCGGCGGGCTGCCCATGCTCGGCAAGCCGAGCCTGCTCATGCGCCCCGAGCAGGCGCGCCGCGAAGCGCTCGCCGTGGCGCGCCATGGCGGCCTCGAAGCGGGCCACTCGTGCGATATCGGTGCCGATCCCCAGGATCATGCCGACTAGCCCTCACCGTGCTCATGACCATGGTGGTCATGGTCATGCGCGTGGTCATGATCATGATCGTGGGCTTCCATCGCCGCCACCAGGCCGGCTTCCTGGCCGGCGATCGCCAGGCGCTTCATCTCCGCCACGGCCTCCTTGAGCCCCACGAACAGCGAACGCGCGATGATCGCATGGCCGATGTTCAGCTCGGTGAGCCCCGGAATGGCGGCGATCGCCTCAACATTGTGGTAGTGCAGGCCATGCCCCGCGTTGACCACCAGCCCCAGCTCCAGCGCCATCTCGGTGGCCGCCGACAGACGGGCATGCTCGCGATGGGCCTCTTCGCCCACTGCCTCCGCATAGGCCCCGGTGTGCAGCTCGATCACCGGCGCACCGACCTCCCGCGCCGCTTCGATCTGCTCGGGCTCGGGATCGATGAACAGCGACACCTCGCAGCCGACCGCGGCCAGACGCGCACAGGCGGCGGCGATGGTCTCGCGCGCCCCGGCCACGTCGAGTCCGCCCTCGGTGGTCAGCTCCTCGCGCTTTTCCGGCACCAGGCAGACATGGGCCGGGCGAATCTCCTCGGCCAGCTCAATCATCGCCGGCGTCACCGCCATCTCGAGGTTCATGCGGGTGTTCAGCACCTCGGCGAGGAGCCTGACATCGCGCTCCTGGATATGACGACGGTCTTCCCGCAGGTGCACGGTGATGCCATCCGCCCCGGCTTCCTCGGCGAGCAGGGCCGCCTGAACGGGGTCGGGGAACCGGGTGCCGCGGGCCTGACGCAGGGTGGCGATGTGATCGATGTTGACGCCGAGCAGGATACGAGGGGGATGCATGAGACAGCCTCTCCAGTGGGTAATCAGGGGTGAGTCGAACGCTAGGGGCAGGATATCAGCCGGAACGGCGGCATGCGGCCAGTTGCTGCATCAGCTCGCGAGCCCTGAGGGGCCGCGAGCCGAGCAGCGGCGCCAGAGCGGCCCGCGCCAGCGAGCGCGCCGGCGCGGCGAGTCCTGGCGCCGCCCAGTCGCCCTGTTCCAGCAGCCTGAGGGTGCGGCCATCGAGGCCACGGTTGTCGCCTGAGGTCAGCGCACTGAAACGACGCGCCTCGCCGTGGTAGACATAGCGGGTCTGGGGATCGAGCTCGGCGCCGTCGAGATCACAGAACACCGGCTCGGCGTCCAGCGCCTCGAGCAGGGAGAACTCCAGCCGCCGCAGGGCGCCGGCCCGATCACCAGGTCGCGGCAGCTCCTTCAGTGCCGCCCCATAGAAGGCGAAGACCTCGGCCACCGGCAGCTCCAGCGGCAGCAGCCGGGTCAGCAGTTCGTTGGCGTAGAAGCCGCACAGTAGCCCCTCACCGACAAGCATCGGCGCGCTGCCGGTACTCTCCATCAGACGCAGGCGCTTCAGCTCCCCCGCCCCCGTCCAGGTCAGGTGCAGCGGTGTGAAGGGCTGCAGCCGGGTTCGAGACCGGCTACCCGGCCGCTGTACGCCCTGGGCCACGGCGCGAATGCGGCCATGATCCAGGGTCAGCAGGTCGACCAGGGCGCTGGTCTCTCGATAGGGGCGCTTGTGCAGCAGGTAGGCCGGCTGAGGCTGCATAACGGGGCTCAGTCGAGGTCGTAGCCCAAGCTCTTCAGGGCCCGCTCGTCGTCGGACCAGCCGCGTTTGACCTTGACCCAGAGGTTGAGCATCACCTTTGATTCGAAGGCGCGCTCCATCTCCAGGCGCGCCTCGCGGCCGATCTTCTTGATGCGATCGCCGGCCTCGCCGATCAGGATCTTCTTCTGCCCCTGACGCTCGACCATCATCAGGGCGCTGATGTGCAGGGTGCCGCGCTGATCGGTCTTGAACTCCTCGATCTCGACGGTCATCTGGTACGGCAGCTCGTCCCCCAGCTGGCGCATGACCTTTTCGCGGACCAGCTCGGCCGCCAGGAAGCGGGAACTCTTGTCGGTGATCTGATCATCGGGGAAGTGATGGATGCCTTCCGGCAGGTGCTTGGCGACCTCGGCCTCGAGCTCGGGCACGTTGGTACCGTGCTTGGCCGAGATCGGCAGGATGGCGGCGAAGTCGCGCTTGGCGCCGATCTGCTCGAGCCAGGGCAGGAGGCTGGCCTTGTCCTCGAGCCAGTCCACCTTGTTCACGGCCAGGATCACCGGCGCGGTGACGTGGGTCAGCTTGTCGAGCACCACCTGATCTTCCGGCGCCCAGCGGGTGCGGTCGACGATGAAGACCACGCAATCGATGTCGCGCAGGGCCTGGGTGGCCGCCTGGTTCATGAAGCGGTTGATCGCCTTGTTGCGATCCTTCGACATGATGTGCATGCCGGGGGTGTCGACATAGATGAACTGGGTCTCGTCCTCGGTCTTGATGCCCATCACCTGGTGGCGCGTGGTCTGCGGGCGCCGCGAGGTGATGGAGACCTTCTGACCGAGGATGCGATTCATCAGCGTCGACTTGCCGACGTTGGGCCGCCCGACGATGGCGACGAAGCCACAGGACTGAGTCATGAGCGACCTCCACGGGGATCTAGGCGTGTCAGGGCAAGCTCGGCAGCCTGCTGTTCAGCATGGCGGCGGCTCGATCCCACCCCCACGGTGTGTTCCTCGAGCATCTCGATATGACACTCGACGGTAAAGGTCTGGGCATGGGCCTCGCCATCCACCGTCACCACCTCATAGCGGGGCAGCGGCGACTGGCGCGACTGCAGGAATTCCTGCAGGCGAGTCTTGGGATCCTTCTGAGTATCCTGAAGATCAAGCGCCTCGAGGCGCTTCGCGAACCAGGACAGCACGCGGGCCTTGGCCACGTCCATGCCGGCATCCAGATAGATGGCGCCGATCACGGCCTCGACGGCATCGGCGAGAATCGAGTCGCGGCGATGGCCGCCGCTCTTCATCTCGCCGGAGCCCAGGCGCAGGCATTCGCCGACGGAAAACTCGCGGCCCAGCTCGGCCAGGGTCTGCCCCTTGACCAGGCGGGCGCGCAGCCGGGACAGCTGGCCTTCCCGGGCTTCCGGAAAGCGCCGGAACAGCGCCTCGGCGATCACGAAGTTGACGATGGAATCGCCGAGGAACTCGAGCCGTTCGTTGTTCTGGCCGCCAAAGCTGCGATGGGTCATGGCCAGCTCCAGCAGGCCGGGATCGGCGAACTCATGGCCGACCCGGCGGCTGAAGGCATTCAAGGGGTTGCTCACGAAACTCCTGCTACTCTCTGTAAGGTTGTCATCATCGATGGGCGTGGGATCGGGCGCGGCCACCAGGGCCGCGACTGGGTCAGTCGATCAATCGGACCTCGCCGAAGCTCGGCAGGCCGCCGTTCCAGTGCATCCACACGGCGAAGGCTTCGCCGACGATGTTCTCCTCCGGCACGAAGCCCCAGTAGCGGCTGTCGTTGGAGTGGTCACGGTTGTCGCCCATCATGAAATAATGGCCCTCGGGCACGCGAAGCTCGCGCATCTGCGGCCCCGGGTCGCGAAAATTATTGTAAATGGCGTGGGTGGCATCGCCCAGGCTTTCCTCGAGCAGCACCTCTTCCAACTGGTCGGTGTCGCTCCCGTCGACCAGCTGCTTGGCGACCGGCTCGCCATTGATATAGAGCTGCTTGCCTTCGTAGCGAATACGATCGCCCGGTAGCCCGATCACCCGCTTGATGAAGTTCACCGAGGGATCCTGGGGAAACCGGAACACCATCACGTCACCCCGCTCGGGCTCGCCGAGATCGACCAGCTCGGTGTTGGTGACCGGCAGACGCAGCCCGTAGGTGAACTTGTTGACCAGGATGAAGTCACCGATCTCCAGGGTCGGGCGCATCGAGCCCGAGGGGATCTGGAAGGGCTCGACCACGAAGCTGCGCAGCACCAGCACCACCAGCAGCACCGGGAAGAAGGAGCGCGCGTAGTCGACGAGCCAGGGCTCCTTGGCACTCGTCGCGGGAACGGCAACGCCTGCGCTCTCCCTGTGATCCGACTCATGGCCCGTAGGGCCGTCGCCGGTGGCAAGCATCGGGCGCTGCTGGCGGCGTTTGGACCACCAGACGCTGTCGAGCAGCCAGATCAACCCGGTGACCGCGACGGCCACCACCAGCAGAAGCGAGAAATCCATGTGTTAGAGCATCCTAGTCGTTCACCTTGAGCACGGCGAGGAAGGCCTCCTGCGGGATCTCGACCCGGCCTACCTGCTTCATGCGTTTTTTGCCCGCCTTCTGCTTCTCGAGCAGCTTCTTCTTGCGGGATGCATCGCCACCATAGCACTTGGCGGTCACGTTCTTGCGCAGCGCCTTGACCGTCGAGCGAGCCACGACCTGGCCGCCGATCGCGGCCTGGATCGCCACGTCGAACATCTGGCGCGGAATCAGCTCCTTCATCTTCTCAACCAGCAAGCGGCCACGGGAATGGGCATGATCGCGGTGGATGATGACTGCCAGGGCATCGACCCGGTCGCCGTTGATCAGCACGTCCAGGCGCGCCAGCTTGGCGGCCTCGAAGCGCTCGAAGTTGTAATCAAGCGACGCATAGCCCTTGGTGATCGACTTCAGACGATCGAAGAAGTCCATCACCACCTCGGACATCGGCAGCTCGTAGGTCAGCTGAATCTGGCTGCCCAGGAACTGCATGTCGAGCTGGGTGCCGCGGCGCTGCTCACACTCGGTGATGACATTGCCAACGAACTCCTGGGGCACCAGGATGCTGGCCCGCACGACCGGCTCACGCATCTCGTCAACGTTGGCCATGTCCGGAAGCTTCGAGGGGTTCGAGACGTAGATGACCTCGCCGCTGTCCATCGCCAGTTCGTAGACCACCGTGGGCGCAGTGGTCAGCAGGTCGAGGTTGTATTCCCGCTCCAGGCGCTCCTGGATGATCTCCATGTGCAGGGTGCCGAGGAAGCCGACGCGGAAGCCGAAGCCCAGGGCATCGGAATTCTCCGGCTCGTAGTCCAGGGAGGCATCGTTGAGCGCCAGCTTCTCGAGGGCATCGCGGAAGTCCTCATAGTCATCGGAGCTGACCGGGAACATACCCGCATAGACCTGCGGCTTGACCTTCTGGAAGCCCGGCAGACGCGGCACGTCGGGGGTCTTGGCATGGGTGATGGTGTCACCCACCGGCGCGCCGTGGATATCCTTGATACCGGCGACCACGAAACCGACTTCGCCGGCCCGCAGGATGCCGGTTTCCTTGCGCAGCGGCGTGAAGATGCCCACCTCACCGACCGGCCAATCGCGGCCCGTGGAGGTCATGCGGATCTTGTCGCCCTTCTTCAGGGTGCCGTCGAAGACCCGCACCAGGGAGACCACGCCCAGGTAATTGTCGAACCAGGAATCGACGATCAGCGCCTGCAACGGTGCGTCCCGATCGCCCTTGGGGGCCGGGATGTCGCGCACCAGGCGCTCGAGCAGTGCTTCCATGCCCATGCCGCTCTTGGCCGAGACCTGACAGGCATCGGTGGCATCCAGCCCGATGATCTCCTCGATCTCCTGGCTGACCTTGTCCGGGTCGGCCTGGGGCAGGTCCATCTTGTTGAGCACCGGCAGCACCTCGAGACCCTGCTCCACGGCGGTATAGCAGTTGGCCACGGACTGCGCCTCGACCCCCTGACCGGCATCGACCACCAGCAGCGCGCCCTCGCAGGCGTAGAGCGAACGTGAGACCTCATAGGAGAAGTCGACGTGACCCGGGGTGTCGATGAAGTTGAGCTGGTAGGTCTTCCCGTCATCGGCCTGGTAATCCAGGGTGACCGACTGTGCCTTGATGGTGATACCGCGCTCCCGCTCGATATCCATGGAATCGAGCACCTGCTCCTTGAGCTCGCGATCGGTCAGGCCTCCGCAGATCTGAATGATGCGATCCGAGAGGGTCGACTTGCCATGATCGATGTGGGCGATGATCGAGAAGTTTCGAATCAGGCTCAGGTCTTTGCTCGTTGCGTTGTTGCTCATGCACAGTCATCCGGTTCTTGGTACGCATCCTAGCATCGTCGGGAAAGGGCCCGACGAGAGGAGCGTCTTGAAAAGAATGCCGGCATTGTACCGGCAAGGGCCCGACAGGAACAGCGACACCACCGGCAAGCCTGCTCCCGACGCAGGACGGGGCCCGCAGGCCCCGTCCTTCGCCTCGACTCACGGAGTCGACTAGTCGGCCTCGAGGCGCAGCGCCACGTACAGGGAGCGGCCCTCGCGATAGAGACGCACCGGCACGGCACGCCCGGCCTCCAGCGACTCGATCACCGACATCAGCCGTTTCGGTGAAGAAATGGCCTGATGGTCCACCGAGACCAGCACGTCGCCCGGGCGAATGCCTGCCTGCTGGGCGACGCCACCGGGCTCGACCGACTCGACGCGCACCCCGCCGTCGATGCCCAGCCGCTCGCGCACGTTTTCCTCGAGGGGCATGACCGCAAGTCCCAGGCGGGCCTGGCGGCCAGTAGACGGACCCGATGCCTGCTGGCCACCCGGCGCATCCGGCCAGGCGCCCACGGTCACGGTCAGCTCGCGCTCGCGACCGTCGCGCATCAGCGCAAGCTCGACATCCTCGCCCGGGCGGACGCGCCCCACCAGCCGCGGCAAGGTGCTGGACCGATCGACGTCCTCCCCGTTGACGCCGATGATGACGTCGCCGGCCTTCAGGCCATCACGGGCGGCGGGGCCCTCGGGATCGAGATCGGCGATCAGCGCCCCGGTCGGACCTTCCAGGCCGAAGGACTCGGCCAGATCCCGAGAGACCGGCTGGATCACCACCCCCAGCCAGCCACGGCTGACCCGGCCTTCGTTCTTGAGCTGATCGGCGACGTCCATGGCTACGCTGATCGGAATCGCGAACGACAGGCCCATGAAGCCGCCGTTGCGGGTAAAGATCTGCGAATTGATGCCCACGACCTCGCCATCGAGATTGAACAGCGGCCCGCCGGAGTTGCCCGGATTGATGGCCACATCGGTCTGGATGAAGGGCACATAGGCATCGGACGGCAGGGTGCGGTTGATAGCGCTGACGATACCGGCGGTCACCGAGTGATCGAAGCCGAAGGGCGAGCCGATGGCGGCCACCCACTCCCCCACCTCGAGCGTATCGGAGTCGCCGATCTCGAGAGTCGGCAGGTTGTCGGCGTCGACCTTGAGCAGTGCCACATCGGTCTTGGCATCGGCACCGACCAGCTCGGCCTCGAGCTCGCGGCGATCATTGAGACGCACCAGGATCTCATCGGCATCCTGGACCACGTGGGCATTGGTCATGATGTAGCCGTCCTCGCTGATCACGAAGCCGGAACCCAGCGACTGGCGCTCGCGTTCCCGCTTCTGGCCGCCGCCCGGTATCGGGAGCTGATCGCCGAAGAAGCGCCGGAAGATCTCGGGGATTTCCTCGCCCCCGGGGCCGTGATAGGAAAACCCGCCGGAGGTCACGGTGCGTGTCGTCGAGATGTTGACCACGCCCGGGGCCGCCTGCTCGACCAGCTCGGTGAAGTCGGGCAGGTCCCTGGCCTGGGCCGAGGCACAGGCCAGGGCCAGCATCATCAGCACGGCGAAAGCGAAAGAATGGCGAAGCGTACGTTCCATAGTCACTCCTGCAACAGCATGGAAAGGTAATGCGTGGATCGGCATGGTTGAATGCCAGCAACCCCGAGTCGTCGAGGTCATGGCCATTCCCGTGAATCATCCCTGGTTTATTGGTTATATGGTGTGACCCGTCGCTCAGGGGGGAGAAGGGTCGAGCAACACCGGGCGATAGACCGGGGATTGGTAGCGAGTCCACAGGGCCAGCCCCGACATGCCCCCGGCCAGGCCCGCCAGGAAGGCCACCGGCACCAGCGGATGCCCCGCTGCCAGCCAGGCCTCGGCCGCGCCACCGGCGACCAGAGAGGTCAGCAGAGGCAAGCCATAGACGGCCACTGCGCCACTCAAGAAGCGTCGCGCCGGCAGGCCGACACGTACCGCCTGGCCGACCGTCAGCGACCGGGAGGTATGAACGATCAACTGCTGGGCACGCTGTCGCTTCCGACTAGCCAGCAGGCCGGTACCGCAGCCCTGTCGGGACGCACAGCCGGCGCAGCCGCTCTGGGTGAGCACGCTGATCCGGGCGCCTTCCGGAAGCAGAGCCTCGACCCGGGCCGACGCCTCGAGGCAGTGCGTCTCGGACAGATCCTGGGCGAACGTCATGGCGCCTCCTGCGAGACTGATCCATCGGCATCCAGGCTGACCCGCTCGACGACCCTCACCAGCACCTCGGCCGGCAATTCCCCCATCGCGACCACCTGCATGGGCTGACCGCCCAGTGACAGGTGGCGGACCGCGGCATAGGAGATGCCGAGGCGATGCAGCCCGGGGGCCAGCGCCGACCGCTCCGGCACGAGGGGCTCGACGAACATGCTCAGGCTGGAGAGGCCGTCGCTGAAGAACCGATGGCGCACCGCCTCGGCATGTCGGGCGCTGGCCGTTGTCACCGGCTGCGCCACGAAGCCGGGTGGCAGCCAGCCCGGCTGCCAGGAGTCATCCGGCAGAGTCCGCACCCGATCCATCTCGAGGTGGCCGTCGAAGACCGCCGGATGCTCGATCTCGGTGATCTGGAAGGTCTCCAGCACCCGTCCCTGGGTGTCCAGCAGCATCTGCTTGAGCGGCAGGGCCGTGATCTCGTCCAGCCAGAGGCGCTGTCCATAGCGCATGTCGTCCAGCGGCTCGATATCCAAGCGGATGGCGCGGCGCCCGGCGATGCGTTCCTCGCCCCCGAGACTCAGGCGATAATGCTCGGAGAGACGTGCCATGATCGCCTGCGGTGAGTCCGGCACCCCGCCATCCTGGTTGGCAAAGGCGCCACGCCCGACGCGACCGCGACGCTCGAAGACCACCGGCTCGCCATCGAGAAAGCGTGCCACCTCATGCTCGATGCCATCGCGGACGTCATGCGACAGGGCGATCGTTCGCACGCCGTCGCCGCCGATACGCACGGCGCGGGCCTTGAAGACGTAACAGTGATTGGCCCAGAGGCTGCGCTCGAACCAGGCGCTGGCGGAGGACGGCACCGGCTTCTCGACCAGGCGGCGGCAGTCCAGGCCAGCCGACTCCTCGCTCTCCGCCACGGCCGGCGACGATGACCAGATCAGCACCAGCAGGAGGGAAGCCCCTAGCGGTCGAAACATAGATGCTCGGCCTGCGCCGCCATCACGCTTGTGAGGGGATGTCGCCATCAACGCAGACCCAACGACTCTTGGCCGGAGGCCCTCAACAGCGGCATCCAGGCATCACCGCTACCATAGGCCGCGCCTTGTGCGTGACGATCGAGATAGGACTGCAGCAGACGAGCCTGCTGATGATCGGCGCGCTGAGACTGCCGCACGCTCGGCGACATCATCATCGGCGATTTGATACCGGCCCCGACATTGATCAAGCCGCGGTCGGACGCGGACGACTGGAACAGCGGTAGATCGACCAGTGATGGCCGCTGCACCGAACCCGCATCTCCGGCGGTCGCTCCGGGCGCACTGACCAATCCCGGCTGCCCTGCCAAGCCACCGTCCTCCGAGGCGTTGTAATACTGCACGCCGGTAATCACCATCAACGAAACGGCAGCGGCCGCCGCGGCACTGCCTGCGAAGGAGCCGACACGGGAAAACAGGCCTCGAGCCGGCGCGACCGGCGTCTCGGGCGCCGGGACCGGTTCATCGGCGAGTCTTGCCATGATGCCCGCCGACAGGTCGGTGGTCACATCGAGATCCCGGTCGCGCTGCATCAGACTGCGGGCCAGATGGTAGCGACGCCACGTCTCGGCTACCTCGCCGGACTCGTCCAGCGACTTGAGTACCCGGGGTAGCTCGAGATCGTCGGCCTCGCTGTCCATCAAGGCAGACAATGACTCCCGTGGATTCTGATTCATTACTTGCACCCTCACACTTTAAGGCATGTTGCCCTTGGATCGGTTGTCGACGCGAATGGTGACAACAGCCTTCGTGACCTGTCGTTCCGGTGGGCAAGACATGGCGTCATTGATCCCACCTTTTCAGGCATTGCCACCGCGATTCATTTGGCCCAAGCATGTGACGCCACAAGGCGACAACAGTTCAGCTCGGCGCGAGAAAATGCCCGACGGGCTCATTCGTGGACCATGTCCTGCGTGCGCGCGGTCACCACCAGCGGCTGGATATGGCGATCGACGGCTTCCCGGGCACGGAAGATGCGCGAACGCACCGTGCCCACCGGGCAATCCATCACCTGGGCGATGTCCTCGTAGGACAGGCCGTCGAACTCGCGCAGGGTAATGGCCGTGCGCAGATCCTCGGGCAGATTCTCGATGGCCTCGAACACCGCCGCCTCCAGCTGGTCGCGCGCGATGGAGGCCTCGGGCGATTCGATGTCGGACAGTCGGCCGCTCTGGTCGACCAGCTCGGCATCGACGATATCCAGATCGCTGCCCGGCGGGCGCCGTCCGCGAGATACCAGGTGATTCTTGGCGGTATTGATGGCGATGCGATACAGCCAGGTGTAGAAGGCACTCTCGGCGCGGAACTTGCCGAGCGCACGATAGGCCTTGATGAAGGCCTCCTGCGCCACGTCATGCACCTCTGCATGGTCATGCACATAGCGACCGATCAGGCCGATGATCTTGTGCTGATACTTCTTGACCAGCAGATCGAAGGCTCGCGTATCGCCTCGCTGCGCCCGCTCGACGAGCGCTTGATCGGTTTCCCGGGTGTCCATTTCAGCCCCCTCCGGCGCAGGAGGGGCTGGCAATCGCCGTCCTGTCAGGCGGGCCAACCAGGCGGCACCGCCCCGGAGGCGAACTCTCGGTGAACGCTGGGAGCAAACAAGCAGTCATATCGTTTATGTGGAAACCTGGTGGCATTCGATGATGGGTATCGGTCAGTGTTCCTGTTTATTGGCATTCCATCAAGCACACAGCATGCCATCGATCACGAACGGCTGGGACAACTTCCGGTGCCGGCGAGTTCCTTGTCGCCGTTGATTTTTACCGGGCCCACGAGCGATAGTAGATGGTTCTTCATCCTTATTTCACGCGTGTATCCACGTCACAGGTAGCGGCATGTCACAACAGCAGGTCAACAACCTCAACGTCCTGGCCCAGGATGTCCTGATCACTCCCGAGACGCTCAAGCAGGAAATTCCCCTGACCGATGCCGCCGAACGCACGGTCATCGAGGGCCGCGAGACGATCCAGCGCATCCTGGATGGCAGCGATCCGCGACTACTGGTGGTGGTCGGCCCCTGCTCCATCCACGACGTGGACGCGGCGCTGGACTATGCCCGCCGCCTGCGCAAGCTGGCCGACGAGGTCAAAGACAGCCTCTACATCGTTATGCGCGTCTACTTCGAGAAGCCCCGCACCACCGTGGGCTGGAAGGGCCTGATCAACGACCCGCACCTCAACGGCTCCTTCGAGATCGAGGAAGGCCTGCACATCGCCCGCCGCCTGCTGGTCGATCTTGCCGAGATGGGCCTGCCGCTGGCCACCGAGGCGCTCGATCCGATCTCGCCCCAGTACCTGCAGGACTGCATCAGCTGGTCGGCGATCGGCGCCCGCACCACCGAGTCCCAGACCCACCGCGAGATGGCCTCCGGCCTCTCCTGCCCCGTGGGCTTCAAGAACGGCACCGACGGCAGCCTCGACGTGGCGGTCAACGCCCTGCAATCGGTGGCCCATCCGCACAACTTCCTCGGCATCGACCAGGCCGGTCAGGTGGCGATCATCCGCACCCGCGGCAATGCCTATGGCCATGTAGTACTGCGCGGCGGCAACGGCAAGCCCAACTACGACAGCGTCAGCGTGGCGCTCGCCGAGAAGGAGCTGGAGAAGGAAGGCATCCAGCCGAACATCATGATCGACTGCTCGCATGCCAACTCCAACAAGGACCCGGCCCTGCAGTCGCTGGTGATGGAAAACGTCACCAACCAGATCCTCGAGGGCAACCGCTCCATCATCGGCCTGATGGTCGAGTCCCATATCGGCTGGGGCAACCAGAAGATCAAGGACGACAAGGCCGACCTCGCCTACGGCGTCTCGATCACCGATGCCTGCATCGACTGGGACACCACCGTGTCCACCTTCACCGCCATGAACGAGAAACTGACGCCGGTGCTGGCCAAGCGACGCGAAGAGTAAGCGACGCGCAGAGTAAGCGACGCGAAGACTGAGCGGCGTGATAGTTTAGCGTTGCATCGACTGAACGGTCTTCCTAGCTCGACAAGACAACGACACGGGCCCGCCAAATGGCGGGCCCGTGTCGTTTCACCTTCGCGCTTCACCTTCTACAAGCGCGACTGGTGAGAGCCCCTCAGACACCGCCTCTAATCAGCTCTTCCGCCCAGGCGCGCGCCTCGGGGTAGGCCGAGCCATCCAGCACGAACTCCTGCCCTCGAGCCACGGCCTTGAGCGCCACATGATCCGCATGGAGACGCCACCGGCCTGGGTCGGCGTGATAAGAAAGCGGCGGCTGGCCATCCCCCGGGTAGAAGCCAGGCGGCAGCGCCCAGTCGGAGACCCTCTCCGCCTCCGGCGCCGTCAGCCGACGCGCCGGGGCATCATGGGTAAAGACGCCCGCTCCCGGCAGGCCATCGGCCACGCCGTCGAGGACCAGCCTGGGCCGCGCCAGGTAGAGGGTGTTGCCCGCGGCCTCCAGCCGATGCGCATGAGGATGATCCCGTGCCCACTCGAGACCCGGCGGCCAGCCGTCTGCCAGCGACACGACCTCATCGACCTGCATCCAGCCCCACAGCAGGTGACAGGGCCTCGCATCCCGCACCCAGCGCCAGGCGCCCTCGCGTCGCTCGACCCGCCGGAAGAGCCCGAAGAACAGGAACAGATCACCCGGCCCCACGCCCTGATTGCGCAGATGGCTCTGGGCCTGGCCCATCTGGCCGAATACCGGCCGCCAGCCGGGGCGACGCGGCAGGCTATCTGCCAGCAGATCAGGATCCAGGTGGGCGCCCTGCCCGGACGCGATGCGCCCCCGGGTCAGCTCGGCGACCAAGGGGCCAAGCGACGCCCCCTCGTGAACGATGTCGTCGTAGGCGACTGTCGAGCGGGCATCGGGGATCGGCAGCGACAGCAGGCGGCCATCGGGGAAGATCGGGCTCGGCACCCCGCCGGCGGCGGTATCGAAGCCCTTGCGACTGAGGATCAGCTTCATGTTGGTCTCGCGGCAGCGGCCAGGGCCCCAGAACACCAGAGCCCTGGAGCCCTGGAGCCCTGGAGCCCTGGAGCCAGAGGAGATCAGCTTGCCTGCACCACCCCGTCGATCTCGCGGGTGAAGGGCGGCAGGCCGTCGAGCAGCGCCTGGCCGTAGCGGCGCGTCAGCACCCGCCTGTCCAGCAGGGTGATGCGCCCGACATCCTCCTCCTTGCGGATCAGCCGGCCGCAGGCCTGCACCAGCTTGATCGAGGCATCCGGCACGGTGATGCGCATGAAGGGGTTGCCGCCCTGGCTCTCGATCCACTCGGCAAGCGTCGCCCCGACCGGATCGTCGGGGACCGCGAAGGGCAGCCGCGTGATCACCACGTGGGTCAGGTACTTGCCGGGCAGGTCGATGCCCTCGGCGAAGCTCGCCAGGCCGAAGATGATACTGCCCTCCCCGGCATCGACCCGGGCGCGATGGCGCTCGATCAGCTCCCGCTTGGGCAGCCGGTCCTGCGCCAGCACCCGCTCGCGATAACGGCGCGGCAGCGCCTTCTCGACGGCGCGCAGCTGGGCACGCGAGGAAAACAACGCAAGCACCGCCTCGTTGTCGCCGAGCCCCTGCACGAAGTCGACGATGGCGCGCTCGTGGCCCTCGCGATCGCCGGGATCCACCGCCTCGCGGGGGATGCTCAGCACCGCCCGGGAGTAGTCGAATGGACTCGGCAGGCGCTGGTAGCGATAGCGGTTGGCCAGCCCCGCTCGCTCCTGCAGGCGCTCGAAGCGCCCCAGCGCCGTGAGCGTCGCCGAGGTGACCACCGCGCCGTGGCAGCTGCCCCACAGGGTCCGCGCCAGGGTGTGCGCCGCCGAGACCGGGCTCGCCGCGAACACCAGCTCCGGCTCACCGCCGACCTGCTCGAAGCTCAACCAGCGCGCCCGGGGCGGCTCCCGGGTATCGTCGACCTCGCTGAAGGCCAGCCACAGCCCATGCGCCTCCAGGGCGCGACCATGCAGCAGGGCAATCAGCGGCAGCCAGGGCTCGGCCTGCTCCCGGGGCAGTCCGGTGGACTTCTCCGGGTCGAGGCTCTCGCGCAGGATGTCGGCCATGCTCTCGAGGTTGCGCGACAGCTCGGCGAAGATCGTCACCAGGCCGCCGGCCTGCTCGCGCAGGGCCTCGGGGGCGCGTCCCATGTCGAAGCGCAGCTGGCGACTCTCCTCGCCGGCGCCATCGGGTAGCTCGGCGAGCTGATGGCCAAGAGCGAAGACCTCGCCCAACCTCGGCTCCAGGGCGGCGATCGCCTCGGGGAAACCCCCCAGCAGGCGTGCCAGGGTCGGCTGCACGCCGAGTGCGGTGTTGAGCTCGGTCAGCGATTTCTTGAGGGTACGCAGCCAGCGCAGGGCGCCGTTGACGGCGAAGCGGTGGGTGAAGTGGCCGATCGCCTTGTCGGGCAGGTGATGCCCTTCGTCGAAGACGTAGATGCAATCGGAGGGGCTCGGCAGCACCGCGCCTCCACCCAGCGCCAGATCGGCGAGCACCAGATCGTGGTTGGCGACGATGATATCGGCGCTGTCCAGATAGCGCCGGGCGCGGAAGAAGGCACAGGCGCTGAAGTGGTCGCAGCGACGATTGGTGCACTGACGATGATCGGTGGTCAGGCGCCGCCACTGAGGGTCGGCGATCGCCACCGGCCAGCTGTCGCGATCCCCTTCCCAGCGGCCGTTGCCGTAGGCCTCGGCCAGCTCCTTGACCAGCGCATGGAAGTCATCGCCGTCCCGGGACTCCATGGCCTGCTCGAACAGCGACAGGGTCGGATTGTCCTCGACGCCGTCCAGTGCCTGCTCGAGCTTGGCCACGCACAGGTAGCGCCCGCGCCCCTTGGCCAGGGCATAATCGAAGTCGAGCCCGCTGTGCTTCTTGAGCGCCGGCAGGTCCTGGTGCAGGACCTGCTCCTGCAGCGCCACGGTAGCGGTAGAGACCACCAGCCGCTTGCCACGGGCCTTGGCCACCGGCAGGGCCGCCAGCAGATAGGCCAGGGTCTTGCCGGTGCCAGTGCCGGCCTCCAGCACGCAGACGTGCTCATCGGAGGTCCGCTTGCCGGCGTCATCCGCCTCGATGCCCGCCAGGGTGCGGGCGATCTCGGCGATCATCAGCCGTTGGCCGTAGCGCGGCGTCAGCTCGAGGCCCTCGAGTACCCGCCGATAGGCGGTCTGGATGTCGCCCTTGAGCGCCTCGTCCAGCATCGTCGGTCGTCCTTACGGCCGTGGCCGTTACAGCGTGCCTTCCGGCGGGTGCTCGCAGGGCAGCTTGTCGTTGATGTAGCGCTCGATCTCGGGCAACGAGAAGGCGTCTTCCTCGCCCACGAAGCTGATCGACACCCCCTTGGCGCCGGCACGACCGGTACGACCGATGCGGTGCACGTAGTCTTCCGGGTCTTCCGGCAGGGTGTAGTTGATCACGTGGCTGACGTCCTCGATGTGGATGCCGCGACCGGCCACGTCGGTGGCCACCAGCACCCGCACCTCGCCCTCGCGGAAACGCTCGAGGGTCTCGATGCGCTTGGTCTGGGGCACGTCGCCGGAGAGCATCGCCACATTGACGCCGGCCTCGCGCAGCAGATCGTCGAGCTTGCGTACCAGATCACGACGGTTGCAGAACACCATCACCCGCTCGAGGCTGTCGTCCTTCAACAGGTTGATCAGCAGGCGTGACTTGTCCTCGTCGCTGACCAGATAGACGTGCTGATCGATATCGGCGGCGTTGTCGACGGTGACCTCGATCTCCACATGCGCCGGATCCAGGGTCCACTGGCTGGCCAGGTTGAGGATGTCCGGGGTAAAGGTCGCCGAGAACAGGAAGGTCTGGCGCTCTTCCTTCTTCGGGGTGTGACGGATGATGCGCTTGACGTCGGGGATGAAGCCCATCGACAGCATGCGATCCGCCTCATCGAGCACCAGCACCTCGACCTGGGTCAGGTCGACATCCCGCTTCTCGTGGAAGTCGAGCAGCCGGCCCGGGGTGGCCACCAGCAGATCGACGTTCTTGCCCAGCTGCTCGCGCTGCGCCTGGTAGTCCATGCCGCCGACGACGCTTGCTATGTTCAGCTTGGTGAAGCGTGCCAGGGCCTTGGCGTCCTTCTCGATCTGCAGCGCCAGCTCGCGGGTCGGCGCGATGATCAGCGCGCGGGGCGCCCCGGTCTGCTGGCCGTCGGGGGTCTCCTCCTCGAGGAAATAGGCCAGCATCGAGATCAGGAAGGCCGCGGTCTTGCCGGTGCCGGTCTGCGCCTTGCCGACCACGTCGCCGCCCAGCAGGGTCTGGGCGAGCGCCTCGGCCTGAATGGGGGTGCAGTACTCGAAGCCCAGCGCATGGATGGCGCGCATCAGCGGCAGGGGCAGATCGAAGTCGTGGAAGCGCCACTTGCCCGCGACGGCAGGCACCTGGAACTGGCGGATGTCCCAGTTGGACTGTGACTTGCGCGGCTTGCGGCGCCGACGCTTCGGCTTGCGGGTCTGCGCCGGGGCGGGATTCTGTTCCGACTCGCTCATAGGCTGTGCTTAGGTTCCAGTAACAGTGGATGTGATGCACTGACGCCAGGGTCAGGCCAGTTCCGGGTGAGGTATTGTACCAGCCCTTGATCGTCTCGGCTTGCCCGGGAGACATCTCGCGCCCCGCCTCGCCATGACGGCATCGGCGATCGCGCACGTACGCAAGTAGTAGTAACGGGGCGGATCGCTGTCGATAGGGCGCGGTGATTGCTAGAATGGCCGCCGCTCAGGAAAGGACACGATGTCATGACACGCAAAAAGAAGACCCGCTCGATGGCCGACAAGGTGACGATTCGCACCGGCCGTCGCAAGGATTACAAGCAATGGCGCCACGACAACCCGGATGAGGTCGCCTCGTCGCGCCGCTTTACCCGCAAGAAGCAGGATCAGCGCAAGCAGCAGGCCGCTCGCAAGCTCGAGCGCATGCAGCAGGCGCAGTCCATCGCCATTCACCCGGAGCGGTCCTCCTCCGACGGCGAGGACAAGTGATGCGTCTGGTCTCGTTCAACATCAACGGCGTGCGGGCGCGCCCGCACCAGCTCGAGGCTCTGGTGGCGGCTCATGCGCCGGACGTGATCGGACTGCAGGAAACCAAGGTCCAGGACAGCGAGTTCCCTCGCGCGGCCCTGGAGGCCCTGGGCTATCACGTCTATTACCACGGTCAGAAGGGCCACTACGGCGTGGCCCTGATGTGCCGCCAGGAGCCCGAAGAGGTGCATTACGGCTTCCCCGACGACGAGGACGATGCCCAGCGGCGTATGATCGGGGCCCGGCTGCGACTGGCCGATGGCGAAAGCCTCACCGTGTGGAACGGCTACTTTCCCCAGGGCGAGAACGTCGAGCACCCCACCAAGTTCCCCTACAAGGAACGCTTCTATGCGCAGCTCTCGCGGCTGCTCGAGGAAGACTGCCGACCGGATGAGCGCATCGCCATCATGGGCGACTTCAACATCTCGCCCGAAGATCGCGACATCGGCATCGGCGAGCCCAACCGCAAGCGCTGGCTGCGCGAGGGTAAGACCAGCTTCCAGCCCATCGAGCGCGCCTGGCTCGGCCGGGTCAAGGACTGGGGACTCAAGGACAGCTATCGCCTGGTGCACCCGACCCGGGACGATCACTTCAGCTGGTTCGACTACCGCTCCAAGGGCTTCGACCGCGAGCCGAAACGCGGCCTGCGCATCGACCACATCCTGGTCAGCCGCCCGCTGTTTGAGGCCGTGACCGACGCCGGCATCGACTATGATCTGCGCGGGATGGAGAAACCCTCGGATCACGCGCCGGTGTGGACCGAGCTCGCGATCTGATCAGGCCGTGCCGATCACGGCGCTCTGCCCTCGCTGATCAAGCCCTCGCTGATCAAGCCCTCGCTGATCAAGCCCCGCTGATCATGACGCTCTGAGTCACGACTCGCCGGCGGGGCCACCCACTGCGACCCCGTCCTCGCTGCCATCCTCCTGCCCCGGCAGGCTTGCCAGCCAGGCGTCCGCCTCGGCCTCGCCCAGCTCCCGCGCCCGACGCAGCGCCAAGACGGCGGCCTCCCACTCGCCCCAGCCATGGGCCAGCTCGCCCAGTCGCAACCAGTCGTCGCCCTCCCCGCTGCGCTTCGCAACCTCGCGCCAGGCGACCAGGGCCCGTTGATGATCCCGCGCGGCCTGCCAGGCCTGCGCCAGAAGGCGACGGTGGTCGAGATCATCCGGAAGCGATTGCGACTCGAGGGCGGTGGCCAGCAGCTCGGCGGCCCTCGCCGGTGTGCCACCGGCCAGGTGCAGGCGAATGCGCTGGCCAAGATCATCGACTCCCGACAACACGCCGCGCCGCCAGCCGGCCTCCCAGATCGCCGCCGCCCGCCCCGGCTCACCCAGGCGCTGGGCGAGACTCGCCGCCCGCCGCCAGGTCTCGGCGTCGCCGCCTGCGCCTTCGAGACGCCGCTCGATCAGCGAGAGCGCACCGCCCTCGTCGCCGGCCCGCTGCAGCACGGTGGCGGCAAGACGCACCCGGGGCTCGCTCGGCTCGCCGCCGGAGGCCAGGGCTCGACTCACCCAGCGCGCCGCACCGTCCCAGTCGGACTCGGCGGCCAGCAGCCGGGCCATCAGCCAGTGCTCCTCGCTGGTGCCGTCGTGACGCGTGAACCAGTCGCCCAACAGTGCCCTCGCCCGCTCGGACTGGCCGGCCCGTAGGCGCAGCCCCGCCTCCTGGCGAAGCCAGCGATCCGCCTGGGCGCGATCGACACCGCGGATGCTGCGGGCCTCGGCCAGATGCGCGGCGGCCGCGAGCGGCGCATCGAGGCGCGCCTCGGCGCTGGCGGCGAGTTGCAGATAGAGGGCGCGGGCCCAGCGATCCGAGGCGTTGCCGCCGGCCAGGCGCTCGGCTTGGCTCCGGGCGCGCTCGCGCACGACATCGAACTCGGACTGGCCGAGGCGCTGCTCGAGCCGCTGCAGGTCGTTGATGATCCCACCCGGCAGCGTCGGCGCCGCCAGCGCGGGCGACGCCAGCAGCAGCCAGGCGACCAGGCACAGTGGGCGAGTCGGCGTCATGGTCGTCATCTCAACTGAAACTCCAGGCGCTGGCGGGCCCGGCGACGGTGATCGGCGGCGGCGAACTGCCAGCCGGCGATGGCGCGACGAGCGACGCGGTCGAAGACGTTGCGCGGACTGGCCTTGACCACCTCGATGCTGTCGCGCTCGACACGCCCGTCGCGACGGATGATGAACTGCACCACTACATGGCCTTCGAGGCCGCGCCGCTGGGCTCGGGACGGATACTCGGGCGGCACCCGCCGGGTCGCCTTGGCCGAGGAGCCGACGTCCACCGGCTCATCGGCGGCCGCCTGGGACACGGCCGCCGAGCTCTCGTCGGCCAAAGACGTGTCGGCCGATGCCTGGCTAGGCTCGGGCGCCGGCAAAGGCTCAGGTTCCGGCTCGGGCTGCGGCCTGGGTTCGGGATCTGGTGCGGGCGGCGTCTCGATGAGCGCCGGCAGCGCCTCGTCCACCGGCGCCTCCGGCATGTTCATGGGTGGCAGCTCAGGCTCCGGCAGGGAAATGGCGCTGTCGAACCGGGGCGCCGGCGCCGGCTGAGGAGGGGGGGGCGGCGCACTGGGTGGCGGCGGCGGCGCGGCGCTGGCGGCCACGGTCGGCTCGGGCGCTTGCTCGGCCGGGGCCTCGGCCAACGTCATCATGAACTCCTTGGGCGGCTCGGGCTCGGCCTCGGGTGGGGCCACCAAGAGCGCCAGCAGCGCGAACAGCGCCATCGTCAGGGCCGCACCGGCCAGCAGCGAAACCGGTAGCCGCATCAGTCACCGCTCCGCTGGGCGGCCACCGCCACCCGCTCGACATCGGCCTCGCGCAGGCGATCCATGACCTCGATCAGCACGCCGGTGGTGGCGTCACGATCGGCCTGGATCACCACCGACCCGTCGTCGCTGACCAGGCTGGCCACCCGCGGGCCGACCCGGTGCAGGTCCACGGGTTCGCCCTCGACCCAGACCGCGCCCTCGGGGGTGATCGCCACCAGCACCTGGACGTCCGGGCGGGATGTCGCCGCGCTGGACTCGGGGCGCTCGATCTCCACCCCGCTCTCCTTGATGAAGCTGGTGGTGACGATGAAGAAGATCAGCATGATGAAGACCACGTCCAGCATCGGGGTCAGGTTGACCTCGCTGCTATCTTCAGCGGCCGCCGCCAGTCGACGTCTACGCATGTGCGTCCTCCGCGGCGCGTGCCAGGCGGTCGTGCAGCCGCTGATCCTCGCGCCGGATGATGTGTTCGAGTCGAGCGATAAACAGAAGCCCCACCACCGAGACCGCCATGCCACTCAGGGTCGGCAGGGTGGCGCGGGCCACGCCATCGGCCATGGCTCGCGCCTGGTTGACCTCGCTCACCGACAGGCTGTCGAAGACGGCGATCATGCCGGTCACGGTGCCGAGCAGACCCAGCAACGGGCAGATCACCACCAGCAGCTTGATCCAGGGCAGCGGCGCGCGCAGCCGGGTGATCAGCTCACGGGCCCAGGTCTCGCGCAGGGTCAGGGCGCTCCAGCTGACGTGATCCTCGCGGGCCACCCAGCGCCTGACCAGGGCGCGGCGTGCCGGGCGGTAATGGAAACGGAAGAACCACCAGCGCTCCAGCCCCAGCGAGAACAGCAGCACCGCCACGCCGATGACGACCACCAGCACCGGGCCGCCGGCCTCGACCAGCCACGCCAGGGGATCAAGCCAGGACATCGGCATGGCGCGGCGTCGCGCTCACTGAGGGCAAGGCCCGATCGGCTTCCAGGGCATCGGCGAGCACGGCACTGGCCCGTCCCTCGAGGGTGCCGATCAGCGCCCGGCTGCGGCTGGACAGCGCCGTGTGGGCGAACAGCAGTGGCACCGCGGTGACCAGACCCAGCACCGTGGTCACCAGCGCCTGACTGATGCCGCCGGCCATCAGTTGCGGGTCGCCGGTACCGAACACGGTGATCGACTGGAAGGTCACGATCATGCCGGTGACGGTGCCAAGCAGCCCCATCAGCGGCGCCACGGCGGCGAGCATCTTGACCAGCCCCTGGCCGCGCTCGAGCTTCGGCTGCTCGGCGAGCAGCGCCTCGTCGAGACGGGCCTCCAGTGCCTCGGGGGCATGGCCCGAGCCGAGAGCATGAAAACGCTTAAGCACGCGGCCCAGCGGATTGTCATCGCGTAGCCGGTCGAGGTCGGCGAGCTGACGACGCAGCCGCACGGTCACGCGCATCAGATAGAGGTACTGACCCAGCGCCACCAACAGCCCGACGATGCCCAGCGCCACCACCACATAGCCCACGGCGCCGCCCTGCTGGAAGCGCGCCCAGAGGCTCGGCGTCTGAGCCATGGCGGCAACGACCTGCCCACCGGCCGGGTCGAAGGCCAGGGTCTCGCCCTCGCCACCCTGGAAGGCCGCCAGCCGTTCGGCGACCGGCTCGGGCGTCATCGGCAACACCGCCAGACGCCCGGCCTCGCCTGAGCGCTCCAGCAGCCGGCCATCGTCGGTGGCCGCCAGCAGGTCGCCGACGCGGAGCACCGAGCGCTTAACGATCTGGCCGTCGGCGCCGGCCACCGGCGCCTCGAGCTCGATCACGCGGCCGGTCTCGCGGGTCAGCGCCATCAAGCTGTCGGCCAGGCCGGCCACCCGATCGACGCCGAGGACACCATCGGCCTCTAGCCGCGGCGGCAGCTCGGCCGCGCCGCCGAGGGTCAACCAGCTGTCGGCGAGATCGTCGCGCAACTCCCCGCTGACGCCGACCACCTCATCGAATACCGCCTGCAGATCGCCGCCCTGCTCCTGTCGACGGGCGTCGAGGGCCTCGAGGGCTTGGCGCTGCGCCTGCTGCCGGGCGTCGAGGGACTCCCGCCGCTCGCGAGCCCCGGCCAGCGCCTCCCGGGCCTCGGCCAGCGCCGCATCGAGCGCCGTGTCGTCGTCGACCAGCTCGGCCAGACGGGCGCGGTCGCGGGCCTCGGCGGCTTCGCGATCGGCGCGCAGGGTCGAGAGCGCGGCCTCGTCGTCCGGCTCGCTGATCGGCTGAGCCTGAGCCAGCAGCGGCGCACCAGCCAGCCACAGGCCCATCAGGGCGGTCCGCATGGCTTTTGGCATGCTCATCGGGCGTCCTCCCTGGCGCGTACCTGTGACTGAGACACGGATTGAGAAATCGGCAGGTCCAGCAGCGCAGGTGCCCGCCGTTCACGGGCGATGGCCAGCCCCTTGCGGACCTCGGCCAGAGCCGCGGCGTCCAGCGGCTGCCAGTCGCTCTGTGCCACCTTCCAGACGCCGCCTCGATGGCCGTCGGGGGTCAGGAAGTACCAGCCGACCCGCCCCAGGCGCAGGAAATCCACCTCGCGCGGGACATCGCCGGCAAGCTCGCCACGCCAGGCGTCGATCTCGCGGCCGTAGTCGAGCTCGGCCCGCCAGGCGGCCAGCATCCGCGAGAGCTTTTCGTCGCGGCTCGTCTCGGGATCACCCAGCAAGCGCTCGAGGCTCTCGACCCGAGCCAGGCGCTCGGCTCGCAGGAAAGGCATGTCGCGCTCCACCCAGACCCGTAGGCGTTCGACCATGGCGCGCATCAGGCCGGGAAGGGCCTCACGGGTCGCAGACAGGGTGGAGAGCGCCTCGTCACGCCGGGCCAGGGCCTCGGCCTGGCGCTCGACCAGCGGCGCCAGCTCGGCATTGTAGGCGCTCAGTCGCCGCGTTTCCCCACGCGCCTGGCGCAGGGCTCGAAGCTTATCGCGCACGGCATCGTCGGCGTTGTCGATACGCGCCTGAAGCTCGGCCTGGGTGCGCTGGGCCTCGAGGGCCTCGTCGCGCACCGTCGACTGGGCCGCCGCCGTGCCGACCATGAGCAGGGCGACACCCGCCACGGCATGGCGAAGCCAGGGATGGGGATAGGACACGCTTGTCTCCGAAAGATCCGACAGATGCCCGGACCCTACTCTAAACAAGAATAGTTATCAATATCCAATGCATGCCGTCGCGCCCGCGGATGCCTCTCATCGCCTGACGCCAGCGACGCGAATGGCTTGACGCCATCATAGCGCAGCGGCATCACATCGGCGTCGCACTCGGGGACAGACAAGCCCATGACGGGGTGTGCCCGGACGACGGGCGCTGCCCCCTTCGCTTTCGCTGCCGGCGCACAGACGCAAACGGGCCGGCCTCTCCGGGGAGAGACCGGCCCGTCCTATGGCCGAACAGGAGCAAGCCTTACCGCTTGCCTTCGATTTCCGGCAAGACCTGGAAGAGCCCGATCGTCCTACAGCTTGCTTTCGAGCTCCGGCAGCACCTCGAGCAGATCACCGACCAGGCCGCAGACTATCGAGCGCGCGACCTGGAAGAGCCCGACCGTCCTACAGCTTGCTTTCGAGCTCCGGCAGCACCTCGAACAGATCACCGACCAGGCCGCAGACTATCGAGCGCGCGACCTGGAAGAGCCCGATCTGCCTACAGCTTCGCTTCGAGCTCGGGCAGCACCTCGAACAGGTCACCTACCAGGCCACAAACTATCGAGCGCGCGACCTGGAAGAGCCCGATCGTCTTACAGCTTGCTTTCGAGTTCCGGCAGGACTTCGAAGAGATCGCCGACCAGGCCGCAGATTATCGAGCGCGCGACCTGGAAGAGCCCGATCGTTTTACAGCTTCGCTTCGAGCTCCGGCAGGACTTCGAACAGATCACCGACCAGGCCATAGTCGGCGACCTGAAAGATCGGCGCCTCCTCATCCTGGTTAATGGCGACGATGACCTTGGAGTCCTTCATCCCCGCCAGGTGCTGGATGGCACCGCTGATGCCCACGGCGATATACAGCTCCGGGGCCACGATCTTGCCCGTCTGGCCGACCTGCATGTCGTTGGGGGCATAGCCCGCATCCACCGCGGCACGCGAGGCACCGATCGCCGCGCCCAGCTTGTCGGCGATGCCGTCGAGCAGCTTGAAGTTCTCGCCGTTGCCCATGCCGCGGCCACCGGAGATGACGACCCGAGCGGCGCCGAGCTCGGGCCGGTCGCTCTGCTCCAGTGCTTCCTTGAGGAAGCGCGACTGGGGGTTGTCCACCACGTTGTCGACCGCCTCGATGCTGGCACTGCCCTCGCTTGCCACGGCATCGAAGGCCGTGGCACGCACGGTGATCACCTTGAGGACGTCGTCGCTCTTGACGGTCGCGATGGCGTTACCGGCATAGATCGGGCGGCAGAAGGTGTCGGCGCTCTCGACAGCGATGATGTCGGAGAGCTGGGAGACGTCCTTCAGGGCAGCGAGGCGCGGCATGACGTTCTTGCCGGTGGTCGAGGCGCTGGCCAGCACGTGGCTGTAGTCGCCGGCCAGCTCGACCAGCAGCGCGCCCAGCGGCTCGGCCAACTGGTGAGCATAGACGGCGTGATCCGCCACCCGCACCCGGTTGACGCCCTCGAGCCTGGCGGCGGCTTCGGCGACGGCGGAGACGCCTTCACCGGCCACCAGCACGTCGATGTCGCCACCGCCGGCCTTGGCAATCTCCTGCGCTGCCGCCACCACATGAGCGGTGGTGCCAGCGAGTTGTCCGTCGTGATGGTCGGCGAGTACCAGAATGCTCATGAGATCACCTTGGCTTCGTTCTTGAGTTTGTCCACGAGCTCATCCACCGAGCCCACCTTGACGCCGCCCTTGCGCTCGGCCGGCGCCTCGACCTTGACCAGGCTGACCTTGCTGCCGGTCGCCACGCCATAGTCCTCCGGCGTCTTGACCGCCAGCGGCTTCTTCTTCGCCTTCATGATGTCCGGCAGCTTGGCGTAGCGCGGCTCGTTGAGGCGCAGGTCGGTGGTGACGATCGCCGGCAGCGACAGCTCGAGGGTCTGCAGGCCGCCATCAATCTCGCGGGTCACCGCGACCTTCTCACCCTGGACATCCACCTCGGAGGCGAAGGTGGCCTGGGGCAGGCCTGCCAGTGCGGCCAGCATCTGGCCGGTCTGATTGTTGTCGGTGTCGATGGCCTGCTTGCCGAGGATCACCAGCCCCGGCTGCTCCTCGTCGACCACGCCTTTGAGCAGCTTGGCGACCGCCAGCGACTCGACCTTGTCGTCGGTCTGCACGTGGATGGCGCGATCGGCGCCCAGTGCCATGGCCGTGCGCAGCTGTTCCTGGGCCGCCTTGGGGCCCACCGTCACGGCGACCACCTCGGTGGCCACGCCCTTCTCCTTGAGGCGGACCGCTTCTTCCACGGCGATCTCGCAGAAGGGGTTCATCGCCATCTTGACGTTGGTGAGATCGACGTCGGAGTGATCCGGCTTGACCCGGATCTTGACGTTGTAATCGATGACGCGTTTGACCGCGACCAATACTTTCATGGTGTCCTCGCTTTACGCTGGGGCCTCGCTGAGGCGTGAGTCGGGGATAGTACCGTCATGCGTCGGCCGCCCCGTTATCACCGATGGGCAGGTCGTTAGATTCTTTCGTTAAGTGCATGATCAACCGACAGATCCCGGGCAGATGCGTAATCTGCCACAGGGCCAGTGCCGTCACAATATTGGCGGCAAGAATGATACCGATCGGCTCGCCATGCTCCCCTTTCCCGCCCGGGATTGGCAGCACCAAAGGCGAGGCAATCGGCGCCGATTGTCGTCGGCCGAGCCCCGGCCTGCGATGCGTTGCGCCAAGTATGCGCATCAGGGCACAGACATGAAAGAAAACGCACGTTTGACGACGCATTGTCGGCACGAAGATGGCTACCCGATTGGCCACTAATATCGCACAATAGGCAGCATAATCAGGCGTGATTCGCGCAGGCATAAGCCCTGAACGACATCGCATAACGGGAGAGCACAAGTGGAAGAGCAAGAACGCGAATACATGGATTTCGACGTGGTCATCGTCGGCGCCGGCCCCTCCGGCCTGGCCGCTGCCTGCCGCCTGATGCAGCAGGCGAACGAGACCGAACAGGAGCTGACCGTGTGCGTGGTGGAGAAGGGGTCCGAAGTGGGCGCCCATATCCTGTCCGGTGCCGTCTTCGAGCCCCGCGCCCTGGCCGAGCTCTTCCCCGACTGGGAAAGCCGCGGCGCCCCGCTGACCACGCCGGCCATTCGCGACGAGCTCTATCTGCTCAAGGATGCCGAGCAGGCCCAGAAGCTGCCCAACGCCCTGGTGCCCAAGACCATGCATAACACCGGCGGCCGGCGCCCCGGCGGCGACCAGACGAGTGGCGACTCCCGCCGCTACGTGATCAGCGCCGGCAACCTGTGTCGCTGGCTCGGTGAGCAGGCCGAGGAGCTCGGCGTCGAGATCTTCCCGGGCTTCGCCGCCCAAGAGACCCTGCACGACGCCGACGGCACCGTGCGCGGCATCCTGGTCGGCGACATGGGCGTGGGCGCCGACGGCGAGCCCAAGGACGGCCACATGCCGGGCATGGAGCTGCGCGCCAAGTACACCCTGTTCGCCGAAGGCGCACGCGGCCACCTGGGCAAGCGCCTGATCGACAAATTCGACCTGGATGCCGGCAAGGATCCCCAGCACTACGGCATCGGCCTCAAGGAGCTGTGGGACGTGCCGGCCGAGCAGCACGAACCGGGGCTGGTGCTGCACGGCTCCGGCTGGCCGCTGGACAAGCAGACCCACGGCGGCTGGTTCCTCTACCACGCCGAGAATTCGCAGGTGGTGGTCGGGCTGATCCTGGATCTTTCCTACCAGAATCCCTACCTGTCGCCCTTCGACGAGTTTCAGCGCATGAAGCACCACCCGGTGCTCAAGCAGTACCTGGAGGGCGGCACGCGCGTGGCCTATGGCGCTCGAGCCATCGCCAAGGGCGGCCTCAACTGCCTGCCGAAGATGACCTTCCCGGGCGGCCTGCTGATCGGCTGCGATGCCGGCACCCTGAACTTCGCCAAGATCAAGGGCCTGCATACCGCCATGAAGTCCGGGCTGGTGGCCGCCGAGAGCGTCTTCGAGGCGCTCTCGGCCGGCGATGAAGGCGGCCAGGAACTCACCACCTTCACCGACAAGTGGGAAGCGAGCTGGGCCTATCAGGAGCTCAAGGAGAGCGCCAGCTTCGGCCCGGCGATCCACAAGTACGGCACCGTGGGCGGCGGCGCCTACAACTTCCTCGATCAGCTGCTGGGCGGCAAGCTGCCCAACGTCCACGACACCACCGCCGATCATGCCGCGCTCAAGAAGGCCTCAGAATGCGAGAAGATTGACTACCCGAAGCCCGACGGCAAGCTTTCGTTCGACAAGTCTTCCTCGGTGTTCCTCTCTAACACCAATCACGAGGAAGACCAGCCCTGCCACCTGCGCCTCACCGACCCCGAGCTGCCGGTGCGGGTCAACCTGCCGGAGTACGCCGAACCCGCGCAGCGCTACTGCCCGGCCGGGGTCTACGAGATCGTGGAAGATGAGGCCGGCACGCCCAAGTTCCAGATCAACTTCCAGAACTGCGTGCACTGCAAGACCTGCGACATCAAGGACCCCGCCCAGAACATCACCTGGGTGGCGCCGGAAGGCGGGGGTGGACCCAACTACCCCAACATGTGAGGGACCCCCTGATTCATTGCTGCGCTCGACGACGCACAAGGAAGTGGGAAGTGCGTTGGTTCGTCGGGAACGAACCTAGCCATCCTGGCCGCCGGCGGTACTCGGATCGCCGGCCCGGCCGGAATCCTCATGTAGCAGGCTACACTCCGGTTCCTCCGTTCCGGCGGCGACCAGCCTCTCGTCGCTCGCGACATGAATCAGGCGCTCCCTAGCAGAGGAGCGGAACGCAAAGCGCCCCGCCGGCCACGTGCCGGCGGGGCGTTTTTTGGGGCGACGAACGAACCCCGGACTCACTCGCCGGTGGCGACAGGGCGGTCGGGATCGTGAATCCAATCGCTCCAGGAGCCGGCGTAGAGGCGCGGCAACGGCTTGCCGACAACGGCATAGGCCAGGATGTCGTGACAAGCGGTGACGCCGGAGCCGCAGTAGGCGATCAGGCCATCGGCCGCCTGAGTATCGATGTCTGCCAGTTCGGCGGCGAGCTGGACGGCCGGCTTGAAGCGCCCGTCGGAGGCCAGGTTGTCGGCACTGGGGCGACAGCGCGCGCCGGGAATATGACCGGCCACCGCGTCGATGGGCTCGACCTCGCCACGAAAGCGCGGCATGGCCCGGGCATCCAGCAGCGCCGATTGCTCAGGCATGATATCGGCGGCCTCCACCCAGGCGCCGTCGTCGAAGCGCGGCCGCCAGTCGCTGGGAGCCGACGTAGCCACCTCTCCCGCCTCGAGCGCTCCGTCGATGGCCTGCCAGGCCGGCAACCCACCATCGAGCACGCGCACCTCCGGATGGCCCGCCCAGCAGGCCAGCATCCACCAGGCCCGGGCGGCGGCGAGCTGGCCGCCCCTGTCGTCATAGACCACCACCGGCACATCCGGGGTGATACCCAGACGCCGGATCACCGCGGTGAAGGCGTCCTGGGCCGGCAGCGGATGGCGGCCGCCCTCTCCCGCTGGCCCTGACAGGTCATGCTCCAGGGCCAGGTGCCGGCTGCCCGGCAGGTGACCGGCTTGCCACAGGGCTCGACCGGCATCCGAATCATCCAGTCGTGCGCGGCAGTCGAGCAACAGCGGCGGACGCGATGAGGCCAGGGCGGCGGCGAGAGAGGCACTATCGATCAGCGGCTGCGTCATGCGGGGCGCTCCTTATCTCGAGGAATGATTCTCGAGGGATGATTCTGGAGGGATGATTCTCGAAAGACGATGCCTCTAGTCGGTGACCGGCGCCATCGACAGCGGCTCGATGGGCGCGCGATTGGCGATCAGGCGCCGCTTGCCGGCCTGGGCGAAGCGCACCTCGATGACCGGGTCTCGCGGGTCGCCCTCGACCAGATCGATCTCCCCTTCACCGAACACCGCGTGCCGCAGGCGCTGGCCGACGCGAAAGGCGACGCCGGATGGCGGCGAGCCGGCCGAGGCGACAGCCGGCTCGGCACGGGTGATCGCCGGCTGGTCAAGACCCTGGGCGGCCAGATAGCGCTCGGCCAGGGTCGGCTGCTCCACGGCCAACGGCGCCGGCGGGGAGGCGACACCGTCACTGTATGCAGCGCCCTGTGCATCGTCATCGTTCAGCGCTTCGGCGAGCCGCTGGCAATCCTGCCAGGCGGTCTCGGCGATGAAACGGCTGGGACGATGCTCGCCACCGTCGTGGAGCATCAGCAACTGCTCGCGGGCACGGGTGATCGCCACGTAGAAGAGCCGTCGCTCTTCCTCGAGACGCTCGTCGCTGAGCGGATTCTCGCGGCTGTAGTGGGGGAAGTCTTCCTCGTTGACGCCCCACAGGGCGACCAATGGCCATTCCAGTCCCTTGGCGCCATGCACGGTGGTGATCAGCACGCCGTCTTCACGGCTCTCGACGGGATCGCGCAGCAAGGCGATGAAGGCATCGGGGTCGTGGGCGAGCTCGCCGGCCTGCTCGATCAGCACGTCGAGCAGGCGCACGTCCTCCTCACCCTTCTCGCGGCGCGCCGCGGCTCGCTTGAGCACCTTCTCGGCGTCCAGACGCTCGACCACATGTGTGAGCAGCTTGGCCGGGGGCCAGGCGGCCAGGCGCGGCAGCTCGCAGAGCAGCTCCCAGCGACGCTTGAGATTGCGGCGCTGCAGGGGCTTGAGGCTCTGCAGCAGCGGGTCCTGGCGCTCGGGCCAGCGCTGAGTCTCGGCCAGGCGCAGGGCCAGGGCGCCGAGCCGCTCGCGAGCCACGAAGGGTGTGGGCTGGGCGAGCAGCAGCTCGAGGTGCCCGGGGTCATGTAGCAACTCGGGCTGACGGGCCAGCATCAAGTGGCCGGCCAGGGCCTGCACCAGCGGCAGGCGGAACACGAAGCGGTCATCCCGGGACAGCCGAAAGGGAATGCCCGCACGCAGCAGGGTCAGCTGCACCGACACCGACAGCGCCCAGCTGCGCACCAGCACGCAGCTCTCGGAAAGAGACCTCCCCTTCCGCTGCCAG
Organism: Halomonas sp. YLGW01; assembly: GCF_014840935.1. Lineage (NCBI taxonomy): Bacteria > Pseudomonadati > Pseudomonadota > Gammaproteobacteria > Oceanospirillales > Halomonadaceae > Halomonas > Halomonas sp. YLGW01. The sequence goes on along the minus strand of NZ_CP062005.1, from coordinate 1,149,104 downwards.
TCGGTGAGCGCCTCGCTGAGCCGCTGCCCGCCCCGGGCCACCCGAAGGGTGGTGGCCGGATTATCGGGGCCGGCCAGGCACAGCTGATCCGGGCGTCGACGATTGGCGGCGATGGCGTGATTGGCGGCCAGCGCCAGGGCGTGGCCATGGCGGAAGGTGGTCGACAGGGGGTAGTCCCGGGCCTCGCCGAAGATGGCGGTGAAGTCGTCGAGCATGGTGTCGGGACGGGCCCCGCGCCATTCGTAGATGCACTGATTGGCATCGCCCACCGCCATCACCGCCGCCGTCTCGCCGGCCAGCAGGGCGAGCAGGCGTTGCTGGGCGGCGTTGATATCCTGGTATTCGTCGATGATGACCTCATCGAGATAGCCCTGCACCCGCGCCTTGAGCGCCGGCTCCCGCTCCAGCGCCTTGAGGGGCCGATACAGCAGGTCGGCATAGGTCATCAGGCCATGGTCGGCGAGCAGGGTCTCGACCGCATCGAAGGCCTCGATAAAGTGACCGGTATCATCGCCGTAATCGAGGCGCTCATGCAGCTCACCGGGGTCGGCCAGTTCGGCCTTGACCAGTTCGCAGAAGTGGCCGAAGGCCTCCAGGCGATCCGGCTCCAGGGCGGCCTCCAGGCGCGTCTGATCGCCTGACAGCGTCTGCTGCACGGCCTGGCGCAGCAAGCGCTCGCGCTGCCAGTCCACGGACAGCAGCTGGCGCGGCGCCAGTGCCCCCCAGCGGGTCAGGCTCTGGGTCAGGCGATGGCCCAGGGAGTGAAAGGTACGCACATCGGGCAGGGCCGTGCCGGCGGGTGCCCGGGCGACGAGCTTGGCGGTGAAGTCCTCGCGAGCGGCGCGGTTGAACATCAGCACCAGCATGCGCCGGGGCGGCACGCCCGTGGCGAGCAGGTGCAGCACTCGCGCCACCAGGGTGGTGGTCTTGCCGGCGCCGGCCACGGCGGCCACCCGGGCATGCCCGCCCGGGTGCCCCACCACGGCCTGCTGTTCCGACGTCAGCCTCACGCATCCTCCTTGGACAGCCGCCCCAGTGGCTGCCAGACACCGTCGCTCTCGACACCGAGCTCCAGCACATCGCCGCCGATGCTCGAGCGACTCTCGGCCTGCTCGATCAGCCGGTAATAGACGTTGCGATGCAGCCTCGCGGCCAGCCCGAAGCGCACCGGCACCGAGGGCATCTCCCGGTCGAGCCTGAGCCGCCGCTCGGCCCCCAAGGCCAGGCGGTCGCCGACGTTGGTGGTCAGAGTCCAGACGCCGTCCTGGTGATCGGCGTCGATGATCAGGAAGGCGCAATCCTCGACCTCGATACGCCACTTCTCGACCGGGGTCACCAGATAATGGGAACCATCGTCTTCACAACGCAGCACGGTAGAGAGCAGGCGGATCAGACGCCCCCGCGTAATGGGCTCGCCCTCGTGCCACCAGCGGCCATCGGCCCCGATGCGCAGCTCCATGCTCCCCGACAGCGGTGGCTGCCAGGCCTCGAGCGGCGGAATGGCGCCCTCTCCCTCGATGTGGTTCAGCAGGGGCGCAAGCGGATGAGGGTCGGTGGGCATCGGGTGTCCTCCTGGACGGCGGCGGGCTCAGATCAGGCCGGACTGAGCCAGGGACTCCTTCACGTCCGACGGCGCCTCGGGCACCGCGGCCTTGAACAGACGATAGAAGTTGCTGGTGGTCTGCATGGCCACCTCGTCGACGCTGATGCCGCGCTCCTCGGCGATGCACTCGGCCACCTCGACGACCCACTGGGGCTCGTTAGGCTTGCCGCGATGCGGGACCGGCGCCAGGTAGGGGCTGTCGGTCTCGATCAGCAGGCGATCCAGCGGCACCTTTCGGGCCAGCTCGCGAATCGCCTTGGCATTGCGGAAGGTGACAATGCCGGACAGGGAGATGTAGAAGCCGTGGCGCACCGCCTCCCGCGCCATGTCCAGATCCTCGGTGAAGCAGTGCAGCACACCGCCGATGGCGGGATCGGTATGCTCGCGGATCAGCGCCAGGGTGTCCTCGCGGGCCTCGCGGGTGTGAATGATCACCGGCAGCTCCAGCTCGGTGGCGGCGATCAGGTGACGACGGAAGCGTTCGTGCTGCACCTCCGGGGCGACGCCTTCGTAGTGGTAGTCGAGACCGGTCTCGCCGATGGCCACCGCCTCGTGAGCCTCCGCGCATTCCTTGATGGCCTCGACCGTCGGCTCCTCGGCCACGCGGTGCAGCGGGTGCACACCGGCGGAGATCACCACGTCGTCATGGGCGCGAGCGATCTCGCCAAGCCCGGGCACGTCCTCGAGGGTCACGGCGATGGCCAGGAACTGACGCACATGGCGCGCGCGAGCGGCTTCCAGGGCGGCGTTGAGGTCGCCGTCATGGGCGCTCAGGTCGAGACGATCGAGATGGCAGTGGGAATCGACAAACATGGGACACTCGGTCAGCGAAAAAAAGGAAAGGTGGGGAACCCTAGAGGGTATAGGTGGCGGCGCCCTTGTCGAGCTGCCCGGCCAGCAGCGTCTCGATGCGGTCGCGCACGCTCTGGTCCTCGGGACGGAAATGCAGCCCGACCCCCGGCACCCGGCGGCCGGACACGCCGGACGGGGAGACCCAGGCCACCTGCCCGGTCACCGGATAGCGCTCCTCGTCGCCGGGCAGGGTCAGCAGCAGCAGTATTTCCTCGCCGAGCGCATAGCGCTCGCGGGTAGGCACGAAGATCCCTCCCCGCTCAAGCGAAGGCATGTAGGCCGACAGCAGGGTCGGCAGGTCCTGAATCGTCAATGACAGCGCTTTTTGACCGGCCATGAGGGCTCCTCGTGACATGGTGGGAGACAAGGGCTTCGCTAGGAGCGTAGCAGCGCCGACCAGCGCACCAACCAGGCTTCCAGCACCAGCTGGGGATTGGGGTTGCCGCCGGCCGCCAGCAGGCGTCGCTGCTCGCGGGCGAAGTCGAGCAGACGAAACCAGTCCCGTACTCGAGCATTCTTGACCGCCTGGCGGTAGAGGGGCAAGAGGTCCGGGTTGCGCAGCGACGTCTCGTCACCGGACAGGCCCAGGCGGATCAGGTCCTCCAGCCAGCCGATACCGTACCACAGGACCGCCTCCACCGACTCACCGGCCAGGCGCGAGGCCTCGGCGACCGGTTCGGCGCCCCGCACCAGAGCATCGAACAGTTCATGCAGGGTCTGGCGCAGCTGACGCGCCTCGCCGGTAGCGAGATCCCGCGCCAGGAGCGGCAGGCCGCCGGCCACCCGCAGCCAGAAGACGGCGTCCTGGTGCTCGCCCAGCGCCTCGCTAAGCCAGGCCTCGCAGGCCGACGGCTCGGGAGTGGTCAGGGACCACTGCTGGCAGCGCGAGCGCACGGTTGGCATCAACCGCGAGGGGATCTCCGCCAGCAGCACGAACAGGGTGCGGGCACCAGGCTCCTCGAGGCTCTTGAGCAGGGCATTGGCGGCGGCCACGTTCATTGCCTCGGCGGGCTCGATCACGATCACCCGGTGACCGCCCTGTTGGGCGGTCTGATTGACGAAGGCATTGACCTCGCGAATCGGGTCGATGCGGATCTGACGGCCCTTGTCGGCGGGATTGACCCGCTTCAGGTCCGGGTGATAGCCCGAAGCCAGCATCGCGCAGCTGTGACACTCCCCGCAGGCGACACGGCCGGGGCGATGGCACAGGGTGCGGGCGATCAGCGCCTCGGCCAGGGCCTGAGGCCCGACACCCCGAGGCCCCGAGAGCAGCAGCGCATGGGGCAGCCGATCCCCGTCCTGCAGGGTGACCAGCTGCTGCCAGAGCCCCGTCTGCCAGGGCAACGGCGTCGGCATGGCCTCGGCGCTCATGCGCTCTCCCCGGCCGACGGCTGCGCCAGCTGTCGCTCGAGTTCCGTGCGGATCGACGCCTGCACGGCCTCGAGCGATTGACCGGCGTCGATGATGGCGACCCGCTCGGGAGAGGACTCCACGTGTGGGGCGCTGAATGGACCACGGACCTGAGTCACATCTAGGCCCCGCCCTTCTAGCCATTCAGCTTCCCAATTGAGGTCGCTCGACTTGCTAAACATTTGTGTAAGCACGCTACATCCTTTCCAATATGAAGTGATTATATATCCCACAGAACGATCTACCAACGACCGGTGACCAAATATCTCTGGGAAAATACAAGCTAGGCTCGGGTTGATGTAGCTGACAACAGCTTACAAACCAAGGGTTATCCTCGAGCTACTGGTTCAATCCACGCAAACCAAACGTGAGCGCGGCAAGTCAAGACTTGAAACTCAGGAATGACCACACAATCGATACGGCTTGGCCGAGCCTCTACATCGAGCCTTTCAGTCACTGTACTCCGTAGGTTTCACCATAAGCACACGCGAAATTCGACCTTCATCTATGGTGTGCCGAGAAAAAAATATATAGGCTTGCGTCAGCACAACATTTCAGGAGAAATAATGACAACGCTCGCAGATAAGGACATCGAAGAAAAGATGGCAGCTGGCCACTTGATTGTGAACGGCTCCACAAGCCAGGTTGGACCGGCCTGTTACGAACTTCGGATGGGCAATGTTTATTATGATCTTACCGAAGCGAACACTCGTATAGACGCATCAGCCAATCGTGACATACTCATCAAACCAGGACACCGAGTCGTTCTAATAACAAAAGAGGAACTCTCCATACCGAAAGACGTCATTGCAAGGGTTATTAGCAAAGGTTCTTTATTTAGCATAGGACTCACTCCTGTAAGCACGTATGCAGACCCGGGATTTCACGGAAACCTAGGGATCGTCACACAAAACATAAGCGATAGTTATATTAGCTTACCGATTGGAGAACCAATTGCCAAAGTCGATTTCTCCATGCTCACAGAGGAAGCAAAAAAAACCTATAGAGGACAACACGGCTTCCAAACGGAGATCTGGCCAATACGCCACCAACTAACAAAAAGCTACGGAGAAATAAAAAACGACCCACGCGTAGAAAGCGAAGAGGCCGAATCATACAAAATACTTCCTCAAGCCACGGCAAACGCACTAAAAAGCATACAAAAAAAGCAGCGCATCATTAACTCAGGATTATTAATAACAATATTTATTAACAGCTTAGTTCTTGCGGCAGTTTTGAACGACTTTGTCGAAACTGCAGCCGCAATTTCGATAAACTTAATCTCAACAGCAATCGTAGCACTAATAACGTGGAACTCCAAAGAAAGGAAAAAATAGTGGAACTAAAAGACCTTATAAAAAAACAAATTGATCTGGATATCAGGCATGGATTTCCAGTCTCTTTTGATAGTGATATGGAAGCTTATGCTCAGTTATCGAAGGACTTAATCGGGCTTATCGGAGAAATAGGAGAATTCTCTAACGCCATCAAGAAAATCAACATAAAGCTAGACCGGCCCAATGAATATGAATTAGACATTCATGCCACAAAGGGACAACTGGGAGAAGAACTAGCCGACACTTTAATCTACATAATACGGCTTGCCGCCATCCTCGAGGTTGATCTCGAACAACAACTAACAGAAAAAATGACAAGGAATGAACATAGATATGCCAATCTCCAAAAACAAAAGTAAAACTTTCTTCTTACCCGTAAACACTGGATTCTCAAAAAATCAAACCCCAGACTCACGCTGTATCGAATTTTATCGCGAACGAAGTGGGAACGGGCTCCACTGCGCAATAGTCGGAAACGTTGTTCTTCCATCAGGAGTTGGCAGCAACAACGCCTGCTCAAAGATTTCAAAAAATGTGGCGTGGAACGCTCTCACCGAAGCCATTTCTGAACGAGGAGCAATACCCGGGGTTCAGTTGGCTTCGTGCTGGCCAGGCTATAAAGGAATGCAAAATTTCATAACCAAATCAAACAAAAAAAATATTAATACTTACCGTGAAATTGCCTCATCATTAAAAGAGAAGGACATAATCGATGCTTTCGACGACCTCAAGCTAGGCACGAGCCTAGCAGCCTCAGCAGGGTTCGGACACATACAATTGCATGCTGCGCATGGCTATCTTTTCAACCTCATCATAGATTCTCGATTTTCACGACATGTAGACCTTGCAATGGAGAAATTGACAGAGTGGTCTGATCAGACCGCTGATCTTGAAGTAGAAGCTTCGATCCGACTCTCTTTAGCAACTGGCGCAACGGAAATAGACGACTATGAACCAAACGACTTCCTTGACAAAATTTGTACATTACCGATAGATTATATAGATATCTCTTCAGGCTTTTATAATTTAAACAAACGACTTATCTATCCATCAACCGACAAACTTCTGTCACAGAGAATAGCCGCCACGACTGGACTCGCGCATGGGCACCCACGACGAAATTTCATAGCCTCCGGAAAATCTCTCAAAGGATGGACAAAAGATCTCCCGAAAAATGTCCACATCGGTATCTGTCGTGACCTTATCGCAAATCCTGAATTTTTGAAAAAGCATTCCAACGGTTGCCAAAACCGCATGAAGTGTCACTATCATTCACGAGGAAAAGATTCCATTACTTGCGGAAAATGGGACACTTATAATCAATAGAACTATCACACACCACTCCTATAATAATTTCAACTAAAACTTAAAACCAATCTTTATCAGCAGCCGCAGACGCACGCCGAAACAGACAACCTCCCACACTTCAGAGAACAGTAACCCTCAATATATAATCATCAGCTTCAATTTCGCAGCCTAGCAACCCCATCTTAAACAAACGCATCACTAGGCTACCTTAACAATACCCTAACAGCAGAAATATCGCTTTGAAAAAGGGAAGCAACAGGTCGAAGCAAAGGTTTTTACTACTGAGCCAGCTGATAGCCTTAGGGCCTGCCATAACCGCTATAGCCACTCACTGCCTCACGCACCATCACATAAGTTAGCGCATGACAAGGATGACATAGAGGCTAGCCCTAACAGTCACCTAAATCATGTTCGAGGTTGTCAGAAAAGGTAGCGCCCTACCCTTCAGCACTACCAGAAAAATAAAAATAACCATCATAAGCATCTCATGTATCATGCATGGTCAACACTCCAATATATGATCAACAGCTTGCAACACGTCACTTAAAACATGGCCAACGGATTGTGAAGCATCAATCACTATGAAACGCTCCGGGTTCAGCCTAGCCTGCGCCAAATAGCCTTCACGAGCTTTACGAAGAAAGTCCAATGTTTCCTTCTCAAGCCTATCCGGGGAGTCACGCGTGCTTACACGCGCAAGGCCGGCCTCCGGATCCAGATCGAGGATAATGGTCAAATCTGGCTTGAGCCCATCTACTGCAAGATCATTTAGCGTTGTTATGAGCCCGATTGGAAGCCCCCGAGCATAATGTTGAAAGCTTAAAGTCGCCGAGTCAAAACGATCACTTATAACTACTTTCCCTTCCTGAAGAGCGGGGAGAATCTTTTCACGTACGTGCTGCGCACGCGCAGCAGCGAAAAGCATCAACTCTGTAACAGACGCCATTCCAGAGGTGTCCGTGGATAATAGAACTTCTCTTATCTTTTCCCCAATAGGCGTGCCGCCAGGCTCGCGAGTAAAAACAGCTTCCCTATTTTGATGTTTGAGATGGTCACGTAGAGCTTCAATAACCGTAGTTTTTCCAGCCCCATTGCTACCGTCGATTACAATCATCCGGCCTTGTTTCATATGACCCTTCCATCGTCAACGTTGCGCATATCTAGGCCGGTGCTGATACCTAGAATCCAGTGATAATAGCAATATGATTTGGATAGAAGGGATTGGGATTTTGAGATGATCCCACCTTTCAGAGCTATGATGCGCCCAAACCATTTCATCAGGAACTCCTGCGCTGCCTTCCAAAATTCAATATCCATGCAGCGTTCGTCCCTCAACGATTGCGGATATACTGGTTCACCGCATTGTTGTGCTCGCGAAGCGAGCGCGAGAATTGGTGCGTGCCGTCGCCGCGGGCCACGAAGTACAGGGTATTGCCATCCTCGGGATTCACCGCCGCCTCGAGGGCGGCCCGCCCCGGCATGGCGATCGGCGTGGGCGGCAGGCCATCGATGACGTAGGTATTGTAGGGCGTCGGTTCGCGCAGGTCGGCCCGGGTGATGTTGCCCGCGTAATCGTCGCCCATGCCATAGATGACGGTGGGGTCGGTCTGCAGGCGCATGCCCCGCTCCATACGCCGAGTAAAGACCCCGGCGATGGCCCGACGCTCCTCGCTGGCACCGGTCTCCCGCTCGATCAGCGAGGCCATGATCAGCGCCTCGTAGGGGCTATCGACGGGTAGGTCTAGCGCCTTGTCGCGCCCTTCCCAGACCTCATCGAGGATGGTCTCCATGCGCTCATGGGCCTGGCGCAGGATATCCAGGTCACTGACACCCTTGTGATATCGATAGGTATCAGGGAAGAACCAGCCCTCGGGATGCTCGCCTTCACGACCCAGCTCGGCCATGACCTCGGCATCACTCATGCCATCGGTTTCCTGCACCAGCTTGTCGGCCGCTTCCAGGCGCGCGCGCATCTCGGCGAAGGTCCAGCCCTCGGGAATGGTCAACGGATAGGTCACCACCTGGTCGCTGCCCAGCAGGGCCAGGGCCTCGCGGCCGGTCATGCCGGGCTCGAGGCGATACTCGCCGACCTTGAGGCTCGGCACCGCCGACGGATCGAGGCGAGTCAGCAGGCGAAACGCCCAGGGATCGTCGAGGATGTCGCGATCGGCCAGGTCCAGCACCACCTGGTGGAAGCCGGCGCCCGCCGGCACCTCATAGAGTATCGGCTCGTCAATAGCGATCGGCGCGACCAGCCGGCTTTCCCAGTAGCGATAGCCACCGACTGCCGCGGCGGCCGTCACGGCCAGCAGCACCAGCAGAAGTTTTCCCACTCGCATGATGTCTCCTCAGGGGAACGCCGCCGACCGGGATCAGGTCAGCGACGGATAGCCCAGCAGGCGCTGGGCGTCGTTCTGCAATCGACGGTGTGTCTCGCCGATCGTCCAGGTGATGAGCGCACGGCCTTCGTCGTCATCGAGCCGAGTCACCGGCCAGAGCCCCTGCAGGGAGTTGCCGAGCCACAGGGCCTCGACCTCCATGAGCCGCTCGGGGGTCGCCTCGACTTCCGCGATCGGCTGGTCGTCCAGCAGTGCCTGACGCAGGGTGCCGGCCACCCCGCAGCGATCGAGCCGCGGGGTTTCCAGTCGCCCGGCCCGCTGCCAGAAGAGGTTCATGCAGGTGGCCTCGACGAGACGCCCCTCGCTGTCGCACAAGAGCCCCTCGGCGATGCCGGGATCGGACCACTCGCCGCGGGCCAGCACGTTCTCCAGCCGATTGAGGTGCTTGAGGCCGGCCAGGCGCGGCTGGATGCCTAGGCGCAGGGCGCAGTGACGCACCCGCACACCCTCGTGCCAGCGTGCCTCGGCGGGCGCGAAGGGCATGCGCTGTACCCGCAGGCGAGGCTGAGGGTCGGCCGGCGCCAGATAGCCTCGCCCCCCGCTGCCGCGAGTCACGATCAGCTTCAGCACGCTGAGCCCGGCCGGCGCCCGACCGGGCAATGCCTCGAGGGTGTCTCGGGGCGGTGCAGGGAAGCCCAGCCGTTCGCAGCCACGCGTGAGGCGTGCCAGGTGCGCCTCCCACAGCACCGGGGTGCCGTCACGCACCAGCACGGTCTCGAAGACCCCGTCGCCGTAGGCCAGGCCGCGATCATCCAACGGCAGCACAGCCTCGTCCATCGCGATATCAGACCCTGGTGAAGATCAGCGAGCCGTTGGTGCCGCCGAACCCGAAGGAGTTCGACAGGGCGGTGTCGATCTTCATCTCCCGGGCCTTGTGAGGCACGTAGTCGAGATTGCAGCCTTCCTGGGGGGTGTCCAGGTTGATGGTGGGCGGAGCCACCTGGTCGCGAATCGCCAGCACGCAGAACACCGCCTCGACGGCGCCGGCGGCACCCAGCAGGTGGCCGATCATCGACTTGGTGGAGCTGACCGCCACGGACTTCGCGCCCTCACCCATCACCTTCTCGACGGCACGGCTCTCGGCCAGGTCACCGGCCGGCGTGGAGGTGCCGTGGGCGTTGATGTAGTCGATGCTGGCGGGATCGATGCCGGCATCGCGGACGGCGTTTTCCATCGACATGGCCGCGCCCCGACCGTCTTCCGGCGGTGCGGTCATGTGGTAGGCATCATCACTCATGCCAAAGCCCGAGAGCTCGGCGTAGATGGTCGCCCCCCGGGCCTTGGCATGCTCGTACTCCTCCAGCACCATCACCCCGGCACCATCGGACAGCACGAAGCCGTCGCGATCCTGATCCCAGGGACGGCTTGCCGACTGAGGATCGTCGTTGCGCGTCGACAGCGCCCGCGCCGCCGAGAAGCCCCCCAGGCCCAGTGGCGTGGTGGCCATCTCCGCCCCGCCACAGACCATGACGTCGGCATCGCCGTAAGCGATGGTCCGGGCACTGTAGCCGATGTTGTGGGTACCGGTGGTGCAGGCGGTGGTGATGGCGATGTTGGGGCCACGAAAGCCGTGCTGGATCGCCAGGTTGCCGGAGATCATGTTGATGATCGAACCCGGCACGAAGAATGGCGAGATGCGACGGGCGCCGCCCTTGTTGAGGGCATTGTGGTTGTGCTCGATCATCGGCAGACCGCCGATGCCGGAGCCGATCGCCACCCCGATCCGGTGCGCATTATTCTCGGTACACTCCAGGCCGGCATCGTCGATGGCCTGCGCCCCGGCGGCGATGCCATACTGGATGAACAGATCCATCTTGCGCGCATCCTTGGGGTTCAGATAAGGACTGATATCGAAGTCCTTGACCGACCCGCCGAAGCGCGTGTTGAACCCGCTGGTATCGAAGTGTTCGATGGCGGCGATGCCGCTGTTGCCGGCGACGATGTTCGCCCAGCTGTCATCGACGGTGTTTCCTACTGGCGTTACCAGACCAAGCCCGGTCACCACGACCCTTCTACGAGGCATCAGCTTCCCTCCAGACCATTCAGATGGCATGCCGCAGCATGCCGACGTTGCGGGAATTATACCTGATGTCCCCCCCGGTGTGTCTCCACCCGCAGGAGTCCCGCCTCTGTATACACAGCTTCCATTCCAACAAAAAAAGGAGCCACCCGGCTATTGCCTGGGTGGCTCCCGTGTCAGGTCACTTGCGTGAGCCTGGCGACCCTTAAGGTCGCGATCTCAACACCCGCTTACTGGTGGGCGTTGACGTAGTCGATCGCTTCCTGAACGGTGGTGATCTTCTCGGCTTCTTCGTCGGGAATTTCGGTATCGAATTCCTCTTCGAGCGCCATCACCAGCTCGACGGTATCGAGAGAATCGGCACCGAGATCTTCGGTGAAGGAAGAGGTGTTCTGGATGTCTTCTTCCTTGACGTTCAGGCGCTCGGCCACAACCTTCTTCACGCGCTCTTCGATGGTGCTCATTAGTTACTCACTCCAGTCGTTCAAGATAGCCGTTAACTTACAGCCGGATAGAATCCGCAAGCCCAAAAAAGCTGCGGGGTAGTTTATAGACCGCCAGGGGCCTTCGCAACATGAGAGTCGGCCAGGCCGTCAGCGCATGTTCATGCCGCCGTTGACCTGCAGCGTCTCGCCGGTGATATAGCCGGCTGCCTCGCTGGTGAGAAAGCCCACCGCCGCGGCAATTTCCTCGGGCTGGCCCAGCCGGGTCAGCGGAATCTGCGACAGCAGGGCATCCTTCTGCGCCTGCGGCAACGAATCCGTCATGTCGGTAGCAATGAAGCCGGGCGCCACGTTATTGACGGTGATATTGCGCGAGGCAACCTCACGCGCCAGCGCACGAGAGAAGCCTTCCATACCAGCCTTGGCCGCAGCATAGTTGCTCTGCCCCATATTGCCCATGGTCGCGACCACGGAACTGATGCTGACAATACGACCGAAGCGCGCCTTGGTCATGCCGCGGACACAGGCCTTGGTGACGCGGTAGAGCGACTTGAGATTGGTGTCGATGACATCATCCCACTCGTCTTCCTTCATGCGCATCAGCAGGTTGTCGCGAGTGATCCCGGCATTGTTGACCAGGATGGTCGGGGCACCGAACTCCTCGCCGACCGACTTGAGCAGCGCATCGATGCTGCCCTGATCGGTGACGTCGAGTTTGCGGCCGGCACCCGCGATGCCCTGCTCCTTGAGATAGGCATCGATGGCCTCGGCGCCGCGATCGCTGGTCGCCGTGCCGATGACGACCCGGCCCTGACGGCCGAGCTCGAGGGCGATGGCACGACCGATGCCACGACTGGCCCCCGTCACCAGGGCAATTCTAGATTCGCTCATAAGCTATTCCGCATTGTTGCTGTCATCATTTGGCAGCGCGGCCCCACCTTATTCGGTAGCAGCACCGCGCGCCAGTTCGAGTGCACTCTCCAGGCTGTCAGGGTCATTGACGGCCAGGCCCTTGATGGAGCGATTGATACGCTTGCCAAGGCCGGTCAGCACCTTGCCCGGACCGCACTCGATGAACACTTCGGCGCCCTGATCGGTCATGGCCTCGACACAGGACGTCCAGCGGACCGGCTGGTAGAGCTGTTCGACCAGCCGGGTGCGCAGGGTGTCGACATCGGCATGTGCCTGGGCATCGACGTTCTGTACCACGGTGTAACGCGGCGGACGCATCTCGATGGCGCTCATGGCACTCGCCAGGCGATCGGCGGCCGGGCGCATCAGATCGCAGTGCGAAGGCACCGATACCGGTAGCGGCAGCGCACGCTTGGCGCCCGCCTGCTGGCATAGCGCGATAGCCCGCTCGACGGCAGCCTTGCCACCGGCGATCACGACCTGCCCCGGCGCATTGTAGTTGACCGCGGCCACCACCTCTCCCTGGGCGGCCTCGCGACAGGCCTGCTCGACGGCGTCGTCGGCAAGCCCCAGGATGGCGGCCATGGCACCGGTGCCCGCCGGCACGGCGTTCTGCATGGCCTCACCCCGCAGCTTCACCAGGCGCACGCCTTCGGCAAAGGGCAGCACGCCCGCGCAGACCATGGCGCTGTATTCGCCAAGGCTGTGGCCGGCCATGATGCCGGGCCGCGGGCCTTCCAGTTCCTGCCAGACACGCCAGATGGCGACGCTCGCCGTCAGCAGTGCCGGCTGGGTGCAGGCGGTGGCATCCAGCGCCTCGGCAGGTCCTTCCTGGACGACATGCCAAAGATCGTAGCCCAGGGCGTCAGAGGCCTCTTCGAATGTGGTTCTCACCACGCTGTATCGTTCGGCCAGCTCCCGCATCATACCGACTTGCTGGGAGCCCTGCCCCGGGAACACGAGGGCCAGGGATTGCGTCATGACATTCACCTTTGCATCTTCTATTCGTTGGTCCGACAACGGGCATCCATCCCGCTATCGCCTCGACCGCACGCGACCGACGCGATAACAGGCTCCCTTGCCTCGAGCTCTTGCGCCAGCTGCGACGGCAGGTCTTCGCTGACCTCCCGCATGGCTCGCGTGATGGCATGAGCGAAGCCAGCGGCATCGGCACCACCATGGCTCTTGACCACGATGCCGTTGAGCCCTAGCAGGCTGGCCCCATTGTAGCGCACCGGATCCAACTCGCTGCGCAGGCGACGCAGGGCTGGCCGCGCCATGAGCCCCACCAGCCGGCTGCTCCAGTGCGCCTCGAAGGTCTGCTGAACACGCTGGATCAGCATCTTCGCCAACCCTTCGCTGGCCTTGAGCACGGCATTGCCAACGAAACCGTCGCACACTACCACATCTGCCTGGCCCGAGTAGATACCATCACCTTCGATAAACCCACGATAATCCAGGTGAGCGAACCGACGCAGATGTGCATCAGCCTCCCGCACGCTGGCCGTCCCCTTGGTGCCCTCGATGCCCACGTTCAGCAGCGCGACGCGCGGCTTGGCAAGTCCGTCGATGCGACGCGCCATGATCTCGCCCATCCTCGCGAAGTCGACCAGGCGCTCGGCGTCGGCTTCGACGTTGGCCCCCAGGTCGAGCAGGTAACAGCGCCCCTTGCCCCGCGTCGGCACCGCGGTACTGATGGCCGGGCGCGGAATGCCTGCCACGGTCCCCAACGCCCGACGACCCAGCGCCATCAGGGCACCGGTATTGCCGGCCGAGACAGCTGCCTGCGCCTGTCCGGATGCTACGCAGTCGAGCGCCATCGCCAGGCTCGAATCCTTGGATCCGCGCAGGGCACTGGAGGGCTTGGCGTCTTCGGCGACAACAGCAGGAGAATGGTACAGGGTCAGGCGGGGTAGCACGGATGTGTCGCTTCGCGGCAGGTGCGAAAGCGCGTCATCGAGGGCGGACTGCTGACCGAACAGGCTCAGCTGCAGTCTAGGGTGGGCCTTCAGGGCCCGTACGGCGGCCGACACGGTGGCGCGGGGACCGAAGTCCCCGCCCATCGCGTCGATGGCGATTCTCACGTCAATGCGCTGAGCGTCGCCGGACGAAGCACTGACTCAGGCTTCGACGACCTGACGACCTCGGTAGAAACCGTCGGCGGCCACGTGGTGGCGACGGTGAGTGGTACCGGTTTCCTTGTCCTGGGACAGGGTCGGTGCGGTCAGTGAGTCGTGGGCACGACGCATGCCGCGCTTGGAACGGGTCTTACGGCTCTTTTGAACTGCCATGGGAATTCACTCCAGAGTGCATCGATGATCTATCAGGATTTGCCTTTCAAGGTGCGCAGCACATCGAAAGGACTATCAGCAGGCGTTGCCGAGGCCTCGGACGCGTCGCCGCTGCTCAGCTGGTCTGACGAGACACGACACTGCGCCTCGTCGTGATAAATCACCTGCGGCAGACTGAGGATCAGTTCATCCTCGATCACCGTCAGGAGATTCAGCTGTTCGTCTTCCACCACCACCGGTTCGTGCGTGCTCGGCAGATCGGCGGCAAGCGCATCGCTGCTGACCACACCCAACAGGAAATGGCTACTGACCTGGGTCGGCATCGGCTCCATGCAGCGCCGGCACGGCAACTGCACATCGGCCGCAAGCCGACCCTCAATCACTCGACGCCCTTGAGTGTCGATGGCGAAGTCCAGCCAGACTTGGCAATCGCCCTGCTGGGGCCCGGCATCTTCAGCGAGGCGCGCGAACTGATCGAGGGCCACGAGGCCTTCGAGATGTTCGGCGTTGGCGGCGAGCCGATGAGGCTCAACCTTCAAGGGGAGTCGTGTGGTCAACATAGGCGCGCAATGATAGGCACTCCCCCGCCGGGTGTCAAAGCATCCCGACACGGCTGTACGCCTCCCGGCCGGCGGGGCACACTTGACCGCCTCGACACGCCCCATCTGCCGCTGAGGAGATCACATGCCACCCCTGATTCTCGCCTCGAGTTCCCCCTGGCGCCGCCAGCTGCTCGAGCGCCTGGGCCTGCCGTTCACTTGGGCGAGTCCCGAGATCGACGAAACGCCCCGTCCCGGTGAATCGCCGGACGCCCTGGTGCACCGCCTGGCGCTCGCCAAGGCCAGCCGCCTGGCCGAGACCTTCTCGCACCACCTGATCATCGGCTCTGACCAGGTCGCCGTGTTCGACGGCGAGATACTCGGCAAGCCCGGCAGCGACGCCGCCGCCCGCGCCCACCTGGCACGCTTCTCGGGCCAGCGCGTGCACTTCATGACGGGACTGGCGCTGCTCGACACCGCCGGCGGCCGGCACTGGCTCGCCCACGAAACCTTCGATGTGGTGTTTCGCCACCTGCGGGCAGACGAGATCGCCCGCTATGTGGCCCGCGAACAGCCGCTGGACAGCGCCGGCAGTTTTCGCATGGAAGGCCTTGGCATCGCCCTCTTCGAGCGCCTCGAGGGCAACGACCCCAACAGCCTGATCGGCCTGCCACTGATTCGCCTGTGCGCCATGCTGAGAGACGCCGGCCTCGACCCGCTGGGCGCCGAGGCGGATGACCCCGGCGCCGGATAGACCTAAAACGCTCAAGGCAGCCAGCCCGGCGGACTCTCTGCCTCAGTAGGCCTGATAGCGCAGCGGCGACTGCGCCTGGGGCAGCCCCATCCACTCGGCGGCCACCCGACCGAAACGGCGCGTCAGGCGCTCGAAGGGATCGAGCCCCGGGGTATAGTCCTTGACGCGGGGCGTCTCCAGCTGCTCTCGGGCCACCCCATCCAAGGTGTCCAGGCGATCCACCAGCCCAAGCTCCAGGGCCTGCTCGCCGGTCCACACCAGCCCCGTGAAAAGCTCCGGATCGTCGCCGAGCCGCTTACCACGCCCCGCCTTGACGTCATCGATGAACTGGCGATGAGTGGTATCGAGCACCTGCTGCCAGAACGCCCGCTGCTGCGGCGAGATATCCTTGAAGGGGTCCAGGAAGGCCTTGTTGTCGCCGGCGGTGAAGACGCGACGCTCCACCCCCAGGCGATCGATGACCTCTTCCAGGCCAAAACCCGAGAAGATCACCCCGATCGACCCCACCAGGCTCGCCGGCGCGGCGACGATCTCATCGGCGGCCGCGGCAATGTAGTAAGAACCGCTGGCACCGATGTCCTCGATCACCGCGATGATCGGCTTGTCGCCCTGCTGGCGCAGTCGCATCATCTCGTCATAGATGCGCTGGGACTGCACGGGGCTGCCGCCGGGGCTGTTGATATGCAGCACCACCGCCTCGGCGCTCGGCGCCTTCCAGGCCCGCCTGAGGCCTTCGATGATGCGCTCGGCGCTGGCCGGCGACTTACTATCGATCACCCCTTCCACCTCGACCACGCCCAGGTGCCGCTCGCCCGTCACCGCCGGCTGCCCCGCCTGGTAGACGCCATAGAAAGTGGTCGCCAGCGAGGTCAGGATCAGCGCAGCGAAGAGAAAACGAAAGAACAGCTTCCAGCGTCGCGACCGACGCTGCTCGGCGAGCACCCCGCCGATCCAATGATCCATCATCTCGAGCTGGGCCAGGCGCTGACGCTCGCGCAGGGTCTCGGCATCGTCGCCGGGCGGCACGGCCGCGCCCTTATCTCCCTCCCGGGTGGCACGCCGCAGATCGTCAGGGCTCAGCTCCGGGCCCTGGGTCCAGCGATCCTTCGGGGTATCATCACTCATGGGCATCCTGTTCCTTACAAAGCCATCGTGTCCAAAGCCATCGTGTCACTGGGGACGGGCATGGCCGTTACCGCCCGATCAGCCACTCGACCAGCTCAGGAAACCTGTCGGTGGTAAAGGTCGGTCGACTGGCGGCCAGCCGCTCGGGCGCATGCACGCCATAGGTCATGGCCACTCGATCCATCGACAGCGCCCGCGCCATCTCCAGATCATACTCGGTGTCCCCCACCATCACGGCCTCATCCGCCGACACCTCGAGCTCATCGAGGAGCTCCTCGAGCATCAGGGGGTGCGGCTTGGAGCGGGTCTCATCGGCGGTACGACTGGCATCGAACCAGGCCCCGCTGCCGCTTTCGGCGAATACCCGATCGAGACCGCGACGACTCTTGCCGGTGGCCACCGCCAGCCGTGTCCCGGGGCGCTCCCGCAGCGTCGCCACCCCGGCCTCAACGCCCGGGAAGAAGGATAGCGGCTCGGCCTCGGCGGCCACGAAGTGACGGGCATAGTGCTGGCGCAGCCGCTCGGCCTGGTCGGCGCCGATCCCCGGACACATCCGCGCAATGGCCTCCGGCAGCCCCAGACCGATGATGTCACTCACCGCCTCGGCACGCAGCTCGCCCCATTCCGCATCCCGGGCGGCCGCCTGCATGCAGGCGACGATGCGCGCCTCGGAGTCCATCAGGGTGCCGTCCCAATCGAAGATCACCAGTCGGTAACGCATAACTCTCCCGCTAAGAAATTGCCGCTAAAAGATAAGTGAACGCGGCCCGTCAGCGCATCAGGACTGACGACGCGCGCGTTCGAGCACCGCACCGAGCTCCTCGCCCAGCGGCGCCTTGACGTGCACCGGACGCCCGCTGTCGGGCTCGGGGAAGGTCAAGGCCGCGGCATGCAGGAAGAGACGATTGAGCCCCAGCCGCCCCGCCAGTGACTCGCCCTGACGGGTGCCGTACTTGTCATCCCCGAGCAGGGGATGACCGGCATGGGCGGCATGGACGCGGATCTGATGGGTGCGCCCGGTGACCGGCTCGGCCTCGATCAGGGTGGCGTTGGCAAAGGTCTCGCGCACTCCAAAGCGGGTCCGTGACACCTTGCCCGCCGGGTCGACTCGCACCCGACGCTCGCCGTTGCCGGCCTCGAAGCGATCCAGCCGCGCGCTGACGTAGTCACGCCGTGCCGGCCAGCGCCCGGCCACCAGCGCCAGGTACTGCTTGTCCATCTTGCGCCCCTTGAGGGCCTCGTTGAGGGTCAGCAGCGCGGGGCGCGACTTGGCCAGCAGCAGGCAGCCCGAGGTATCCCGGTCCAGCCGATGCACCAGCTCGAGGAAGTCCAGATCCTCACGCACCTGGCGCAGGGCCTCGATCAGCCCGATCTTGACGCCACTGCCACCGTGAACGGCGAGGCCCGACGGCTTGTTGATCACCAGCCAGCCCGGCCCCTCGACCAGCACGCTGCCGGCCAGCAGGTTGCGCAGGTTGTCGCTGACCTCGCGCACCGCTTCCTCCGGGGCCAGCCGCAGCGGCGGCACCCGCACCAGGTCGTTGAGTTGGAGGCGGTAGTCGACCTTGACCCGCTTCTTGTTGACCCGCACCTCCCCCTTGCGCACGATCCGGTAGATCAGTGCCTTGGGCGCTCCCTTCAGTCGGGTGCGCAGGAAGTTGTCAATGCGCTGCCCTACCTGGCCCTCGGTGACCTCGATCCACTGTACTTCTCGCCCCTCGGCCATTCGTTACTCCGTCTCGCCTGGTCATGTCTTGCGCTCGATTGATGGGCGCATTCTACCGCACCCGCGCCGCCCCTGCGCCAATTGCTGCTATCGGGCATTGCTGTTATATTTCCAGCTCGCTCAAATGGGCCTTTCACTGCCCGACAGCCGCGCCTGCCCGACAGACACGCAGGCCAGAGCGAACCGAATCTGGCCTCCATGACGCCTGCCCTTGCAGCGTTGCGGAGCCACTGTAAGAAGAAAGCGAAACTTGAACGCCACGCCCGGACCCCGGGCCGTTCCCAGAGACGGGACGACCCGCAGGCCACGGGAATACTCAACAGCGAGCCGGAGGCCGGCGTTGGCGAATCGATGTATGCCAGGTGTCTGGCGGTTGACCGCGGGGCCGGCAGGGCGTAATGCCCGCCGAAACATGTCCCGCCACCGCCGCGTACTCAACATGATCACGCTCGTATAGCCACGGGACCTCCCCGCGGCCCGAGCCGGGCGCACAAGCATCCGCGACATGCGCTGAGCACAAGCACGCAGCACCCAGAGGTTCGCCTTCGTCGACCGCTTACGGGCGCCATCCGGTGCGCGACTGCAAGCGAGACAACATGAAACGGATGCTCATCAATGCGACCCAGCCGGAAGAGCTGCGAGTCGCCCTGGTCGATGGACAACGCCTGTACGACCTGGACATCGAATCCGGTGCCAGGGAACAGAAGAAAGCTAATATCTATCGCGGCAAGATCACCCGCGTGGAACCCTCCCTCGAAGCCGCCTTCGTCGACTTCGGTGCCGACCGCCACGGTTTCCTGCCACTCAAGGAAATCTCCCGCGAGTACTTCATCAAGGAGCCCAGCGGGCGCCCCAACATCAAGGAAGTGCTCAAGGAAGGCCAGGAAGTCATCGTCCAGGTCGACAAGGAAGAGCGCGGCAACAAGGGCGCGGCCCTGACCACCTTCATCAGCCTGGCTGGTCGCTTCTTGGTCCTGATGCCCAACAACCCGCGCGCCGGCGGCATCTCCCGGCGCATCGAGGGCGAGGAGCGGGCGCAGCTCAAGGACGCGATGGGTCAGCTCACGCTGCCCGACAAGATGGGCGTGATCGTGCGCACCGCCGGCATCGGCCGTTCCTCCGAAGAGCTGCAGTGGGACCTGGACTACCTGGCCCAGGTGTGGGAATCGATCACCGAGGAAGCCGGCAAGCGCCCCGCGCCCTTCCTGATCTACCGGGAATCCAACGTCATCATCCGCGCCATGCGCGACTACCTGCGCAACGACATCGGCGAGGTGCTGATCGACAGCCCCGAGGTGCACGAGGAAGCCCTGGCCTTCATCCGCCAGGTGATGCCCTCCTACCAGCAGAAGATCAAGCTGTACGCCGATGAGGTGCCGCTGTTCTCGCGCTTCCAGATCGAGTCGCAGATCGAGACCGCCTACCAGCGGGAAGTGAAGCTACCGTCAGGTGGCTCGATCGTCATCGATCACACCGAGGCCCTGGTGTCCATCGACATCAACTCGGCTCGTGCCACCCGCGGCAGCGACATCGAGGAGACCGCGCTGCAGACCAACAGCGAGGCCGCCGACGAGATCGCCCGCCAGCTGCGCCTGCGCGACATCGGCGGCCTGGTGGTCATCGACTTCATCGACATGAGCCCGGCGCGCAATCAGCGTGAGGTCGAGAATCGCATGCGCGATGCCCTGAAGCTCGACCGCGCTCGGGTGCAGATCGGTCGCATCTCGCGCTTCGGCCTGATGGAGATGTCCCGCCAGCGCCTGCGCCCCTCGCTCGGCGAGACCAGCGGCGTGGTCTGCCCGCGCTGTGACGGCCAGGGCACCATCCGCGACGTGCGCTCGCTGTCGCTTTCCGTCATGCGCCTGCTCGAGGAAGAGGCCATGAAGGAGCGCAGCGCCCAGATCCGCGCCATCCTGCCGGTGCCGGTGGCGACTTACCTGCTCAACGAGAAGCGCGCGGTGCTGGCCGAGATCGAGCGTCGCCAAGGCGTGCGCCTGCTGGTGCTGCCGAACCCGGAGATGGACACCCCGCACTACGATGTCCAGCGCCTGCGCGACGACCATGTCGATGAGGACGAGTCGGTCAAGTCCAGCTACGAGCTGCCCACCGACACCGACGTCGGCAAGGAACCGGACGAAAGCATCGCCAAGCCCGTGCAGCGCGCCGAGGCCGCGGTGAAGAGCGTGATCCATACTGCACCTGCCCCTGCCTCGCTGAAGGCAGAGCCAGAAACGTCCAAGCCTCAGGCAGCACCCGTCGCCCCCCAGGCGCCGGCCGCCGACGAGAGCGGCGTGATCACCCGTCTGTTCAAGGGGCTCGGCAAGCTGCTCGGTAGCGGTGAGACTCCCGCCGCCCCGGCGAGCGAGAAAGCAGGTGGCTCCCAGCGCTCGACCCCGAAGCGCCAGGACGACGAGCGCAACGCGCAAGCCGACGGCGAGTCTCGCCAGGACCGCGGCGGCCGTGGTGGACGGGGCGGCCGCGGTGGCAACCGCCGTGGCCGTGACGACAACCGCGGCCAGGGCGCCAAGCGCCAGGACAACCGTGGCGAGACCCGCGGCGACCAGCGCGACGCCAAGCCGGAGGGGCGTGGCGACGAACGCCGCCAGGGTGGCGGTCGCGGACGCGGGCGCCAGGACGATGAACGTCGCCAGCAGAAGCCGTCGTCGGCCAAGCAGCAAGGTGACAAGGCCCAGGGTGACAAGCCGCAAAGCGATAAGCCCCAGGGCGACAAGAAGCCCCAGCAGGCCGCCGACAAGGCAAGCTCAGCGGAGCAGCCGGCCAAGGAAACTGCCAAGACCGACGGCAAGCCCAAGCGCACCCGCAACAACCCGCGCAACCGGACCCGCAAGCACGCGGTGAACCCGCAGGCCGAGGCCGAGCAGCAACGTCTGCAGGCCGAAGCCCAGCAGTCTGACGCCAAGGCCGAGCAGCCGAAGGCGGAAGCCCCTAAGCAAGAGGCGCCGAAGCAGGAGGCCCCGAAGGCCGAGCAGCCGAAGGCGGAAGCCCCGAAGCAGGAGGCCCCGAAGGCGGAAGCCCCGAAGGCGGAAGCCCCGAAGCAGGAGGCCCCGAAGGCAGAAGCCCTGAAGCAGGAAGCGCCGAAGGCGGAAGCTCCGAAGCAGGAAGCCCCGAAGGCCGAGCAGCCGAAGGCAGAAGCCCCGAAGCAGGAAGCCCCGAAGGCCGATCAGCCGAAGGCGGAAGCTCCGAAGCAGGAGGCCCCGAAGGCCGAGCAGCCGAAGGCGGAGGCTCCGAAGCAGGCGGCCCCGCAGGCGGAAGCCCCGAAGGCCGAACAGCCGAAGGCGGAAGCTCCGAAGCAGGAGGCGCCGAAGGCCGAGCAACCGAAGGCGGAAGCTCCGAAGCAGGAGACGCCAAAAGCGGAAGCCCCGAAGCAGGAGGCCCCGAAGGCGGAAGCTCCGAAGCAGGAGGCGCCGAAGGCCGAGCAACCGAAGGCTGAAGCTCCGAAGCAGGAGACGCCGAAGGCTGAAGCTCCGAAGCAGGAGACGCCGAAGGCGGAAGCCCCGAAGCAGGAGGCCCCGAAGGCGGAAGCTCCGAAGCAGGAGGCGCCGAAGGCCGAGCAACCGAAGGCGGAAGCTCCGAAGCAGGAGACGCCAAAAGCGGAAGCCCCGAAGCAGGAGGCCCCGAAGGCGGAAGCTCCGAAGCAGGAGGCGCCGAAGGCCGAGCAACCGAAGGCTGAAGCTCCGAAGCAGGAGACGCCGAAGGCTGAAGCTCCGAAGCAGGAGACGCCGAAGGCGGAAGCCCCGAAGCAGGAGGCCCCGAAGGCGGAAGCTCCGAAGCAAGAGGCGCCGAAGGCTGATACGCCCAAGCCCAAGGCCCGTCGCCGTCGCCGCGCGCATAACGATCCGCGTGAGATCCGTCGGCGTGAGCAGCAGCAAGCCAAGGCCGACGACGGCCAGTCGTGATCGGATGGCCCGGGGCACCCCGGGCCATCACTGACCGGCATCAACGAAAAACGCCCGCAGGCCAAGCCTGCGGGCGTTTTTCATGGTCAGTCGCTTGCCTGATCTACGGCATGAGAGCCTACTGGACCATCTACTCCGTGATACCGACAAGCCTGGGTTCACGCTCCAGGGTGACGCCGAAGCGTTCCGCCACCCGCATGGCAATGCTGCCGGCGAAGCCAAGCAGCCCCTCGGCATCACCGCCGCCATGATGGACCAGCACCAGGGCCTGACGATCATGCACGCCGAAGGCACCCTCGCGAGACCCCTTGAGCCCGCACTGATCGATCAACCAGCCGGCCGCCAGCTTGACTCGGCCATCAGGTTGGGAAAAGTGCGGCATGTCGGGATGACGCTCCAGCAGCACCCGAGCCACATCGGCCTCGACCAGCGGGTTCTTGAAGAAGCTGCCGGCGTTGGCGAGCACCGCCGGGTCAGGCAACTTCTCCTGGCGCAGGGCACAGACGGCTTCGGCGACCTCGAGGGCGGTGGGTGCCGGCCCGACGCGGTTCGCCAGGTCCCCATACCCCAGGCGCGGCTGGGCCCGAGTCGAGAGGTCAAGCTCCAGACGAGTGATCACCACCCGGCCGTCGAGGGCACGCTTGAAGATACTATCCCGATAACCGAAGCCACAGTCGGCGGCCTCGAGCACCTGCTCACGGCCATCGGCCAGATGCATCAGGTGCACCCGCTCCAGCACATCCGCGAGCTCGACACCATAGGCGCCGATGTTCTGGATCGGGGCGGCACCGCACTGGCCGGGAATCAGCGCCAGGTTCTCGATGCCCCACAGGCCCCGCCTAGCCAGGCTCATGACCAGCTCATGCCAGTTCATGCCGGCCTCCACGTGCACCCTCACCCGCTGATCATCGAGGGCCTCGCAGCGATAATCGCCGAGGGCCGGACGCACCACCAGGCCCGGCAGCCAGTCGCCGAGAATCAGGTTGCTCCCCCCCCCGAGCACGGTGACCGGCCAGCCCGCCTCGCGCGCATCAACCAGCACTTCGGCGAGCTCGGCCGGGGTCGCGGGCGCCACGAAACGCTCGGCCACGCAGGGCAGACCGAGGGTATTGGCGCCGCTGAGGTCGTGATGTGTGTGCCAGGCGAGACTCACGGCGAGGTGCCCAGGCGCCCGCGCAGGGCCTCGATCAGCCCATCGGCGGCGCTCTCGACCAGATCCAGCACCTCATCGAAGCCAGCTTCGCCGCCGTAATAGGGGTCCGGCACCGCGGCTTCCCGCCGACCGGCGAAGTCGAGGAAGAGCCCGACGTGGGCCTGGCAATCCCCGGGACGCATGGCCAACAGGTCATCCAGGTTGTCGTGGTCCATGGCCAGCAGATAATCGAAGCGCTCGAAGTCGGCCCGATCGAGCTGGCGTGCCCGCAGGCCGCTCAGGTCGATGCCTCGCTCGGCGGCAGCCGCGGCGGCGCGGCGATCCGGCGCCTTGCCCACATGCCAGTCGCCGGTGCCGCAGGAATCGATGGTCACGCGCTCGGCCAGGCCCGCGGCCTCAAGCTTGTGGCGCAGCATGCCCTCGGCGGTCGGCGAGCGGCAGATGTTGCCGAGGCAGACGAACAGCACGCGCATCTCAGCTCTCCCTGTTCTCTGGTGAAGCGTTGTCTAGTGGAGTGTCGGCGGTTACAGGATCGACAGAGTCAGCGAACAGCGCGCGGACGCGAGTGAGATCGGCCTCAGTGTCGACGCCGGCAGGATGCGGCTCCCGGGCCAGGGCGACCTGGATGCGATGCCCATGCTGAAGAGCGCGCAGCTGCTCGAGCTGCTCGAGCTGTTCCAGCGGCGCCGGTGACCAGTGGCGATAGGCGGCGAGGAAACTGGCCCGATAGGCATAGAGGCCGATGTGGCGCAGCCAGGCATCGTGCTCAAGCAGCTCCGGCCGGCGGGCGAAGGCCTCCCGATCCCAGGGGATGGGCGCGCGGGAAAAATATAGCGCGCGACCGGCGAAATCACGCACCACCTTGACCACGTTGGGATTGAATAGCATCTCGACGTCGCTGATCGATTCCCCCAGGGTCGCGATGGAGGCATCGGTGTCCTCCTCGAGTCGCGCGGCCACCTGATCGATCAGGGTCGGCGGCAGCAGCGGCTCGTCGCCCTGAACGTTGACCAGGATGGCATCCTCGGCGAGCCCCAGGCGCTCGGCCACCTCGGCGAGCCGGTCGGTGCCGGAGGGGTGGTCGGCAGCGGTCATCACCACCTCGGCGCCGGCGGCCTCGGCCACATCGCGAATACGCGCGTCATCGGTGGCCACCACCACCCGGGTGGCCTGGCTGGCGAGGGCCTGGCGCCAGACCCGCACCACCATCGGCTCGCCGGCGATGTCGAGCAGCGGCTTGCCGGGCAGGCGACTGGACGCGAAGCGCGCCGGGATCACCGCGACGAAATCGCTCATGCCTGTCCTCCCGCCTCGCCGCGGCTCGGCCCCCTCGCCTTGCCCAGCTTCTCATCGACGTCCATGACGCGGGCTTCCTCGGCCAGCATGACCGGGATGTCGTCACGGATCGGGAACGCCAGGCCATCGAAGTGGCACTTGAGCTCCGCATGTTCACGGTCGTACTTGAGCTTGCCCTGGCACTGCGGACAGACCAGCATGGCCAGCAATTCCTTATCCATCATTGTCTTCCCCTTGCGCGACGCGCGTCAGCGCATCGAGTTGCGTGGCAAACCATTCGATGAAGCCTGCCGACGGATGGGCCTCCACATCCAGCGCCCAGCAGCGCGCATCGGCAAAGCCACGGCACTTGACGGCATCCTTGGCGGTCATCACCACCGGAGCCTCGTCATCGAAACGCAGGTCCTCGGGCGTGAAGCGGTGATGATCGGGCTTCGGGTGTGGCGTGACCCTGAGCCCGAGCCCCTCGAGGGTGGCGAAGAAGCGGGGCGGATTGCCGATGCCGGCCAGGCCGTGCACCGCCCGTGCGAAGGGCAGGGGCGACAGCGGCAGGCGCGCATCGTCGGTGAGCCGGCGCCAGCCCACCGGCTTAAGAGTCATGGTGAAGCGCTGCCCGGCGCCCTCGGCACCGGCCACCTCGTCGGGCTCGGCACCGTTGACCACCAGCGCATCGACGCTTTCAAGCCGCGAGAGCGGCTCGCGTAGCGGCCCAGCGGGCAGGCAGCGTCCATTGCCGAAGCCCCGCTGCCCGTCCACCACCACCAGTTCCAGGTCACGGCCCAGGGCCAGATGCTGCAGGCCGTCATCGCTGATCAGGATATCGCACCCTTCATCGAGCAGGCGCTCGGCACCGCGGGCGCGCCTGGGGTCGACCACCACCGGCACCCCGGTCTGGGCCGCCAGCATCAAGGGCTCGTCCCCGCAGGCCTCGACAGGCGTGGCCTCGCTGACCCGCAGCGGATATTCCTCGCTCTCGCCCCCGTAGCCCCGGGACAGAATGCCCGGGCGATAGCCCTGCTCGGCGAGATGTCGCGCCAGCCAGGCCACCAGCGGTGACTTGCCGGTACCACCGAGGGTCAGGTTGCCGACCACGATCACCGGCACGCCGGGATGATGGACCGACCCCTTGCCTGACTGGAAATCGACCAGGCGACGGGTCACTTGCCTGCGATAGAGCGCCTCCAGTGGCCGCAGCAGACCAAGCCAGGCGGCATCGCCGTACCAGGCCGCCATCAGCCCCTCACCGAGGCGCTCGGTAAGCCTGCCGAAGCGGCTCACGGGCTCTCCTGGAATTGCAGCTGGTGCAGCGCCGCATAGGCGCCCTCACGGGCGATCAGCTCGGCATGGCTGCCCTGCTCGATGATCTCGCCCTGCTCCATCACCAGGATGCGGTCGGCCCGTTCGATGGTGGAGAGGCGGTGGGCGATGACGAAGGTAGTGCGTCCGCGGCAGACTTCTTCCAGGGCCTTCTGGATGTAGCGTTCGGATTCGCTGTCCAGCGCCGAGGTGGCCTCATCGAGAATCAGCAGCGGCGCATCCTTGAAGATCGCCCGGGCGATCGCCAGTCGCTGGCGCTGACCGCCGGAGAGCATCACGCCGTTGTCGCCCACCGGGGTGTCGTACCCCTCAGGCAATTCAATGATGAAATCATGGGCGAAGGCGGCGCGGGCCGCGGCTTCGATGGCGTCCTGATCAGGATTGTCGACCCCGTAGGCGATGTTCTGGCCGATGGTGGTGTTGAACAGGGTGACCTGCTGAGACACCAGGGCGATCTGGCGGCGCAGCGGCGACAGCTTGAAGTCATCCAGCGCCACCCCATCGAGGGTGATCGCGCCCGCCGTGGGCCGGTAGAAGCGAGGCAGCAGGCTGATCAGGGTCGACTTGCCGCTGCCAGAGCGCCCGACGATGGCGATCATCTCCCCCGGCGACACCTCCAGGTCGATGCCCTTGAGCACCTCGTTCTGGCCTTCGGCATAGGCGAAGCGCACGCCGTCGAAGTGGACCCGCCCTGCCAGGCGGTGAGGTTCGGTGGTGCCCTGGTCGGGCTCGGCGGGTTCCTCGATCAGGCCAAACAGCTCGCCGGACGCGGCGATGCCCTTCTGGATGGCGCTGTTGACGTCGGTGAGCTGACGCACCGGCTTGGCCATCAGCGAGGCGGCGGTGATGAAGGCCACGAACTCGCCCGGGGTCATGTCATCGAGCAACGCCGGCGACATGGCCAGCCAAACAAGCCCCGCCAGCGCCAGCGCCACCAGCAGCTGGATCACCGGCGTGCTGATGCCCTTGGTCAGCGCCTCCTTCATGCTCTGGCGGCGGTTGTCGTCGCTGGCCTTCGCGAAACGACGCTTCTCATAGGCCTCGGCGCCGTGGGTGCGCACCACCCGATACCCCGAAAGCGCCTCGGAGGCCACGTGAGTGACATCGCCCATGGAGCGCTGGATGCGCTGGGACAGGCGCCGGAAGCGCTTGCTGGCATAGCTGACCACGACGCCGATCACCGGCGTGACCGTCAGGAACACCAGGGTCAGCATCGCGTTGGTCCATAGCAGATAGCTCAGCAGGCCAATCACGAAGAGTCCCTCGCGCAGGATCACGGTGATGGCGTTGCTGGCCGCTCCGGTGACCTGCTCGACGTGATAGGTCACCCGGGAGACCAGCTGACCGCTGGAGTGCTCGTCGAAGAAGCGCCCCGGCAGGTGCAACATGTGGTTGAAGACATCGCAGCGCAGGGCGTGTACCACGTTGCGCGCTACCTGGCTCATGAAATAGGTGCCGAGAAAGGTCCCCAGCCCCCGGGCGGCGAACATGCCCACCACGAACAGCGGCAGAAAAAGCCGGAAGGCGGCATCCGGGTTCTGAATGCCGTCGATCAGGCGTTTCATCATCTCGGCCAGGGCCGTGCTGGAGGCGGCATAGATGGCGTAGCCGAGCACGGCCAGCATGAAGGAACGCCAATAGGGCCTGACATAGTCGAGCAGCCGCTTGTAGAGGGCCCATCCTGAATCGTAGCTCACGGTGTCTCCGCTTGATTGATACTGTCGGTTGCCTCGCGGGTGGCGATGCGCACGCGGGTGATTCCCTGGGCGGCCGCCTCGTCCAGAGCGGCCACCACGTGGCGATGGGCGACCCGGCCGTCGGCCTCGATGATCAACCCGTGCTCCCGGGCGGCCTCGCCTCGCGACTCGAGGGCCGCACCCAGCGTCTCCCGGGGCACGGCGACATCGCCGAGCCGGTAATCGCCCGAGGCGGTGATCACCAGCACCACCGGAGCGGGCTCGGCCGCCGCCGCGCTGGCACTCTCGGGTAGCTCGAGCTCCAGGGCCTGGCGGGTCTCGAAGGTGGTCGAGACCATGAAGAAGATCAACAGCAGGAACACCACATCGATCAGGGGCGTCAGATTGACCTCCACCGGCTCCCGGCGACGCCGCGGAAACTTCATGCGTCCCGTACTCCCTGCCCCGTCTGCTCATACCGCTCGTCCAGCGTCAGCTCGCCCGGGTAGTGCGCCAGGCACTCCACCAGCTGGCTGGCCTGCTCTTCCATGCGCACGGTGATGTCCTCGACCCGGCGCTGGAAGAAGCGGTGAAACATCAGCGCCGGGATCGCCACCGTCAGGCCCGCGGCGGTGGTCACCAGGGCCTGGGAGATGCCGCCGGCCAGCTCGGCGGTGCGCCCTGCTCCCTCGGCACTGACCAGCACCGAGAAGACCTCGATCATCCCGACCACGGTGCCCAGCAGGCCGATCAAGGGCGTGATCGCGGCGATGGTGCCGAGCGGGCTCAGGAAGCGTTCCATGTCGTGGATCACCGCCACGGCCGATTCCTGCAGCCGGGCCCGCACCTGATCCTGACCGAAGCGGGCATTGCGTAGGCCCGCGGCCAACACGCCGCCGAGCGGCGAGTGGCTCTCCAGCCAGTAGAGGTTGACCTGCCCCTGAGCGACCAGGGCGCAGATCTCGCCGCTGAGCCCCTGCGGGGCAATGCGGGCGGCGCGGAGTGTCCACAGCCGCTCGATGATGATCACGCTCGCCACCAGGGAACAGCCCACCAAGGGCAGCATCAGCCAACCGCCAACGGTCAGGGCGCCGGTCATATCCATATCAAAGTCTCCCGAATGCCGTGACCGCCGCGGACGCCGTCGGCAGTCATCTAGGGCCGCGATTCTACCCCATGGCAGTCGCCATCGACACCGTGACGCCAGACCGGATGACGCTCGGCCGTCACGACGAGTGCCCCGCTCGGGGTCAGAGTCGCCGTCACGGCCCCATCCAGCGCGGTGCTCCACAGACAGCTGCCCTGGCGACGAAAGCGGTGCACCACCTCGGCGGCGGGATGCCCGAAGCGATTGTCGCGTCCCGCGCTGAAGATCACCTGACGGGGATTGGTCGACGTGACGAAATCCGCGGCGGAACTGGTGCGGCTGCCGTGATGTCCCGCGACCAACACATCGATACGGTCGGGCAGGAGCGGCAGCAGGCGTCGCTCGACCGCCCGGCCCGCATCACCGGTGATCAGCACCGTCCGCTCACCGAGGCGCACCAGCAGCACGCAGGAGCGATCGTTCGCGGACAGTGCTTCGAGCGGCCCGGCCGGTGGCCACAGCACCCGGAAGACGGCGCCGCCATGGCGCCAGCGCTGACCGGCGACGCAGGGCGTGGCTGCATGACCGATCGCCTCGCCGCGAGGTGCCAGCAGCTCGCCCACCCGGTGATCGCCAAGCGCCGGCACGCCACCGGCATGGTCCCGGTCGCCATGGCTGACGATGACCCGTGAGAACGCCTGCCCTGCGGGCCAGAGCCCGGCCAGCGGCATGAAGCCGGAGGCGAAGCGCGGCCCGGTATCGTAAAGGACGCGCGCCACCTGAGCGCCTGCATCGGGACTATCGTAAGCACTCAACTCGATCGCCTGACCCTGGCCCACGTCATGGACTCGCACTCGCAGGCTGCCCTCTGGCGGCGTCGGCGGCTCCAGGTCGAGGAGGACACCAGCCAGCACCAGGGAAAGCACCACCCTCAGCGCTCTCGTCACACCCGGCAGCCCCCAGCAAAGGGCGAGACCGGCCAGACACAGCGCCACCGGCAGGCGTTGCCAGGCCGGCAGCACCTGCAGGGGAGATACCGCCACGGCCTTGGTCAGCCCCGCCTGCAGCAGCGTCGCCAGCCCCTCGAAAAGCCCCCAGCAGACCTGGGCCAGAGGTTGTGCCCAGCTCAGCGCCCAACCCAGCAGCCCCAGTGGCACCATCAGCATACTGACCAGCGGCACGGCGACCAGGTTGATCAGGGCGGCACCCGGCGCCAGCCGCCCGAAGGCCAGCACCACGGCCGCCGCCATCAGCGGCCCCAGCAATAGCTGAGTGCGTATCAGGGCCCAGGCCCAGCCTCCGATGCCACGGGGCCGGGAGCGCCCCTGCCAGATCAGGATCAGCCAGGCGACTGCCGCAAAAGACAGCCACAGCCCCGGTCGCCACAGGGATAGCGGATCGACCAGCACCACCAGCGAGAGCGCCAGCCACCAGGCCTGCCAGGGGCCGGGCGCATGGCGGCCGCTGGCGACCCATAGGCCGACCCAGGTCATGATCAGGGCCCGCAGCGCAGGGGGCTCGAGCCCCGCCAGCCAGGCATAACCGCCGGCCGCCGCCCCGGCCAGGAGCCAGGGCCAGACCGCCATGCGCCAGCGCCCCGGGCTCACCAACCGGGCCAGGCCGCGCATCAGCCACAGCATGCCGGTCGCGACCAGTCCCACATGCAGCCCCGACACCACCACCAGGTGAGTGGTACCGCTGGCATTCAAGAGCGCCCAGTCGTCCTCGTCGAGGCGTTCGTCGGCGCCCAGAGTCAGGGCCGCCAGCCAGCGCCGACCGAGGCCATCGGGCTGATGGGCGTCGAGGAAGGCCAGGGCCGCCCGCCGAGGTGTCGTCTGAGCAGGAGCGAGGCGTTCCGGGGGCGGCGCCGCTCTCACATAGCCGGTCGCGTCCACCCCCTCCCGCCACAGCCAGGCGCCAAAGTCGAAGGTGCCGGGATTGGCGAAGCCCGACGGCGGGCGCAACCGCACCGTCAGGCGCCAGCGCTCGCCTACCATCATCGGCGGGCCGTCATAGACCGACAGCCGCACCCGATCGAGGCCATCACAGGCCGGCAGTCCCGGACCGGCCGGCTGGCAGTCGTCGACGGCGACGCGCAGTCGAGTCGCCGGCTGGCCGATCCGGGACGCGAGAACGCGTCCCTCGAGCCGGAGGTCCTGACCCACCAGACCTCGGGGCAGCTCGGCGCCCCGGGCCAGCAGCAGCGAGACAGCGACCAGCGTGGCGACGAGAAACAGTCCCAGCATCAGGCGTTGACGAGGCAGGTCCGCGAGCAAGCAAAGCCCCGCCAGCGCCCAGATCCCGAAGCTCCCGGCGGGGAGCCGCATGGCGATAGCAGCCCCCGCCAGGGCGGCGATCACCGCCGGCATGCCTAGTCCGCTGCGCATGAGGGTACGCATGGCCGCTCGAGGCCCTCCCTGGCCCTGTCGCGCCCTCGCATCGACCACAGCCGTGGCGAGGAGCATGGCTTGTATGGATAATGGCTGCGGATCATGCCACCCGTGCCATTCATCGCCTGCGAGCCTGCCATGCCGCGCCGCTTCCTACAGCGCTACATGCCTCACCCCGATGCCCTGACGGGTAGTCGCTCGCTGCGCTTCATGCACCACCTGATCGGCGATGCGTCGCTGTGGATGCTGTCGCGTCGCGCGGTGGCCAACGCCTTCATGGTAGGCGTGTTCTGCGCCCTGTTGCCGATTCCCTTCCAGATGGCGCTGGCCGCCGCCGGCGCCTGCCTGCTGCGCTGCAACCTGCCCCTCTCGGTGGGCCTGGTCTGGATCACCAACCCCCTGACCATGCCGATCATCTTCTATGGCAACTACCGGCTGGGCGCCTGGCTGCTGGCCACCCCGCCCCGAGCGGCGCCGGATGCCCTCTCGACCCAATGGGTGGCCGACCAGCTGCTTGATATCCTGCCGTCCCTCGCGCTGGGCTCGCTGGTCGCGGCGGTGATCACTGGACTGGCGGCCAACGTGGGCATTCGCCTGATCTGGCGCTGGCAGGTCTCGCGCAGCTGGCATAAACGCCGCCGGGAGCGTCGCCTGCGGGCCACCGAACTCGGCAACGGACGCGACAACGGCTGCCCGCACTGATCGTCCCGACCGGCGCGGACCCACCCGACGCAAACGTCAGGCGGCCGTCAGCTGGCCCCGATCCAGCTTCATCACCCGATCCTGATGGGCGGCGAGACCGGTGTCGTGGGTCACTATCACGAAGGCGCAGGCCGTCGTCCTGGCGAGCTCGTCCATCATCGACAGGATGCTGGCCGCGGTGGTCTGATCGAGATTACCGGTGGGCTCGTCCATCAGCACCAGGCTCGGGTCGGTGATCAGCGCCCGGGCGATCGCCACCCGCTGACGCTCGCCGCCTGACAGCTCGCCGGGCTTGTGATCGCGGCGCCCGGCCATGCCGACGCGCTCGAGGATCTGTGCGGCACGCTGACAGGCCTCCTTGCGCGACTGGCCGCGCACGATCAACGGCAGGGCGGCGTTCTCCAGGGCAGTCAGTTCGGCCAGCAGATGGTGGAACTGGTAGACGAAGCCGATATGGCGGTTGCGAAAACGCCCCAGTTGGCTCTCGCCCAGCTCGGCCAGTGACTGACCGGCCACCTTGACGCTGCCGGCGCTGGGCCGATCCAACCCGCCCAGCAGGTTGAGCAGCGTCGTCTTGCCCGAGCCGGAACTGCCGACCACCGCGACCCGTTCGCCGGCGCGCACCTCGAGATCGAGATTCTCGAGCACCGTCACGTCCTGGGGCCCTTCATGATAGATGCGCGTCAGGCCCCGGCACTCCAGCAGCACCTGGCCGGCCTGGGGGGAGGCTTGCTCCGCGGTCATGGATGTCTCCTTGCTCATCGAGGGCCTCACTCGTAACGCAGCACATCGGCCGGCTGGATGCGCGAGGCACGCCAGGCCGGATACAGGGTGGACAGGAAGGTCAGCACGAAGGCCGCCAGGGTGATCACGCCCACATCGGACCACTGCAGGCGAGACGGCAGATAGCTGATGAAGTAGACGTTGGCATCCAGGAACTGGATACCGGTGGCCGCCTCGAACCAGGCGATCAGGTCGGCAATCGTCAGCGCCAGGGTCACCCCGACGCCGACGCCGATCAGGATGCCGATGATGCCGATCGCCAGCCCCTGAACGATGAAAATCCCCATGATCGAGCCCGGCGTCGCCCCGATGGTACGCAGGATGGCGATATCCGCCTTCTTGTCGGTGACCACCATGACCAGGGTCGAGACGATGTTGAAGGCCGCCACGGCGATGATCACGGTCAGCAGCAGACCGATCATGCGCTTCTCCATCTGGATCGCCTGGAAGAGATTGCCGTGGGTCAGGGTCCAGTCGATGCCCCGATAGCCCGGCCCCAGGTCGTCGATGATCGCCCGGGTCTCGCCGTGGGCGGCGAACAGATCATCGAATTCCAGCCTAAGTCCCCCAACGGCATCTCCCATGCGTGCCAGGGTCTGCATGTCGGCGATATGGGCATAGGCGAGGCTGGCGTCGAGATCGGCGCCGACGCTGAAGATGCCGCTCACGGTGAAGCGCTTCAGGCGCGGGAAGACGCCTCCCGGGGTGATCGAGGCCTCGGGCACCAGCAGGGTGACGCGATCCCCCACCCCGACGCCCAGGCGCCTGGCCAGCAGCTCGCCGAGCACCATCTTCCATTCCCCGGCCTTCAGGTCATCGAGGCTGCCCTGCACCATATGATCATCGATGATCGACACCTTGGCCTCGGCATCCGGGGCGATGCCGTTGACCATGGCGCCCTCATTGCGCCCGCCGATCGAGAACATGCCCTGCTGCTGCACATAGGGGGCGGCCCCGATCACCCGCTCGCGCTGCGTCAGCCGCTCGGCCAGCGGCTGCCAGTCCGTCATCCCCGACGGCGCCTCGATGCGGGTGTGGGGCACCATGCCCAGCACTCGGGAGCGCAGCTCGTGGTCAAAGCCGTTCATCACCGACAGCACCAGGATCAGCACGGCCACACCGAGCATCAGCCCCAGCATCGAGGTCAACGAGATGAAGGAAATAAAGTGATTGCGTCGCTTGGCGCGCACGTAGCGCAGTCCCAGCATAAATGGCAGACGGTCGAGCATCGCGATCGGTTCCTTGTCAGCGGGCGCTCATGGTACGGTTTTTTGCCTGGCGGCGCATGTGCGCCCCGGGCAAGGCGGTTATCCGTCGCCGGTCCCCTTGCATCCCGGCAGCGCTCACCCTACATTGCGCCGTCCCCCGGGGCAGGCACCTGCCCGGCCCCGACGAGCATACCCGTGAGAAGACTGCGATGGCTAACCGCTTGTTCCCCGAGTGGCATCCCCAGGATGCCGTGCAACTGACCTGGCCCTCCGCCGACAGCGACTGGGCGCCGATGCTTTCGCGCATCGAAGCCACGCTTGAGCGTCTGGTGGTGGCCATCGCCCGCTACCAGCGCGTACTGATCGGCGTCGCCGATACCGCTACCCGGACGCGCCTGGCGGCTACCTTTTCTCACCTCGGCGTACCCGTGACCCGACTTCAGTTCTGCGTGGTGCCAAGCGACGACACCTGGGCGCGGGATCACGGGCCGATCGGCATCGAGCGCGATGGCCATCTGACCCTGCTGGACTATCGCTTCACCGGCTGGGGGGGCAAGTTCCCCGCCGAGCGCGACGATGCCCTCAACCGGGCGATGGCCGATCAGGGCGTCTTCGCCGCCCCGCTGGAATCCCGCAAGCTGATCCTCGAGGGCGGCGCCATCGAGAGCGATGGCGCGGGCACCCTCCTGACCACCGAGGCCTGCCTGCTCAACGAGAATCGCAACCCCGCGCTCGACCGGGACGCCATCGAGGCCCAGCTGGCCAAGGACTTCGGCGTGACCCGGGTGCTGTGGCTCGCCAACGGCCACCTGGAGGGCGATGACACCGACAGCCATGTCGACACCCTGGCCCGCTTCTGCGACCCGCAGACCATCGCCTATGTGCGCTGTGACGATCCCAGCGATGCGCACTACCCGGCGCTTTGTGCCATGGAAGATGAACTCAGGGCACTGCGCCAGGCCGACGGGAGCCCCTACCGGCTGATTCCGCTGCCCTGGCCCCGGCCCTGCTTCGACCCGGAGGATGGCCACCGCCTGCCAGCCACCTACGCCAACTTCCTGATCATCAATGGCGCCGTGCTGGTGCCGACCTACGGCGATGCGGCGGACAGCGTCGCCCTGGCGGCGCTCGCCACGGCCTTCCCCGACCGCGACCTGATCCCCATCGACTGTCGCGAGGTGATCCGCCAGCACGGTAGCCTGCACTGCCTGACCATGCAGCTGCCACAGGGCAGCCTCGCCGCCACCCATCTCTCTCTTTGATCCAGCCGTCGAATCTCAGGAGTGATCCAATGACTCAGACCCTCACCGTCGGCCTGGTCCAGCAACGTGCCTGGCCCGACAAGGCCAAAAGCCTCGATGAGACCGAAGCGGGCGCCCGCGAGCTCGCGGCGCGCGGCGCCGAGCTAGTGCTGCTTCAGGAGCTGCATGCCAGCCACTACTTCTGCCAGTACGAGGACCCGGCGGTCTTCGACCTGGCCGAACCGCTGGACGGCCCCACCGGTCGTCGGCTGGCGGCGCTGGCCGCCGAACTCGACATCGTGCTGGTCGGCTCGCTGTTCGAGCGCCGGGCCGCCGGGCTCTACCACAACACCGCGGTGGTCTATGACCGGGCCAAGGGTGCGGTGGGCCACTATCGCAAGATGCACATTCCCGACGACCCGGGCTTCTACGAGAAGTTCTACTTCACCCCGGGCGACGCCGAGGGAGTCACGGCCAAGGATCCACTGGGCGGCTTCTCCCCCATCGACACCTCGGTGGGACGTCTGGGCCTGCTGGTCTGCTGGGATCAGTGGTACCCCGAGGCGGCCCGCCTGATGGCCCTGGCCGGCGCCGAGCTGCTGCTCTACCCCACCGCCATCGGCTGGACGCCGTCCGACGAGACCGACGAGAAGGCTCGCCAGAAGGATGCCTGGACCCTCATCCAGCGTTCTCATGGGGTGGCCAACGGCCTGCCGGTGCTGGTGGCCAATCGCGTCGGCCACGAGCCCGATCACAGCGGCGCCAGCGAGGGCATCGATTTCTGGGGTGGCAGCTTCGTCTGCGGGCCTCAGGGCGAACTGCTGGCCCATGCCGGCGAAGAGGGCCAGCGCCTCCTGGTCGAGGTCGACATGGGCCGAGCCGAGGACACCCGGCGCATCTGGCCCTTCCTACGCGACCGGCGCATCGATGCCTATGGCGACCTGACCCGCCGCTTCCGGGACTAGGTGCGCTCGAAGCCAGGATAAGTCTCACGCCAACGAAAAACCCCCGGGGCCTTGAACTGGCCCACGGGGGTTTTTCATCTTGCGACGGGAGTTATTTCCAGAAGTCGCGAATAGAGGCGATGCCCTGGGCGCCCACGGCGCGGGCATGGTTGGCATCGAAGCGGGTCATGCCGCCCAGCGCGAAGACCGGCATGGCGGCGGTCTCCACCAGCTGCTGGAAGTCGTGCCAGCCGAG
The DNA here is from genome assembly GCF_014840935.1 of Halomonas sp. YLGW01. Taxonomy (NCBI): domain Bacteria; kingdom Pseudomonadati; phylum Pseudomonadota; class Gammaproteobacteria; order Oceanospirillales; family Halomonadaceae; genus Halomonas; species Halomonas sp. YLGW01. The sequence continues at coordinate 1,112,415 of NZ_CP062005.1, read as the reverse complement.
CGGCGCCGCGTCCGGGTGGGTCGGGGTGGTGCGCAGCGGCGACAGGGTCACGAAGTCACAGCCGATGCGGCCGGCCTGCTCCAGCTGCTCGGCATTGTGAGCCGAGGCCGACTGCCACTTGCCCTGTGCCAGCGGACGACGCTCGAGGCTCATCAGTCGCTCGCTGGTCAGATGGATGCCGTCGGCATCCACCTCGTCCAGCAGCTCAGGCTCACCGTTGAGCTGCAGGCGAGCCCCGTGCTTGCGGCAGATCGCGAGCGCGCCCTCGGCACGGGCCAGGTAGGCCTCGCGATCGAGCTGCTTAGCACGTAGCTGCACCAGGCGAACCTGATCCTCGACCAAGGCGCGCTCGAGCTTGGTGTAGAAGACCTCGTCGTCGTCTTCCTCGCCGGTGATCAGGCACTCGGTGGGCAGGATCACCGCCCTCAGGATCGGCAGGTTGGCCGCCGGGAAGGGGTAGTTGAAGAGCTCGTCCTTGGCGACCCAACGCACGGCCTGCCCCTCGCGACCGAACGGCTCGCCGGCGAAGGCATGCACCTGCCACACGTCCAGCAGGATATGCTTGTCGGGATACTCATGATGCACCCGGATCAGCGGCTGGGCGCGATGGATCTCGACACCGAGCTCCTCATGCAACTCGCGTTTCAGGGCCTCAAAGCCGGTTTCATAGGGCGCCAACTTGCCACCGGGGAATTCCCACAGGCCGCCCTGATCGACGTTGGAGGGGCGCCGGGCGATCAACACCTGGGCCGCATCCTCGCTGACGATGGCGGCGGCAGCCACATGTACCCTTCTCTTGACCATTGTGTGTATTACCTTTCAAACATGAAGAACGCGCTACCCGCAGCACCCCTGAGGGGCATCGCGGCAGCGGCCGGCCAGGCCTAGCTGCGGTAGTCGGCGTTGATGGTGACATAATCGTGGGACAAGTCTGAGGTCCAGACGGTGGCCCGGGCCTCGCCGCGTCCCAGTCGAATGCGGATGCGAATTTCCTCTCGTGCCATAACGGCGCTGCCGGCTTCCTCGGTGTAGCAGGCGGCCCGCCCTCCCTGCTCGACCAGGCGCACCTCGCCCAGGTCGATGACCACCCGGTCGACGTCGAAATTCTCGACCGGCGCACGCCCCACCGCGGCGAGAATACGGCCCCAGTTGGCGTCCGAGGCATAGAGCGCGGTCTTGACCAGCGGCGAATGCGCCACCGTGAAGGCCACGTCCAGCGCCTCCTGGCGAGTCGAGGCCTCCTCGATCTCCAGGGTGACGAACTTGGTCGCACCCTCGCCGTCACGAATGATCGCCTGAGCCAGCTCGATCAGCACCTCATCGAGGGCGACGCGGAACGCCTCGAGGGCCGCATCACTCTCGAGGGCCGGACCGTGGCCGGTGGCCACCAGCATGCAGGCATCGTTGGTGGAGGTATCGCTGTCCACGGTGATGCAGTTAAAGGAGCGGCTTACGCCCTCGCGCAACAGGGTCTCGAGCCGGGCCTGAGGGATCGCCGCATCGGTGGCCACGAACCCCAGCATGGTCGCCATGTTGGGCTGGATCATGCCCGAGCCCTTGCTGATGCCGGCGATGGTCACCGTTTCCCCGTCGATGGTGAAGGTGCGCGTCGCCCCCTTCGGCCGGGTATCGGTGGTCAGGATGCCCTCGGCGGCAGCCTCCCAGCCGTCCTCCCCAAGTGCCTCGAGGGCCTCAGGCATGGCCCCCAGCAGCCGCTCCATAGGCAGCGGCTCGCCGATCACGCCGGTGGAGAACGGCAGCACCGCCTCGCCCTCGACGCCGGCCAGGCGCGCCAGTTCATCGCAGCTCGCCTCGGCATCACGCATGCCGACGGCGCCGGTGCCGGCATTGGCATTGCCGGTATTGATCACGAAGTAGCGCGGGGCAAGCCCCCGCTCTCCGCGCGCCGCCAGATGCTGCCTGGCCACGTGAACCGGCGCCGCACAGAAGGCGTTGCGAGTGAAGGTGCCGGCGACGCTGGCCCCCTCCGGCACCTCGATGACCACCAGATCTCGACGCCCGGGTTGCTTGATACCCGCACTGGCGGTGCCCAGCCGCAGGCCCTTGATCACCGGCATCTGCGGAAAGACCGTTTCACCCACTGCCATGCCTATACTCCCTCGTTCGTCGCCGGCCGGCGGCATCTGTTGCCGCCGGCATCCATCAGTTCAGTGTGCCGTGGCACTGCTTGTATTTCTTGCCGGACCCGCAGGGGCAGGGCTCGTTACGCCCCACCTTGGGCCCCTCACGACGCACGGGCTGACCGTCACCGCCCTCGGCGGCCGTCTGTTCGGCCGGTGCCTCAGCGGGGCTTGCCGCGGCTTCATCGTGGCGACTGGCGGCGCCGGCCTGTTCGCGGGCCAGGGTCTCGCGGCGCTGCTGTTCGAGCTCGTCGACCTCTTCCTGACGACGCACCTGAACGTGGCTCAGGATGCGCGTGATATCGGCCTTGATGTTGCCAAGCAGACCCTGGAACAGTTCGAAGGCTTCGCGCTTGTATTCCTGCTTCGGGTTCTTCTGGGCGTAGCCACGCAGGTGGATGCCGCGACGCAGGTGGTCCATCGACTGAAGGTGTTCCTTCCAGCGGGTGTCCAGCACCTGCAGCATCACCTGCTTCTCGAAGCGGCGCATCAAGGGCTCGCCGACGGCGGCCACCTTGTCGTCATAGAGCTTGCGGTGCGCTTCCTGGAGGCGCTCGCGCAGCTGCTCCTCGCTGAGACGGGCATCCTCGGCGGACCACTCGGTGACCGGCGTTTCGAGGTTGAACTCGGCCTTGAGGTGCGCCTCGAGTCCCGCCAGGTCCCACTGCTCGGGCAGACTTTGAGGCGGCACGAAGTCGCTGATGGCTTCATCCAGCACCTCGGCGCGAATGCCCAGCACGTTCTCGGAGACGTCCTCCGCCTCGAGGATGTCGTTGCGCTGCTCGTAGATCACGCGCCGCTGGTCATTGGCCACGTCGTCATATTCGAGCAGCTGCTTGCGGATATCGAAGTTACGGCCCTCAACCTTCTTCTGGGCCCGCTCGACGGCGTTGGACACCATCTTGTGCTCGATGGCCTCGCCTCGCTCCAGGCCCAGCGCCTGCATCAGTCGCTGCACCCGGTCGGAACCGAACAAGCGCATCAGGCTGTCTTCCAGCGACAGGAAGAAGCGCGTCGAGCCCGGATCCCCCTGACGGCCCGAGCGACCGCGCAGCTGGTTGTCGATCCGCCGCGATTCGTGACGCTCGGAACCGATCACGTGCAGGCCACCCGCCGCCAGCACGGCGTCGTGCCGTTCCTGCCAAGCGGCCTTGATGGCCTCGACACGGGCCTCATCCGGGCTATCGAGTTCGGCGACCTCGGCCTCCCAGCTGCCGCCGAGCATGATGTCGGTACCGCGACCGGCCATGTTGGTGGCGATGGTCACCGCCCCGGGACGGCCCGCCTGGGCGATGATCTGCGCCTCGCTCTGGTGCTGCTTGGCGTTCAGTACATTGAAGTCCATGCCGGCCTTTCGCATCAGCCCGGCCAGGTATTCGGAGGTCTCGATGGAGGCGGTGCCCACCAGCACCGGACGGCCGGCCTCGGTCTCGGCCTGGACATCCTTGATGATCGCCTCGAACTTCTCCTCCGCCGTGAGATAGACCAGGTCATTGAGGTCGCGGCGCACCAGCGGCCGGTTGGTGGGAATCACCATCACGTCCAGGCCGTAGATCTGGCGGAACTCGAAGGCCTCGGTATCGGCGGTGCCGGTCATGCCGGAGAGCTTCTCGTAGAGGCGGAAGTAGTTCTGGAAGGTGGTCGAGGCCAGGGTCTGGCTCTCGCGCTGAACGGTCACCCCCTCCTTGGCCTCGACCGCCTGGTGCAGGCCTTCCGACCAGCGGCGGCCCGGCATACTGCGGCCGGTATGCTCGTCGACGATCACCACCTGGCCATCGTCGATGATGTAGTCCACATCGCGCTGATAGAGATGCCGGGCCCGCAGCGCCGAATGCATGTGCTGCAGCAGGTTGAGGTTCTGGGCGGCATACAGGGAATCGTGCTCGCCGAGCAGCCCCTCGCCGCGCAGCAGGGCCTCGACCTTGTGGTGCCCCTCTTCGGTGATCTCGACCTGCTTCTGTTTCTCGTCGAGGATGAAGTCACCGTCGGGTGGCACGTCATCGTCTTCGCTCTGCTCGCCGGGCACCAGGTCGGTGGCCAAACGATTGATCACCTTGTAGAGCTCGGTGTTCTCATCCACCGGGCCGGAGATGATCAGTGGGGTGCGCGCCTCATCTATCAGGATGGAGTCGACTTCGTCGATGATCGCGTAGTGCAGCCCCCGCTGGACCTTGTCGTCCAGGGAGAAGGCCATGTTATCGCGCAGGTAGTCGAAACCGTACTCGTTGTTGGTGCCGTAGGTGATGTCGCAGGCGTAGGCCTGACGCTTCTCTTCCGGCGCCTGCCCCGAGTAGATCGACCCCACCGACAGGTCCAGGCTCTCATAGAGGGGACGCATCCATTCGGCGTCGCGACGGGCCAGGTAGTCGTTGACGGTCACCACATGCACGCCCTTGGCGGGCAGCGCGTTCAGGTAGACGGCCAGGGTGGCCACCAGGGTCTTGCCCTCGCCGGTCTTCATCTCGGCGATCCGGCCGGTGTTCAGGGCCAGGCCACCGACCATCTGGACGTCGAAATGGCGCATGCCCATGACCCGCTTGCTGGCCTCGCGGACCACCGCGAAGGCCTCGGGCAGCAGTGCATCCAGGGTCTCGCCCGCCGCCAGACGCTCGCGAAACTCGGCGGTCTTGGCACGAAGGCTGGCGTCGTCGAGTGCCTCGAAATCTGGCTCCATGGCACTGATCTTGGAGACGATCTTGCCAAAGCGTTTGACCTCGCGGTCGTTTTTCGAGCCGACCACCTTGCGCAACAAATTATTGATCATGAAAAGTCCGTTATCTACCAAGTGTCCGAATCCAGACCGCAGCGCCTCGAGCAGGCGCTGGCGTCCGCTATCCGCCCGGAGGGCGGGCATATCAGGCGGCTTGGCACGGCGGACCGCGACGGGTCAGGACATCATGCGCGGCAGAAGGAGCCAGCGACACTCTGCGCGGCAGGGGGCGAGTCGACAACCGAAGGCGCCAGCGGCGCAGCGGCCGCCAGCGACGACGGCTCGCCTGGCGGCGGCTCTCGGCCCGGATGACCGCCGGCGCCAGCCAGCAGATCTGTACCACCCGCTCCACCAGGCGCACCCCATCGGCCTGCGCCAGGCCCGCCGGCAGCAGACAACCCACCAACAAGCCCGCCAGCCACCAGCGCGTGCGCCGACGCGAGGTCGTGTCGGCGGACCGAGCCGAGCTTGGGTGAGAGGAGCCGTTCATGCTGTTGGAGTACTCGCGGGCATGGTAGATTGCCGGTCATCGATTGGCGTCAAAAGTGCAGCCCATGAGTATAAAGGTTAAGCGTTTCCGCGCCCAGCCCGCCACGTCGCTGCTGGGCGGCCGCGGCGAGCTCGGCGGCCTGATGCGCATGGCCAGCCTGATCGACCGGGCACAGCAGGAACTTCGCGCGCACCTCCCCGAGGAGGTGCGCGAGCATGTCTTCGTCGGCGGCTATCGAGACGGCAAGTTGACCCTGATCACCGATCGCGCCGTGTGGCTCACCTGGCTACGCTATGAGCAGCCGCGCCTGCTGGACCTGCTGAGACGGCGCGCGGAGTTCGAGGCGGTACTGGGGTTTCACCTCAAGGTCCGTCCGGTACGCCCCCCCAAGGCCCCGCCGCGCCATTGCCGACGACTCTCCTCCAGCGCCGCCGGAGAGATCGCCAGCTGCGCCGAGGACACCGAGGACCCGCGACTCAAGCGCGCCCTCGAGCGGCTGGCCGCCCACGCCGACGACCCGTCTTAGCCCCTCATCTCACCCTGACACAACATCCTGCCGCCCTGTTCTACGCGATCACAAAAAACGCCGCCTCCCGAAGGAAAGCGGCGTCAAGCAAGGTTGTCATCAGCTGATCGCGTGACGACGACTCGGCGAAGGGGTTACTCCCCGGGCATCACGCCATGGCCGGCGCTGCGTAGGAGATCGGGGCGGCCTGATGGGCGTCTTCGAAGGTCACCACTTCCCAGGCATCCGGCTGGGCCAGCATGGCTCGGCACAGCTGATTGTTTAGCGCGTGACCGGATTTCACGCCGCGGAATTCGCCGATCAGGCTATGCCCCAGCTGATAGAGGTCGCCGATGGCATCCAGCACCTTGTGCTTGACGAACTCGTCGTCGTAGCGCAGTCCGCCCTCGTTGACGATGCGATAATCATCGACCACCACCGCGTTGTCCAGGCTGCCGCCCAGGGCAAGATTCTGCGAGCGCAGAAATTCCAGGTCGCGCATGAAGCCGAAGGTGCGGGCCCGGGAGACCTCCTTGACGAAGGAGGTGGTCGAGAAATCAACGACCGCCGTCTGATCGCGCAGCTCCGACACCGGATGATCGAAGTCGATGGCGAAGGAGACCTTGAAACCGTGGTGCGGCAGGAAGATGGCTTCCTTGTCCCCATCACGCACGACGATCTCGCGCTTGATGCGAATGAACTTCTTGGCCGCGGCCTGCTCCTCGATGCCCGCCGACTGGATCAGGAACACGAAGGGGCCGGCACTGCCGTCCATGATCGGCACCTCGCCGGCACTCAGCTCGACGAAGACGTTGTCGATGCCGAGCCCCGCGAAGGCCGACATCAGGTGTTCGACCGTCGCCACCTTGACGTCACCCTGAGACAGGGCGGTGCACAGGGAGGTATCGGTGACCAAGTTGGCGTTCGCCGGAATCTGCACCTCGGGAGTGAGATCGGTACGAACGAAGATAACACCGGTATTGACCGGTGCCGGGCGCAGGGTCAGACAGACCTTCTCGCCCGAATGGAGACCCACGCCGGTGGCGCGGATGGTGTTCTTTAACGTGCGCTGTTTAATCATGGGCAATCGCCGAGCCGTGATATGTAGTTATCAAACGGTGTTCACTATACCAGCGAACGGCCGTTTCAACAAAGAAAACTCACCCCGGCGATCTCTATGTCAACAATAGATTGGCTCAATCGGCTTGGCGCCGCAGGAACGCCGGGATATCGAGATAGTCGTCCATGTCCTTGGCCCTGCGCTGATCGGCACGGGACTTGGCGGCCTCCTGATCGGCTGCCTTGGCCGCCTGCTGGCGGGTCACCGCCGGCTGCTGCTGCAGGGTGCGGTAGTCGGTGGTCTCGGGGCGAGACGCCGCTGATTCACGCGGGGCGCTCGCCACCTTGGGGGCACGACCGTCGAGGCCGGCCGCCACCACCGTGACACGCAGTTCATCGGACATTTCCATGTCGATGGAGGTACCAACCACGATGGTGGCATCCTGGGACGCGAATTCCTGGACGGTGGCACCCACATCGTTGAACTCGCCGATCGACAGGTCCGGCCCCGCCGTGATGTTAACCAGAATGCCGCGGGCGCCGTGCAGATCGATGTCCTCGAGCAGCGGGCTGCGAATCGCCTTCTCGGCGGCTTCCCGCGCCCGGTTCTCGCCGGTCGCCCCGCCGGTGCCCATCATCGCCATGCCCATCTCGGACATCACGGTACGCACGTCGGCGAAGTCGACGTTGATGATGCCCGGGCTGGTGATCAGCTCGGCGATGCCCTGCACGGCGCCAAGCAGCACGTCATTCGCGGCGCTGAAGGCCGTCAGCAGGCTGGCGCTCTTGCCAAGCACCGACAATAGCTTCTCGTTGGGGATGGTGATCAGCGAGTCGACATGCTCGGAGAGCTCCTTCATGCCTTCCTCGGCCGCGCGCATGCGCTTGGGTCCCTCGAAGGGGAAGGGGCGCGTCACCACGGCCACGGTCAGGATGCCGAGTTCCTTGGCCACCTGCGCTACCACCGGCGCACCGCCGGTACCGGTGCCACCGCCCATGCCCGCGGTAATGAACACCATATCGGCGCCTTCCAGCAGCTCGGCGATGCGCTCGCGATCCTCCATGGCCGCCTGACGCCCGACTTCAGGGTTGGCGCCGGCGCCAAGCCCCTTGGTAATCTCGCTTCCCAGCTGGAGAACGGTCTTGGCAGCGACCCGCTTCAGGGCCTGAGCATCGGTATTGGCACAGATGAACTCCACCCCTTCGATGCTGCTCTCGACCATGTGATTGACGGCATTGCCACCACCGCCGCCGACGCCGACCACCTTGATGACCGCGCTGCTTGAGGGTGCGTTATCAACCAGTTCGAACATGTGTCCGTCTCCTGGACCGCCTGCGGCCCGTGTCAGAAATTTCCTTTGAACCAGCCCTTGATCCTATCGAGCGCCGGCATCGTTTCCTTGAATCCCCGGGAGACGCCCTCCCTCTTCGGCTGTACCGGAACGACTCGGCCCTGTCCTTGACCAGCCTCACGCATGCCGTAATGTAGCAAACCGACTCCTGTCGAATAAATCGGGTTTCGCACCACATCGGCCAGCCCGCGAACATTTTGCGGACAGGCGATGCGCACGGGCATATGGAAGATCTCTTCGGCCAGTTCGACGACCCCTTCCATACGCGAGGTCCCGCCGGTCAGCACCACGCCCGCAGCCACCAGATCCTCGAAGCCGCTGCGACGCAACTCCTCGCGGACCAGAGTGAACAGCTCCTCGTAGCGCGGTTCGACCACTTCGGCCAGCGCCTGTCGGGACAAGTCCCGCGCCGGCCGGTCGCCCACGCTCGGCACCTTGATCATCTCGTCGCTGGCCGCGAGCTGGGTCAAGGCACAGGCATACTTGACCTTGATGTTCTCGGCATACTGAGTCGGCGTACGCAGGGCCATGGCGATATCATTGGTGACCTGATCGCCGGCGATGGGAATGACCGCCGTGTGGCGAATCGCCCCCTCGGTGAAGACCGCGATATCGGTGGTCCCGCCACCGATATCCACCATGCAGACACCGAGTTCACGCTCGTCCTCGGTGAGCACGGCATGGCTGGACGCCAGCTGCTCGAGGATGATCGCATCGACCTCGAGGCCACAGCGGCGCACGCATTTCTCGATGTTCTGCACGGCATTGAGGGCCGCCGTGACCAGATGAACGCGGGCCTCGAGACGCACCCCTGACATGCCTAGAGGCTCACGGATGCCCTCCTGTGTATCGATGGCAAACTCCTGGGGCAATACGTGCAGCACCCGCTGGCCCTCGGAGATGGCCCGCGCCCGGGCCGAGTCGATCACCCGCTCGATGTCCGACGAGGACACCTCACGGTCCTTGATGGCGACCACCCCATCAGAATTCATCGAACTGATATGGCTACCGGCGATGCCGACATAGACCGAATGTATATCGCAGCCGGCCATCAACTCGGCTTCCTCGACGGCACGCTGAATCGACTGGACGGTCGATTCGATATTGATCACGACGCCCTTCTTCATGCCCCGAGAGGGGTGCGAACCGATGCCGGCAATCTCGATGCCTCCATCGTCGCTGGGCTGCCCGACGATCGCCACCACCTTGGATGTTCCGATATCCAGCCCGACTACCATATTAGAAGCGTTGGAATGTCCTGCCATGGGTCGGGAATACTCCTAGAAACTGTTCGGATGATCATCCGTGAGTCCGCAATAAAGTCGCATAGGTAGCAATTATAGGAACAACTGCCCTAGTTTCACCACCCCAGCATAAATACCCGTCACACGATAAGCGCTTTTATCACGGAAAGAAACACCCGAAACCCCCAGCTGGCGGGCGCTGTACCGAAAAAAGGTACTGCCCCCTATTCCCGGCTCATGGTTCGACCGGCACCGTCTCGCCATGCCAGGCCACGGCCACGCCATTGGGGTATCGCAGGTCGATGTAGCGGATTTGCGACGCCTCGCCACCCAATTGCCGCCGCCAGGCGGCCTCGAGTCGCGCCAACCGGGCATCATGAACGCTGCGCCCCAGCATGACCCACACGCCGCCGTCGAGCTGCAGCCGCCAGGCCCCCCTGGGCTCGAGGCGCAGCTGTCGAATCTCGATCCCCAAGGCGGCGAAACGACGCTGCAGGCGATCATAATAGGTCAGCACTTCGGCCCCGCTTCCGAGGGGCCCGGCCAGATCGGCGAGCCCCTCGGGAGGAGAGACGGATCCATAGGCGAAGGGCTCACCACGGGGGTTGAGCAGGGCGTCATCACGCCAGCGCGCCACCGGCTCCTGCTCGAAGAGCTCAAGCGTCAAGGCATCCGGCCACTGCCGCGACACTCGAACCTCGGCGAGCCAGCCGATGTCGCGCACCCGCTGGCGAAGCTCACCGAGATCCAGTGACAACCAGGACTGACCTTCGATCAGCGGAGCCAGCTGCTCGCGCAGATAGTCGGCGCTGACATGCTCGAACTCGCCGCGGATCGAGACCCGATCGATGGGACGGTCCAGCCACAGCCACAGCACCCGACCGCCGGCGACCAGCAGCACGATGAACAGGATCAGACCAAGCCAGGGGCCTTTGGTGCGCTGCATGACCGCTCAGGACGCCCGCAAGGCGTCGAGGCTGGAATCGAGGATACGCAGTACCAGCGAATCGAAGTCGATCCCCGCATGAGCCGCGGCCTGGGGCACCAGGCTGTGATCGGTCATGCCCGGCACGGTGTTGACCTCGAGCAGCCAGAAGCGTCCTTCGCCGTCGCGCATCACGTCGACCCGCCCCCAGCCCTGGGCACCGATGGCCTCGAAGGCACGCCGGCTCAAGTTTCCCAGGGCCTTCTCCTCCTCGGCGGCGAGCCCGCAGGGCAGATGGTAGAGCGTCTCGTTGGACAGGTACTTGGCCTCGTAGTCATAGAAACCGCTGGGCACCTCGACCCGAATCGCCGGCAGCACGCTGTCACCGAGCAGGGACACCGTATACTCGGGCCCCCGCACGAAACGCTCCGCCATCACGGCCGCATCGAAACGCGAGGCGCCGCGGTAGGCCGCCTCCAGCGCCTCGGGACTCTCGACCACGGTGATACCTAGGGTCGACCCCTCATGCACCGGCTTGACGATCAGCGGCAGCCCCAGGGTCTCGCAGACACTCGGCCAGTCGGATGCAGCGTCAAGGGTCAGGCTCTGCGGCGTGGGCAACCCGGCATCCTGCCAGACCGCCTTGGTGCGCTGCTTGTCCATGCCGAGTGCCGAGGCCAGTACACCGCTGCCGGTGAAGGGAATCCCGAGCAGGGACAGCGCCCCTTGCAGGGTACCGTCCTCGCCCACTCCGCCGTGCAGGGCAATGAAGACACGATCCGGGGCCAGCGCCTGCAGGCCCGCGAGGCCATCCTTGGCCAGGTCATAGCCGATGGCCTCGACGCCACTGCGCTCGAGCGAGGCGAGGATCGCACTGCCGCTGATCAGCGACACCTCACGCTCGGCGGAGGCCCCTCCATAGACCACCACCACCCGGCCATAGCACTCGGGACGCCTCATCGCGCCTTTCATCATCGCATCATCCGTCATAGCACTACCTTATCGAGCTCGAGGCTCTGGTCGGCGAGCCCTAGGGCGATACCACCGACATCCCCGGCGCCCTGGGTGATCAGGATATCGTCGGGACGCAGCACCCGCTTCAACAGATCGGGCAGCTCCGCCTTGTGCTCGACGAACAGCGGATCGATCCGCCCACGCTGGCGAATCGAGCCGGCCAGGGTCTTGCCCTCGGCGCCCGGAATCGGGGTCTCACCGGCGGAATAGACGTCCAGCAGCACCAGGGTGTCCACCTCGGAGAGCACCCGCACGAAGTCCTCGTAAAGATCCCGGGTCCGCGAATAGCGGTGAGGCTGATAGACCATCACCAGGCGCCGCTCGGGCCAGCCGGCACGGATCGCCCGGATCACCATCTCCACCTCGCGCGGATGGTGGCCATAGTCATCGATCAGCATGACCTCACCTCCGCCCTCAGGGGCCGGATACTCGCCGTGCACCTGGAAGCGGCGCCCGACGCCTTCGAAGCTGGCCAGGCCGCTGAGAATGGCGGCATCCGAGACCCCGGCATCGCAGGCCACCGCGATCGCCGCCAGGGCATTCAGGGCATTGTGCTCACCCGGCATGGCCAGGCGCACCGCCAGTGGCGACTGACCATCGGGACGCCGCACGGTGAAGCGCACCTCGCCAGCGTCTTGGACGAAGTCGATGAGGCGATAGTCGGCGTCTTCGCTGAAACCGTAGGTGACGAACTGGCGGTGCACGCGATCCAGCAGACCGCGCACGTGATCGTCGTCGACGCACAGCACGGCGAGGCCGTAGAACGGCAGGTTGTGCAGGAACTCGACGAAGGTGTCCTTGAGCCGCTCGAAATCGCCCCCGTAGGTGCTCATGTGATCGGCGTCGATGTTGGTGACGATGGATACCATGGGCTGCAGGTGCAGGAAGGAGGCGTCCGACTCGTCGGCCTCGGCCACCAGGTAGTCGCCCTCGCCGAGCCGCGCATTGGTGCCTGCGCTGGTCAGCTTGCCGCCGATCACGAAGGTCGGGTCCAGTCCGCCCTCGGCCAGCAGAGTCGAGGTGATGCTGGTGGTGGTCGTCTTGCCGTGGGTGCCGGCCACGGCGATGCCGTGGCGAAAGCGCATCAGCTCGGCGAGCATCTCGGCGCGGCGCACCACCGGCACGCGATGTTCCTGGGCCCAGCGGATCTCGGGGTTGGCGGGATCGATGGCGGTGGAGACCACCACCACATCGGCCTTCTCCACATGCTCGGCGGCGTGCCCCAGCATCACGCGAATCCCGCACTGGCGCAGATGAGCCACCACCGAGGATTCCTTCAGGTCGCTGCCGCTGACCCGATAGCCCTGATTGGCCAGCACCTCGGCGATGCCGCACATGCCGGCGCCGCCAATGCCGACGAAATGGATGCGGCGAATACGCCGCATGCCGGGCCCGCGGACATCGCTGCCACCCGGCGGCAGTTGCTTGCTATCGTTCACTGTCTATCTCCATGCAGCCGGCCACCAGGCGATCGACGGCGTCCAGCCGGGCATTCGCCCGGGCGCGGCTCGCCATGGTGGCCAGGGTATCGGGGACCAAGAGCGTCTCGAGCCGCGCGGCAAGCGCGGCCGGCGTGATCTCGGCCTGAGGCATCAGTTCGCCGGCTCCCGCGTCCAGCAGCACGCACGCGTTGGCGGTCTGGTGATCGTCCACCGCATGCGGGAAGGGCACCAGCAGCGCGGGCTTGGCCGCCGCCGCCAGCTCGGCCACGGTCAGGGCACCGGCGCGGCAGACCACCAGGTCGGCCCAGTCGTAGGCCGCGGCCATGTCATCGATGAAGGCGCTGACCTCGGCGGTCACCGCCTGCGCCGCATAGTCCTCGCGGGTCACCGCGTCCTTGTCGCGCCCGGCCTGATGGCGCACCTCGGGCCGGCGCTCCGGCGCGAGCCGGGCCAACGCCGCGGGCAACTGCTCGTTGAGGGCCTTGGCGCCGAGCGACCCTCCCACCACCAGCAGGCGCAGCGGCCGGCTGCGCAGCGTGGCTTCGTCACGAGGCGTCTCTCCCAAAGCGGCAATATCGGCGCGCACCGGGTTACCGATCACCTCACCGCGACCCGGGAAGGCCCCGGGGAAGGCGGCATAGACCCGCCGCGCGAGGTAGGACAGTGCCCTATTGGTCATGCCGGCCACGGCGTTCTGTTCGTGGATCAGCAGCGGGCAACGGGTCAGCCAGGCGGCCAGCCCCCCGGGGCCACTGGCGAAGCCGCCCATGCCCACCACCAGGTCGGGCTTGAAGCGGGCGATCACGCCGCGGGCCTGCCAGATGGCCCGACTCAACCGCCAGGGCGCCGACAGCCAGCCGGCCGGGCCATTGCCGCGCAGGCCGGCCACGTCGATGCGATGCAGCGGGATGCCGGCCTCGGGCACCAGGCGATTCTCGATGCCCCGCGGACTGCCGAGCCACTCGACGTGCACGCCACGGGCCTGGAGGCCACGAGCCAGCGACAGCGCCGGGATCACGTGCCCCCCGGTGCCGCCGGCCATGATCAGCACCCGCTCCAGTCTTGTCTCGTTCACGCTCGCTCTCCTTGCGATCGGGTCGGTGTCTTGCTGCGCGTGGCCTTGATAGAAGACGCCCTGGGTGCCGTCGGGCGCGACCGGCGCAGGACCTCGCGAGTCTCGATATCGACCCGCAGCAGCAGTGCCACCATCACCGCACTGACCACCAGGCTGGAGCCGCCGTAGCTCAACAGCGGCAGGGTCAGCCCCTTGGTCGGCAGCATGCCGGTGCTCACCGCCACGTTGATGAAGGCCTGGGCCCCGATGATCAGGGCGATACCGTAGCTGAAATAGGCGGAGAACGGCAATTTAGCCAGCTCCGCGCGCCGTCCCACGGCCAGCGCCCGGGTTACCAGCAAGGCAAAGAGCCCGATCACCGCCATGGCTCCCACCAACCCAAGTTCCTCGGCGATCACCGCAAACACGAAATCGGTATGGGCCTCGGGTAGGTAGAAGAGCTTCTGCACACTGTTGCCGAGCCCCAGCCCGAACCAGTGGCCGCGACCATAGGCGATCAAGGCCTGGGTCAGCTGGTAGCCGCTGGCGAACTGATCCGCCCAGGGGTCGGAGAAGCTGGTCAAGCGCGCCATGCGATAGGGCTCGGCGATCGCCAGCAGGGCGCCGAGCGCGACCAGCAGCGCCAACAGCAGCAGGAAGCGCCAGATCGGCGCCCCGGCCATCAGCAGCATCCCCATCACGCAACCGGTCATCACCACCACCGAGCCGTAGTCGGGCTCGAGGATCAGCAGCACGGCGAGTACGCCGGTGACCAGCAGCGGCCGCAGGAAGGCGCCCCAGGTCCTGCGCACCGCCGGCAGGTAGCGTTCGAGGTAGCTCGCCATGTAGGCGATCAGAAACAGCTTGGCGATCTCGGAGGGCTGGAGGTTGATGGGCACACCGGGGATCGCCAGCCAGCGGGTGCTGCCGTTGACCTCGCGCCCCGCCACCAGCACCAGCCCCAGCAGGCCGATGGCGATTCCCAGCAGCAGCAGGCCGTTGACGCGCCACCAGCCCATCGGCACCCACAGCACCGCATAGCCGATCACGATCGCCACGATCACGAAGATCCCATGGCGAATACTGAAATAGAAGGGGTTGCCGGTGAGGCCCGACGCGACCTCGGTAGAAGCCGAGGTAACCATCACCCAGCCCACCAGCATCAGGGTCAGGGCCGACAGCAGCAGCCAGCCATCGAAGGGCTGGTGCTCGGTGGAGAAGCGCTGGCGCAGTCGCTTCATGCGCCCTCCCCCAGGGTGCGCTGGACCCAGTCGCGAAAGGCGTCGCCACGGGCCATGTAATGGGGGAACTGATCGAGGCTCGCGCAGGCCGGCGACAGCAGCACCGCATCCCCGGGCCGGGCGATGTCATGTGCCCGCGCAAGGGCCGATGTCAGGTCGGCGACGCGGGTCACCGTCACCTGCCGCTCCAGGGTCGCGGCCAGCCGGTCGGCATCGGCGCCGAACACCACCACCTCCCGGGCATACCGCTCAAGCGGCGCCGCCAGGGGCGAAAAATCGGCGCCCTTGCCCACCCCGCCGGCCAGCAGCACCAAGCGGCCGTCCAGGGTCGGGCCCAGGCCCTCGACGGCGGCCAGGGTGGCCCCGACATTGGTGCCCTTGGAATCGTTGATCCAGGCGATGTCGTTGACCCGCGCCACCAGTTCGCCCCGGTGGGGAAGCCCCGGGAAGCGTTCGAGGACCGCCCGCATGGCGGCAAGTGGCAACTTGAGGCGCTGGCCCATGGCCAGCGCCGCCAGGGCATTGGCCTGATTGTGGCGACCGGGCAGACGCACCGCAGCGGCGGGCATCAGCGGCATATCACCGTGCATCAACCAGGGCACCTCGCCCTGCCCAGCGTCGTGCAGGGCGATGCCCCAGTCGCCGGCGGCCGGCCCCCCCGTGGTGAAGCGATCCATCGCCGGCAGCGACGTCTCGGGCCAGGTCATGGGATCCTCGGCGTTGACGACCCCATGAGCCGCGCCACGGAAGATGGCCAGCTTGGCCGCGCGATAGCCCGCCAGGTCGCCGTGGCGATCCAGGTGATCCTCGCAGAGGTTGAGAAAGGCCGCCGTCTCGGCGCCGAGCCAGGGCGTGGTCTCGAGCTGGAAACTGGATAGCTCCAGCACATAGAGCTCGGCATCGGGAACCTCGGCCAGCAGGTCCAGCGCCGGCGTGCCCAGGTTGCCGCCCACGGCGACACGCACGCCGGCCTCGCGGGCCATCTCGCCGAGCAGGGTGGTCACGGTGGACTTGGCATTGGCGCCGGTGATGGCGGCGATCGGGGCGCGGGCCGCACGTTTGAAGAGCGCGATCTCGCCGACCAGCCTCGGCCGGCCCGCCTCGTCGACAGCGTCTAGCGACGGCAGCCCGGGCGTCTTCGGATCGACGCCCGGGCTCAGCACCACTTCCCTGGCCGCCGACATGTCGAGTCCGCTCAATGGCCCACAGTGAACGGTCACGCCCGGGTGCGAGGCGCGAACAGCCTCGAGCCCAGGCGGCGCCTCACGGGTATCGGCGAGCATGAAGGGCGTACCCTGTCGCGCCAGATGTCGGGCGATGGCGCAACCGGAGACGCCGAGCCCCACTACCAGGGTCACCCCTGTCGGGACGGCCACCATCAGCGCACCTTCAGGGTCGCGAGGCCGAGCAGCACCAGCACCACGGTGATGATCCAGAAACGCACGATCACTCGCGGCTCGGGCCAGCCCTTGAGCTCGAAGTGGTGGTGCAGCGGGGCCATGCGGAAGATGCGCCGCCCGGTCAGCTTGTAGGACCCGACCTGCAGGATCACCGACACGGTCTCCATGACGAAGACCCCGCCCATGATGAACAGCACGATCTCCTGGCGCACGATCACCGCCACCACGCCGAGGGCGGCGCCCAGCGCCAGGGCACCCACATCACCCATGAAGACCTGGGCCGGGTAGGTGTTGAACCACAGGAAGCCGAGGCCCGCCCCGGCAATGGTGCCGCAGAACACCGCGAGCTCACCGGCGCCGGGAATCAGCGGGATATGCAGGTAATTGGCGAAGACGCTGTTGCCGCTGGCGTAGGCGAACACGGACAGGCCCATGGCCACCAGCACGGTGGGCATGATCGCCAGGCCGTCCAGACCATCGGTGAGATTGACGGCATTGGAGCTGCCGACGATCACCAGATAGGTCAGCACCACGAAGAAGAGCCCCAGCGGCACCACCACGTCCTTGAACAGCGGCACGATCAGGCTGGTCTCGACCGGACTCGCCGCGGTCAGGTAGAGCAGAATGGCGGCGGCCAGGCCGATCACCGACTGCCAGAAGTACTTCCAGCGCGCCGGCAGGCCACGGGGATTCTTCTCGACCACCTTGCGGAAGTCATCGACCCAGCCGATGGCGCCAAAGCCCAGGGTGACGCCGAGCACGATCCAGACATAGTGGTTGGTCAGGTCCCCCCACAGCAGGGTGCTGACGGCCATCGCCATCAGGATCATCGCCCCGCCCATGGTGGGCGTACCGGCCTTGGAGAGATGCGACTGGGGACCGTCGTCGCGCACCGCCTGGCCGATCTGACGTTCGACCAGGCGGCGAATCATCATCGGCCCCAACCACAGGCACAGTAGCAGGGCGGTCAGGGTCCCCAGGATCATGCGCAGGGTCAGGTAGCCGAAGACGTTGAAGGCGTTGTTGTACTGCGCCAGTAGCTCAGCGAGAAAAAGCAGCATGGGTCGCGTTCACCTTGATGCATCCAGGCGCAGCTCGGCGATCAGGCGTTCCATGCCGGCGCTGCGCGAGCCCTTGACCAGCACGCTGGCCTCGGGCGGAAGATGGTTGTGGGCATGGCGCGCCAGCGCCTGCCAGTCATTGAAATGACACCCGCCTTCACCGAAGGCCTGGCTCGCCGCTGCTGCCGGCGCACCCAGGGTGCCGAGGACATCGATCCCCCTTTCCCGCGCATGGCGCCCGATCTCGGCATGCAGCCGCTCGGACGCCGCTCCCAGTTCACCCATGGCCCCCAGCAGACACCAGCGGGGGCCCGGTAGCTCGGCCAGCAGATCTATCGCCGCCTTCACCGCACCGGGGTTGGCATTATACGTATCGTCGAGCAAACGTGAATCGCGGATTCCCGGCACCACCGTCAGGCGCCCGGCCATCGGCACCGCGGAGGCCAGCCCCGCCATCAGCGCGGCCTCGTCGAGCCTCATGGCCAGCGCCGCCGCCGCAGCGGCCAGGGCGTTGGCCACGTTGTGACGGCCCAGCAGACCAAGCTGCACGCGGCCAAGCGCACGGCCATCGACATGCAGCGTGAAGGCATAGCGGCCCAGGGCATCGCAGGCCAGGTCGACCGCCCGCACCCGGGCTGCCGTCTCGATACCGAAGTCCAGCACCTCGCGGGGCGCGGCGAGGCGGCGCCACAGCGCAAAGAAGGTGTCGTCGCGATTGAGCACCGCCACCCCGCCGGGACCGAGTCCCGAGAGGATCTCGGCCTTGGCCTGGGCGATGCGGCCCATGCCGCCGAACTCGCCGACATGGGCCCCCGTGACATTGGTGATCACCGCCACCTGCGGCGCCGCCAGCAACGTCGTCCAGGCGATCTCCCCGAGATGATTGGCGCCGAGCTCGAGCACCGCGTGGCGGTGCTCGGGGGCGAGGCCCAGCAGGGTCAGAGGGGCGCCGATGTCGTTGTTGAGGTTGCCGCGGGTCGCGAGCCCCTCGCCGCCCGTCGCCAGCAGGCCGGCGAGCAGTTCCTTGACCGTGGTCTTGCCGCTGTTTCCGGTGACGGCCACCAGCGGCCCGCCCCAGGCCTGGCGTCGGGCCTTCGCCAGCACGCCCAGTGCCAGGCGAGTATCGGACACCACGAGCTGGGGCAGCGGGTCCTCGACCGGCCGCGAGACCACCGCGGCCAGCGCCCCGGCCTCCCGAGCCTTCGCCAGGTAGTCATGGGCGTCGAAGCGCTCGCCGACCAGCGCCACCAGCACCTGGCCAGGCACCAGGGCGCGGGTATCGGTGGTGATGCCCGTGACCGGTGAAGACGCCTCGAGCGGACAGGGCGCACCCAACAACTCGGCCAGCTCGCCGAGGGTATCAAGGCCCACGCCGCTCATGATCGCGACTCCTTGTCCACCTCGAGAGACCCCGCCTCGAGGGCTCGCTCGACCTCCTCGACATCGGAGAAGGCGTGCCGCACGCCATCGATCTCCTGATAGGTCTCGTGGCCCTTGCCGGCGATCAACACCACGTCATCCGGGCCGGCGGCCGCGAGGCAGGCGCGAATCGCTTCGCGGCGGCCCTCGATGCACCAGGCGAGCTCTCGTTCGCCCGGCTCGAGTCCTGCAAGTATCTCCTCGCGAATCGCCGCCGCATTCTCGCCGCGGGGATTGTCGTCGGTGATCACCAGATGGTCGGCACGGGCAGCGGCCGCCTGCGCCATCAGCGGCCGCTTGCCGCGATCCCGCTCACCGCCACAGCCGAACAGGCACCACAGCTGGCCCGATTTCCCCAGGTGCGCACGCAGCGCCTCCAGGGCATTGTCCAGGGCATCCGGGGTGTGGGCGTAATCGACCACCACCGCCGGCCGGCCGGGCTGGGAGAGTGGCTGCATGCGCCCCGGCACCGGCGCCAGCTGCCCCGCCGCCACGCTGAGATCCTCGAGGGATTCACCGAGACCATAGAGCGTCGCCATGGCCAGTAGCACGTTATCGAGGTTGAAGCGCCCCATCAGCGTCAGCGCCAGGGCAAACTCGCCGTCGGGACTCGCGATGAGGGCGCGCTGGCCATCGGGACGTGGCTCCCAATCGAGCACCCGGAAGGTGGTGGCCTCGCCCTCGCCGGTGGCCAGCACCCGCACGCCCTTGGGCAGACCAGCCAGCATCAGCCGCGCCAGCGGATCGTCACCGTTGACCACGGCGAGCCCGAGCTCGGGACGCTGGAAGAGCTTCGCCTTGGCGGCGGCATAGCCCGCCATGCCGCCGTGGTAGTCCAGGTGATCGCGGGTCAGGTTGGTGAACACCGCCGCCCGCACCCGGCACCCCTCGAGTCGCTGCTGATCGAGGGCATGGGATGAGACCTCCATGGCCACCCGATCGAGCCCCTGGGCGGCCATCTCCCCGAGCCTCGCCTGAAGCGCAAGCGCCCCCGGGGTGGTCAAGCCGCTATCCGTGAGCGCTCCCGGGCGACCGCTACCCAGGGTGCCGATCAGCCCGCAGGGGCGGCCGATGGCCTCGCTCAGGGCGGCGAGGTAGTGCGTCACCGAACTCTTGCCGTTGGTGCCGGTGACGCCGATCAGCTCTTGATCCTCCGGCACCTGGTACAGTGCACTCCCCAGCTCACCCACGCAGTGGCGCAGGCCATTCAGCATCAGCACCCGCGGGTCATCGGCTTCATCAAGGGCAGGCGTCTCGGCATCGCGGTGGCTGAGCACCAGGGCGGCACCGGCGTCCAGCGCCTGGGCGATATAGGCGCGCCCATCGACGCGGACGCCGGGCAGGGCGATGAAGACATCCCCCGGCTGCACCCGGCGACTGTCGAGGACCAGCCGCCGAGCGCCCTCGGGCTGAGCGGGCAGCGCATCGGTGGCGCCGGGCCATAGCGCCTCGAGGCTGGCGAGGAGTCGCGAATTGTCGACCTGCATGCGTTTCTCCTGGAATCAAGGGGAGGCGGCGTTCGAGAGATTCGCCTGATCGGGCGGCACGTCGAGCAGGCGCAGGGCGTTGCCGACGACCGAGGAAAACACCGGCGCCGCCACCAGGCCGCCATAGTAGTCTTCCCCACGGGGGTGGTCGATCATCACTACCGTGACGATGCGCGGATCGGAGACCGGAGCGATGCCGACGAAGAGCCCCCGATAGGCGTCTTCCTGGTAGCCACCGCCGGAGGCCTTGCGCACGGTACCGGTCTTGCCGGCCACCCGGTAGCCGGGCACGCCCGCCCGGCGAGCGCCGGTATGGGGCTGTACCACCTGCTCCATCATCCCCAGCAGCTCATCGGCCACCCGAGGCTCGATGGCCTGGATGCCCTCGGGCGGCGCATCGCGCTTGAGCAGCGAGGGGGGCAGGCGGCGGCCATGGTTGGCGATGGCGGTGTAAGCGCTGGCCAACTGCAGGGCCGAGACCGACAGGCCATAGCCGTAGGCCAGGCTGGCCCGCTGGCTGTCGGCCCAGTGGGCCGGTGCGGGCAGGCTACCCGCCGCCTCCCCGGGAAGCCGGTGCCCGGCCCCTGACCGAGCCCCAGGCGCTGATAGGTGTCGACCACCGCGGTCTCGGGCAGGTCAAGGGCCAGGCGGCTCATGCCGATGTTCGAGGACTTCTGAAGAATACCCCCCAGCGTCAGCTCGCCGTAGTTGCGAAAATCGCGGATGGTAAAACGGTTGTCCAGCCGCATCCAGCCCGGCGAGGTGTCGATGACCGTGTCGGGAGCATAGCGGTCGGTCGTGAGGGCCGCCGACATGGCCAGGGGCTTCATCACTGAGCCCGGCTCGAAGACATCGACGATCGCCTGATTGCGCAGACTGCGGGGGTCGAGGCCAGCGCGATTGTTGGGGTTGTAGGACGGCTGATTGGCCATCGCCAGCACCTCGCCGGTGCGGGCATCCATCATCACCAGGGTGCCGCCGTCGGCGTCACGCTCCTGAACGGCCACCTTGAGCTCCCGGTAGGCCATGTACTGCAGGCGTTGATCCACTGCCAGCACCAGGTCGCCACCGGGATCCGCCTCCTTGAGCAGGTGCAGGTCACGCACCAGGCGTCCTCGACGGTCCTTGAGCACCCGGCGCTTGCCCGGGGTGCCAGACAGATAGCCATTGTAGGCGAGCTCCAGGCCTTCCTGGCCCCGGTCGTCGACGTTGGTCACGCCCAGCAGCTGGGCCGCGGCCTCGCCCGAGGGATAGTAGCGGCGGTATTCGAGCTGGCGATAGATGCCCGGCAGGCTGAGGTCAAGGATCTCCTGCGCCGCATCCGGGGTCATCTGGCGGCGCAGGTACATGAACTCCCGCTTGGCATAGCGGGCGATGCGCTCATTGAGGTCGTCGAGCTCGATCCCCAGCGCCTTGGCCAGCACCAGCCGCTGAATATCGTCCGGCGGCAGTTCCTGGGGATTGGCCCACAGGCTCACCACCGGGGTGGAGATCGCCAGGGGCTCGCCGTGGCGGTCGGTGATCATGCCCCGGTGGGCACTGATCGACTCCACCCGCAGGGTACGGGCATCGCCCTGCCCCTGCAGGAAGGAACGATCGATGACATGCAGGTAGACGATGCGCGCCCCGAGCAGGCAAAGCGCCAGCAGGATCAGCCCGAGCATCAGCCGATACCGCCAGGCCCCGAGGGGGGCACTGGGCGGCGGGCGACGGGGGGTGGCCGCACGACGCGGGGAGGCATTCATGGTCCGATCACCTCCAGGTGCTCGATATCGGGCAGGCGCATGTCCAGGCGATCGCTGGCCAGCCGCTCGATGCGCGCCGGGCTCGACCAGGCGCTCTCCTCTAGCAGCAGCTGCCCCCACTCGGTCTGCAGCTGGCTCTGCTCGCGCTCGAGCTGTTGCAGGCGAGCGTACTGCACCCGGGTCAGATGGCTGGTGGTGGTGACCGCAACGGCACTGGCCAGCGCCGCCATCACCAGTACCACCACCAACAGCAGACGCAACCCCGGGCGTGGGCTCGCCTCCAGGCCTGGCATCCAGACTCGTCCCTGGCTCATGTGGCTCCTTAAGCGGCTACGACTTGGCGGCTAAAGCATCGAGAATAGGGGATTCTCGGCCTGCACGTTTCAGCCAGCGCTATTTCAACTTGCGCGCCACCCGCATCACGGCACTGCGAGCACGAGGATTCGCCTCGACCTCGGCGTCACTGGCCCGCCGTGCCTTGCCGACGGCCTCCAGGCGGCGATTGAGCTGATCATCGCGGATCGGCATGCCGCGGGGCAAGTGAGTGTCGCCCCGCACATGCTCGCGAATGAAGCGCTTGACGCGCCGATCCTCGAGGGAGTGGAAGCTGATGACCACCAGATGCCCACCCGGCGCCAGGGCCTCGAGCGCGGCCTCGAGAGCCGCATCGAGCTGGTCGAGTTCGCCGTTGACATGAATGCGCAGGGCCTGAAAGGCGCGGGTGGCCGGATGCTTGCCCTTCTCCCAGGCGGGGTGCGCTGTCTTGATTACCTCGGCGAGATCTCCGGTCCGGGTAAAGGGCCGTTCCTGGCGCCGCTCGACGATGGCTCGCGCCAGGCGCTTGGCGAAGCGTTCTTCGCCGTAGGTCTTGAAGACCCAAGCGATGTCCTCGACACGGGCCCTCGCCAGCCAGTCGGCGGCACTCTCGCCGTGCTCGGGGTCCATGCGCATGTCCAACGGGCCATCGCGCAGGAAGCTGAAGCCACGCTCGGGATCGTCGAGCTGGGGCGAGGACACGCCCACGTCGAGCAGGATACCGGACAGCCGACCGTGCAGGTCGTGCGCGCTAGCAATCTCGCCGAGCCTTGCAAACTCGCCCCGCTCGATGGCGAACCGTGCATCCTCGATGGTCGCCGCCTCTGCCAGCGCCTCGGGATCCCGATCGATGGCCAGCAGGTGCCCTTCCGGCGCCAGGCGCGACAGGATCAGGCGCGAGTGGCCACCGCGCCCGAAGGTGCCGTCGAGATAGGCCCCCGCGGGGTCGACGACCAGGGCATCGACCGCCCCGTCGAGCAGTACGCTTTCGTGACGGAAGGTAGACGGGGCCGCGGCGTTCTCAGGTGAGGTCATGCAGGTCTCGATACGAACAGGAGACACCAGCGGCCATGGCATGGCCGCCGGTGATGGGGAATGGGAGGGAGTCGGCCGATAAGCCGGGTTCTGTCGTGGACAGTCATTCCTCTAGGGAAGGCGTCGCCGCCTTCCTCAAGCAACCTACCCGAACCCAACGCGGGCCACGCCAATGGGTTCCTATTTGGTCTTGCTCCGAGTGGGGTTTACCGTGCCACGCACTGTTGCCAGGCGCGCGGTGCGCTCTTACCGCACCCTTTCACCCTTACCGGCCTCCCGAGGGAGACGTAGGCGGTCTACTCTCTGCTGCACTGGCCGTCGGCTCACGCCGCCCAGGCGTTACCTGGCACTCTGCCCTATGGAGCCCGGACTTTCCTCCCCCGATGACCGCGAACGGCCCTCGGCGGCGACTGTCTGGCTGACTCCCAGCGGCGAAGAATACCAGCGCAGCCAGCCCCCCTCAAGCGATGACTGCATGGCCGCGCTAAGTCAGTTACGCCTCATCCTTCAGCGCCTGGGCCCGGGCATACCAGGCCTTCTTGGCGCCCCCGAGCAAGCGCGTGGCGATCGCCGCCGCCTGCTTGACGCCCACGCCTTCGGCCAGTAGCGCCTTGAGCAGCGTCTCGGCCTCGACCAGTGCCTCATCGTCATCCGACTTTGGCGAGGCGCCCGCCACCATCACCACGAACTCGCCCCGCGCCTGATCCGGGTCGTCGTCCATGCGGGTCAGCAGCGAAGTGGCATCGCCATCGAGGAAGGTCTCGAAGGTCTTGGTCAGCTCCCGAGCCAGCACCACCCGCCGCTCGCCGAAGGTGGCGACGATATCCTCAAGGGTGTCGCGAATGCGGTGAGGCGACTCGTAGAAGATCAGAGTCTCCTCGCGCTCCGTAAGCGCCGCCAGGCGCCCTCGGCGACCACTGCCCTTGGCCGGCAGGAAGCCCTGGAAGAGGAAGCGGTCGGTGGGCAGTCCCGCCGCCGACAGCGCCGCAACGAAGGCGCAGGCACCGGGAATCGGCACCACCCTGAAACCGTCGGCTCGCAGTTCACGTACCAGCACGAAGCCGGGATCGCAGATCAGCGGCGTCCCCGCATCGCTGATCAGGGCCACATCCTCCCCGGCACTCAGTCGCGACTTGAGCTGGGCGACGCGTCCGCTCTCGTTATGCTCGTGCAGGGAGAGCATGGGCCTATCGAGCCCCAGATGGCGCAGCAGGCGCGCGCTGTGGCGGGTATCCTCGGCCGCGATCACCGCGACATCGGCCAGCACCCGACGGGCTCTCGGGGACAGGTCGTCGAGATTCCCAATCGGCGTGGCGACCACGTACAATGCCCCAATGGCTGATACTGTCATTACGATTCCGAAGCGGGTTATCAAAGGAAGGGATTCATGAACACATCGTCACGCGGCCTGGTGGCCGCGGCGTTGCTGGCACTGCTGGTCGGCGGCTGTGCCGCCCCGACCGGCATGATGCAGCCCACCGAGCGCTCGCCCGAGGCCCTGCTCGCCCAGGCCGAACAACAGGCAGCGGAACCAGCGGCCGACAGCCGTCTCGAGGCGGCCCTTATCCTAGCACGCCGTGGCGAGGCCGCTAAGGCAAAGGAGATTGCCGCCGGGCTCGATGACACCGCCTTGGGTGCCGAGCGCCGCCAGGCCTGGGCCCTGCTGCTGTCCCGCCTGGGCCTCGAGGCCGAAGATCCCGATAGCGTGCTCAAGGCCACCGCGCTGCTGGACGTGGACATGACGCTGGAGCCCGACGCCGCCAACAACCTGCGCTACCGGCGCGGCCTGGCACTGGGCATGCTCGGGGAACCACTGGATGCCGCCAAGGCCATGCTGGCGGCGCAGGCCGCCTCCGGCAGCGAGGTGCCCAACGACGCCATCTGGCAGCAACTCACGCGACTCACGGCACAGGAGCGAATCGCCCTGCGTGACGAGGCCGATGCACTGACTCGCGGCTGGCTGTCACTGCTCGAGCTGCAGCGCCAAAGCGGCGGCGACGTCGACCGGCTGCTCGATCAGATCTCGAACTGGCGCGCCGAACACCACGACCATCCAGCGGCACGCCAGCCCCCCGCCGAGCTGTTGGCCCTGCGCGAGCTGCGCGGCACCCGCATCGATCGCATCGCCATCCTGCTCCCCGAATCGGGCCCGCTGGCGTCCGTGGCCGGACGCATCCGCCAGGGCATCGAGACGCGTCATGCCCAGGCCAGACGCCAGGGCAGCGCCGCGCCGGCGCTGGACTTCATCGATTCAAGCCAGCGCGACCTGAACACCCTCTACGCCGAGGCCACCATGCGCGGCGCCCAGGTCGTGATCGGCCCCCTCTCCAAGCGCAAGGTGAGCGAACTGGAACAACGCCAGCGCCTGCCCCTGCCGACGCTGGCCTTGAACTACGGCACCGCCACGCGCAACAACGCCGAGAACCTCTTCCAGTACGGCCTCTCGGCCGAGGACGAGGCTCGCCAGGTGGCTAGCCGCGCTGCCCGTGACGGACATCGTCGCGCCGCGGCCATGGTCCCCAACAATGCCTGGGGCCGCCGGGTCGGCACGGCCTACCGAGAGACCTTCGAGGATCAGGGCGGGGACATCGGCCACCTGATGCATTACGACCCGAAGGCGCTGGTTAACGACAGCGTCAAGCGCTTGCTCGATCTCAGCGGCCAAGTGGACATGCTGTTCCTGCTCGGCCTGCCCAGCTACGCCCGCCAGGTGCCGCCCACTCTGGACTACCAGAAAGTGCCGGACCTGCCGGTCTACACCACATCACAGGCCTACGAGGGCCGCCCCCAGCCTCGCGTCGACCACGATCTCAACGGCGTGCGCTTCGTCGAGATTCCCTGGCTGATTCCGGACGCGGCCGTGGGTGGCGCCGAGGCCTTGCCCTACTATGAGAGCTACCGCCGCCTGAGCGCGGAGATCGACGACCCGGCGCTGCTCAAGCTCTCGGCGATGGGTGTCGACGCATACGAGCTCGGCCTGCGCCTGCCCCAGTTCCAGGCCATTCACGGCAGCGAACTGTTCGGCGCCACGGGTACCCTGCGCGCGGCCAGCGATGGGCGCATCCAGCGGCAGCTCCCCTGGGCGGAGTTCATCGACGGCCGCCCTCAGCCGCCGCTGCGGGCCGAAGGCGAGCGCGTCCTCGGCTCGACGGCTGCCAGCCGGGAGCGCCAGGGCGATGACCAGCCGTGACGTCCTCTGCCGATGCCCGCGCCCGAGGCGCCGCCATCGAGGCCCTGGCCAATGACTGGCTGGTTGCTCGCGGCCTCACGCCGGTGGCGCGCAACCAGCACGCCAAGGGCGGCGAACTGGACCTCGTCATGCGCGATGGCGAAATCCTGGTGTTCGTCGAGGTCCGTCATCGTCGCGACAGCCGTCACGGTCATCCGCTGGAGACAGTGACGGCCAGCAAGCAGCGCCGTCTAATCAAGGCGGCGCGTTTTTATCTCGCCCGCAACGGGCTATCATGCCCCTGCCGCTTCGATGTGATGGCCGTCACCGGCACCGCGCCAGACCTGGAGTTCCTCTGGGTCAAGAGCGCCTTCGAAGCGTTCTGATCGCCACAGGACCAGGAAGCCAAGATGGATTTCCAATCACGAATTCTCGGACACTTCAACGCAAGCATCGACACCAAGACCTATGCCAGCGAAGTGCTTCCCCCCTTCATCGAAGTCGCCAGCCAGATGATGGTCCAGTGCCTGGTGAGCGAGGGCAAGATCCTGGCCTGCGGCAACGGCGGCAGCGCGGGAGACAGCCAGCACTTCTCCTCAGAACTGCTCAACCGCTTCGAGCGTGAACGCCCGAGCCTGCCGGCGCTGGCCCTGACCACCGACACCTCGACCCTGACCTCCATCGCCAACGACTACAGTTACAACGAGGTCTATTCGAAGCAGATTCGCGCTCTCGGCCAGCCAGGCGACGTACTATTGGCGATTTCCACCAGCGGCAACTCGGCCAACGTGGTCCAGGCCATCCAGGCCGCCCATGACCGGGACATGACGGTGGTCGCCCTGACCGGCCGTGACGGCGGCGACATGGCCTCCCTGCTCGGCCAGGAGGACTGCGAAATTCGCGTGCCCGCCACATCCACGGCCCGCATCCAGGAAGTGCACCTCTTGGTCATCCACTGTCTGTGTGATTTGATCGATGAACAACTCTTCGGTCCAAGCGAGTGATTCCCATGCGAAACGGTATCGTCCCCACCCTACTTCTCGTCGTGTCGCTGACCCTGAGCGGCTGCACCACCATCGCCAACGTGACCAGCGACGGGCCGATCGGGGAAAACTATGGCCAACGCACCCTCGGCACTCAGATCGAGGACGAGAGCATCGAGACCAAGGTCAGCGTCAACCTGGGCAAGATGGATGCCCGTCTGGCCGACGCTCGCGTAAATATCGATAGTTATAACGGGATGGTGCTGCTGACCGGCCAGGTGCCGAGCCAGGAACTCAAGGACAAGGCCAGCAGTATCGCCGAGCAGGTGCGCAACGTCCGCCAGGTGCATAACCAGCTGAGCGTCGCCGCCAACCTGCCGATCGCTCAACGCCTGTCCGATGGCTGGCTGGCCACTCGCATCAAGACTGGACTCACCGCCAACGAGAATATCGACGCCAGCCGTCTCAAGATCGTGGTGGAGAATGGAAGCGTCTACCTGATGGGCCTGGTCACCCGCGCCGAGAGCGACCGCGTGGTCGCGGCCGTTTCCAGCGCCGGCGGCGTGCAGCGCATCGTCAAGGCCTTCGAGTACCTGGACTGACCCGCGCCCGCCGGCTGAGCCTTATCCTGCCGACAACGCAAGACGGCAGGCCGATTGGCCTGCCGTCTTGCGTTTCATCACTGGCACCCTCGAGGAGGGACCCGTCGTCTGAACCTACTTGATGACGCGCAGCTACTTAATGACGCGTAGCGAGGGCCGCCCCTTGGGCGGTGCCTTGGGGGCACCCTCCCCCCCGCCGTCGTCCTTGCCGACCTCTTCCCCGGCATCCTCGACGCTTGCAAGCGACGGCCGCTCGTCGGACGACTCTTCCTCGCCCGACTCTTCCTCGCCCAGGCCTGCCGCTTCGGCACCATGATCCGGCATCACCGGCTCATGCCCGAAGACCATGCCCACACCATTCTCGCGGGCATAGAGGGCAATCAGGGCCTCCGTCGGCACCATCACCCGCATCGGCTTGCCACCGAAACGGGCGCTAAAGCTGATGGCGTCGTTCTCGATGAACAGCTCTTCGACGGCCTGGGGCGCGATGTTCAGCACGATCTGGCCGTTCTGCACGAACTGCTCGGGCACCTCGACGCCGGGTTGCTTGGCATCCACCACGATGTGAGGCGTCTGGTCATTGTCCAGGAGCCACTGATACAGGGCCCTGGCCAGATAGGGGCGACTCGACAGCATCTCGGGTCTCCATTGTCGCTAAGGGTCGGGCCTTGCGGCCCGACCGGGGTATCAGGTGCGCATCTCGCGCTCGGCTTCCGACAGCGAGGCCTTGAAAGACTCCCGCTCGAAGGTCCGCTCCATGTAATTGATCAGCGGCTTGACCTGCTTCTCCGGCAGCTCGATCCCCAGCGCCGGCAGGCGCCACAGCAAGGGCGCCAGACAGCAATCCACCAGCGAGAACTCCTCGCTCATGAAGAACGGCATGTCCTCGAAGATCGGTGAAATGCCGATCAGGCTCTCGCGTAACTCCTTGCGCGCCTTCTCGGCCTCCTTCTTGCTGCCCTGCTGGATCTGGTCGATCAGCGGGCACCATTCCCGCTCGATGCGATGCATCCACAGACGGCTCTGCGCTCGCGCCACCGGATAGACCGGCAACAGCGGCGGATGCGGGAAGCGCTCATCCAGGTACTCCATCATCACCTTGGACTCGTAGAGCACCAGATCGCGGTCCAGCAGCGTCGGCACGCTGTTGTACGGATTCAGGTCCGCCAGCTCCTCGGGATGACTGCCTTCCTTGACGTCCAGGATGTCGACGGCAACCCCTTTCTCTGCCAGCACGATCCGCACGCGATGACTGAAGTGATCATCGCTACCGGAGTAGAAGGTCATCGACGACCGCTTGGCCACAACACCCATGTATCATTCCTCGCAACAGTTCGAGCCTGGATGATAACACGTTGACCGTGTCTCCAGGCGCCGGGACCCGCGTCTCGGGTCATGGAAAATAGACAGGGGCGCATGTCCGTCGGCCATGCGCCCCCAATGCCACCACTGAGTGAAATCAGTGGATATCGCGCCAGTACTCACGCTTGAGCAGGTAGGCAATGACGCCGAAGATGAAGATGAAGAGCAAGACCTTCGGGCCCAGCGCCTGCGCCTGAAGCTTGGACGGCTCGCCGACGTAGGCCAGGAAGTTGGTCAGGTCGTAGATCGCCTGATCGAACTCCGCAGGCTCCAGCTCGCCCGGCTGAGTCACCTGCAACACATCACAGGACTGGTACTTGCCGGTCAGCGGGTCGGGCTCGTGGCCCGGCACCGGCCGGTCGGTCTCGGCACAGACCATCTCCTGCACGCCCTGCAGCGGCTCCAGCACGTTAGGCATCCCCACCAGCGGGAACACCGTGTTATTGACGCCCAGCGGGCGCTCGCCGTCCTTGTAGAAGCTGCGCAGATAGGTGTAGATCCAGTCCGTGCCCCTCAGGCGCGCCTCCAGGGTCAGGTCCGGCGGCGCGGCGCCGAACCAGGAAGCGGCATCCCCCTCCGACATGGCGTTGCGCATCTGATCATTGAAGGCCAGATCCTCGGAGAAGATCAGATTCTCCTCGACCAGCTCCTGGGGAATGCCCAGGTCCTCGGCGGCCCGAGCATAGCGCTGATACTCCAGAGAGTGACAGCCCATGCAATAGTTGGTGAACAACTTCATGCCATTCTGCAGGGACGCCTTGTCGTGCAGGTCGGGCGTCATCTCGTCGAGATGCACGGCCGCTCCGCCCGCGGCGAACCCGGTTACCGGCATCAAGGCAACGAGCAGTGCGAACAGTTGCTTTTTCATTAGCCAGTCACCCTCTCCGGAACGGGTTTGGTGCTCTCCAGCCGCGTGTAGATCGGCATCAGCACGAAGAAGGAGAAATAGACCGCCGTGCAGATCTGAGCCACCACGGTGCGGCCCGGCGTCGACGGCAGCACGCCGAGTACCCCGAGCACCACGAAACTGATCGCGAACAGCGTGAGCATGATCTTCGACAGCCAGCCCTTGTAGCGCATGGAGCGCACCGGACTCTTGTCCAGCCAGGGCAGCACGAAGAGGATGGCGATCGCCCCGCCCATCACCAGTACCCCCAGGAACTTGGAGTCCAGGCCGAACAGCGAGAAGGTAATGGCCCGCAGCATCGCGTAGAACGGCGTGAAATACCACACCGGCGCGATGTGATCGGGCGTCTTCAACGGATCGGAAGGCTCGAAGTTGGGCTTCTCGAGGAAGTAGCCGCCACCTTCCGGGAAATAGAAGATCACCACGCAGAACACGAACAGGAACACCGCCACCCCTACCAGATCCTTGACGGTGTAGTAGGGGTGGAACGGGATGCCGTCCAGCGGCTTGCCGGTCTCGTCCTTCTTGGCCTTGATGTCGATGCCATCCGGGTTGTTGGACCCCACCTCGTGCAGCGCCAGGATATGCAGCACCACCAAGCCCAGGATCACGATCGGCAGGGCCACCACGTGCAGCGCGAAGAAGCGGTTCAGGGTGATGCCGGAGATCAGGAAGTCGCCCCGAATCCACTGGGTCAGATCGGCTCCGATTACCGGAATGGCCGAGAAAAGAGAGATGATCACCTGGGCGCCCCAGTAGGACATCTGACCCCAGGGCAGCAGGTAGCCCATGAAGGCCTCGGCCATCAGCGCCAGGTAGATGGTCATGCCGAAGACCCACACCAGCTCCCGAGGCGCCTTGTAGGAACCATAGAGCAGGGCGCGGAACATATGCAGGTAAACCACAACGAAGAAGGCCGTGGCCCCGGTGGAGTGCATGTAGCGGATCAGCCAGCCGTACTCGACGTCCCGCATGATGTACTCGACCGATGCGAAGGCGCCTTCTGCCGAAGGGTTATAGCTCATGGTCAGCCACACACCGGTCAGGATCTGGTTGACCAGCACCAGCAAGGCCAGTGACCCGAAGAAGTACCAGAAGTTGAAGTTCTTGGGTGCGTAATACTTGGCCAGATGCTCTTCCCACATCTGGGTGGCCGGAAAGCGATCATCGATCCAGCGCATGATGCCACTTTCGGCCTTGGCGCGATTCGGATTACCCATCAGGCTGCCTCCTCGTCTTCGCCGACAACGATGATGTTGTCGTTGTCATAGCGATGCGGTGGCACTTCCAAGTTCAGGGGTGCCGGCACGCCGGTGAAAACCCGCCCGGCCATGTCGAAGCGCGAGCCATGACAGGGGCAGAAATAGCCACCCGGCCAGTCTCCGCCGAGATCGGCGGCGCCAGGTTCGGGCCGAAAGGAGGGGGAGCAACCGAGGTGGGTACAGATGCCGACCAGCACCAGCACCTCCGGCTTGATGGAGCGCAGCACGGGGTCCACATAACCAGGCTGCTGCGGCGCTTCGGACTCGGGGTCTCTTAGGCGAGAAGGATCCAGATTCTTGAGCTTCTCGATCATGGCCTCGTCGCGACGCACCAACCAGACGGGCTTGCCTCGCCACTCGACGGTCATCTGCTGGCCGGGCTCAAGCTTGGAGATATCCGCCTCGACCGGAGCCCCCGCGGCACGCGCCTTGGCGCTGGGCTGCCAGGAGGCAACGAAAGGCACCGCGACTCCGACGGCGCCCGCGGCCCCGACGACGCTGGTGGCAGCCACGAGGAAGCGGCGTCGCCCCTTGTTCACGCCATTGTCTGCCATCTTGTTCTGCTCCCCATCCAGTCACCCGCTGCGCATCCGCACCGGCCGCTGCCGCGACGTCACGGATAAATGAATTCCATGTTAGGAAAAGGTCTGCATGAAGACAAGCGCTGCCCTATCCCTATGCTGCAGCATACCTGACTCAAATCATTGAGCGAGCATAAAAAACGCCCGGCCCCCAATGGGGACCGGGCGTTTTGTCGCACCCTCGAAGCGCTTAACGCTTGGAGAACTGCGGGCTACGGCGTGCTTTGCGCAGGCCGACTTTCTTACGCTCGACTTCGCGGGCGTCACGAGTGACGTAGCCGGCTTCACGCAGCGGCTTGCGGAAGTCTTCGTTGTACTGCATCAGCGCACGGGTGATGCCGTGGCGGATGGCGCCGGCCTGAGCGGAACCACCACCGCCCTTGACGGTCACGTAGACGTCGAACTGGTCCAGAGTCTCGGTCAGCTCGAGCGGCTGACGGACGACCATGCGACCGGTGACACGACCGAAGAACTCGTTGAGCTCACGGCTGTTGACGGTGATCTTGCCGGTGCCCGGCTTGAGGAAGACGCGCGCGGTGGAAGTCTTGCGGCGACCGGTACCGTAATACTGTTGAGTCATGGCAATCTACCCCTTAGATGTTCAGTTCTTGCGGCTGCTGGGCGGCATGCGGATGCTCGGTACCGGCATAGACCTTGAGTTTCGAGTACATGGCGCGACCCAGCGGGCCCTTCGGCAGCATGCCCTTGACGGCAGACTCGATGACGCGCTCGGGGGCGTGACCGATCATCTTCTCGAAGTTCATGGAGCGCAGGCCACCCGGGTAACCGGTGTGACGGTAGTAGTTCTTGGCCTGTGCCTTGTTGCCGGTCACCGTCACCTTCTCGGCGTTGACCACGACGATGTAATCGCCGGTGTCGACGTGCGGGGTATATTCCGGCTTGTGCTTGCCACGCAGGCGGCGAGCGATCTCGGTGGCCAGGCGACCGAGGGTCTTGTCCGTAGCGTCGACGACGAACCAGTCGCGCTCGACGGACTGCGGCTTAGCAGTAAACGTCTTCATGGGTGAATCACCAATTGTCGCATGGGGCAGGCCATAACGTCGGACGACGCCGCCTACCATCCCTATTTTTCTTGGTTGTCGGCCGCTTGCCGCAGGGCAAATCAACCGCCAACGTTCGAGCGAGCGCGCAGTGTACACGACTCGCTCGTTCGGGTTAAGGCCTCGCGGGAGAATTTCAGGGCTTGTGCGGCAGCGCCAGGTACTCGTGGGACTGCATCTCCTGCAGCCGCGACAGGGTGCGCTCGAACTCGAAGCTCAGGCTGCCCTCGCTGTACAGCGACTCGGCCGGCACCTCGGCGGACATCAGAAGCTTCACCGCCCGGTCGTAGAACTCGTCGACCATATTGATGAAGCGCCGCGCCTGATCGTCGCTGCCCCGCCCCATGCGCGGCACGCCAGAGACCAGCACGGTATGAAACTCGCGCGCCAGCTCGATGTAATCGTTCTGGCTGCGCGGACCGTCACAGAGCTCGGTGAAGTCGAACCAGGCCACGTCCTCATGCAGGCGGCGCGCACGCAGCACCCGATGATTGATCTCGATGCGCTCATCCTGCTCGCCGTCGTGGCCGGCGAGCTCGCGAAAGCTGCGCGAAAGCTCTGTCTCGGCGGCCTCGTCGAGCGGCGCGTGGAAGATCTCGGCGCGCTCCAGGGCACGCAGCCGATAGTCGATGCCCGAGTCGACATTGACCACCTCGCAATGACGCTCCAGCAGGTCGATGGCCGGCAAGAAGCGTGCTCGCTGCAGGCCATCCTTGTAGAGCTCCGAGGGTACGATGTTGGAGGTGGCCACCAGCACGACCCCATGCTCGAACAGCGATTCGAGCAGGGTCGCGAGAATCATCGCATCGGTGATGTCCTTGACGAAGAACTCGTCGAAGCAGATCACCCTCGCCTCGCGGGCGAACTTGGCGGCGATCAGCTTCAGCGGGTCCTTCTCGCCCTTGTAGTGTTCGAGCTCGTTATGGACCCGCTGCATGAAGCGGTGGAAATGGGTACGCATCTTCTCGGAGAAGGGCAGCGCCTCGTAGAAGGTATCGACCAGATAGGTCTTGCCGCGCCCGACGCCGCCCCAGAAGTAGAGCCCCGTCACCGCCGGCGGCGCCTCGAAGGGTGAGGCCGCCTGCCTGGCGCCGAAGAAGCCGGCCACCCGGGACTTGAGCCCCTTACGCTCCTTGGCGGGCGGGCGTGGTGAGCGCTGCGGCGTGGCCAGCAGATCATCGTAGAGCCGCTGCAGGTGGCGCACCGCCTGCTCCTGAGCCGGATCATGCGCGAAACCCTCGCGCTCGAGATCGGTCTGGTAACGCGCCAGGGGCGTCCCCGCCTGAGCGGAGGCCGGCGAGCCGGCGGAAGTCGTTGTCGCACACATCAGCGTCTTGGCTACCTCGGACGGTGGTGATCGAAAGCGAACATTATACGTATCGGGAGGCCGAGCGCACAGGTCACCCAGCGTGGCGGCGCTCGCGCATTGACCTGAGTCTCGCTCTCCCTCATATAATGGTGTCAGGGGAGGCGCAGGTCGCGACCTCGACAACGCGCCACCCCCGGCCAGTGGAGCACCGGTGCCGGGGCGACAGAATCGAAGGGGGACGACGTGTACGAGAGCAACATCGACTGGATCCTGGCACTGGCCAGCGGGCTTGCCGGCATCGGCATCGGCGCACTGGGCTACCACCTGCTCAACGCCAACGTGGCGCGCAACCAGAAGGTCCGCCAGCGCCTGGCCGAGACCGAGCTCGAACTTCACCAGGTCAAGGACTCGCTGAACGACCATTTCGTGCGCGCCGCCGACCTGGCCGCCAGCATTCAGCGCCAGAGCCGCGAACTGGAACAGCAGCTGTCCCAGGGGGCCGACCAGCTCTGCGCGGATCCGCAGGTCAAGCGCCGCCTCCAGCCGGAGACCGACACCGCCGAGCCCGGCGAGACGCCCGACATGCCCCGCGACTACGCCGATGGCGGCCATGGCACCCTGTCCGAGGACTTCGGCCTCAAGCGCGGCGAGGAACAGAGCGAGACCCAACCGCCCCGCTACTGAGCAGGGGCGCCCGCCGCCGCTGACACGAAGACGCCGGCCATGATGGCCGGCGTCTTCATGAGCAAGGGGCGCGATCAGGCCGGGTTGTCGATCTCCACGAAGCGATGGGTGATGCCATACTCGGCGGCCAGCCAGGCGCCCATGGCCTGCACGCCATAGCGCTCGGTGGCATGATGCCCCGCCGCCAGGTAGCCGATCCCCAGCTCGCGCGCCAGATGAGTGGTGCGCTCGGAGATCTCGCCCGAGATGAAGACATCGGCGCCCGCTTCATGGGCCGCCGTGATCATGTCCTGCGCCCCGCCGGTGCACCAGGCGATGCGCTCGACGGGTCCCCGGCATCCCTCGATCAACAACGGTTCACGACCCAGCTGCCTAGCGACGTGCGCCGCCAGCGCCTGCTCGTCGAGCCCCTCGCCCCCGGCACTCGTCAGTGCCTCACCTGGACGCCCCAGCCACAAGAGCCCCTCGCCCAGCTCGCCGTCGGCGCAGCCGTCGACCTCGAAGCCCAGCCGCTCGGCCAGTCGGGCGTTATTGCCAAGCTCCGGATGGACATCCAGCGGCAGGTGATAGGCCAGCAGACTGATGTCGTTGGCCAACAGCGCCGCCAACCGGCGCCGCTTCATTCCGGTCACCTCCACCGGCTCGTTCTTCCAGAAGTAGCCATGATGCACCAGCAGCAGGTCGGCCTCCCAGGCGACCGCCTCGTCGACCAACGCCTGACAGGCGGTCACGCCGGTCATCACGCGAGCCACGCGCTCGCGACCCTCCACCTGCAAGCCGTTGACGGTGTAGTCCTTGAAGCGCGCCGCCTGCAGGCGCTCGTCGCAGGCGGCGACCAGGGCTTGGCGAGAGATCATTCTTGCCTCCGGGCATCGTTACATGAGCAATGATACAATTCCTCGATTGTACCGGCTGCGGCGGCCCCCAGCGACCGCCACGGATGACAAGGATTCCTCATGCGTCGTTTTCTCCTGCCCCTCGTCTGGCCGACCCTGGCCGGCGTCCTGCTGGCCATCGTGCTGCTGATCGCCTTCCCCGAACTCGGCGGCCAGAACCCGGCCGTATCGGTCTCGCCGCCAGCCGCAAGCCTAGAGCCCACCCGCCAGACACCGACGACGCCAGAAGTGAACCGCCCCGCCCCCGAGGTTCGCGATGCCCCGGCCCTGTCACGGAACTCAGGCCCGGTCAGCTACTCGGAGGCGGTGGAGCAGGCGGCGCCCGCGGTGGTGAACATCTATTCCTCGCGGGTGGTCGAGCGTGAACAGCATCCGCTGATGTCGGACCCCTTCTTCAGCCAGTTCTTCGGTGATGACATGCCCAGGCGCCAGCGCATGCTCTCGAGCCTCGGCTCGGGCGTCATCGTCAGCGACGAGGGCTATGTGCTCACCAACCATCACGTGATCAGCGGCGCCGACCAGATTCAGGTCGCCCTGCGGGACGGTCGCGAGACCCTCGCCGAGGTGATCGGCACCGACCCGGAGAGCGACCTGGCCGTCTTGCGCATCGATCTCGACGACCTGCCGGTGATCGCCCTCTCCGACTCGAACCAGGCGGCGGTGGGCGATGTAGCGCTGGCCATCGGCAACCCCTTCGGGGTCGGCCAGACGGTGACCATGGGGATCGTCAGCGCCACCGGCCGCAGCCACCTGGGGCTGAATGCCTACGAGGACTTCATCCAGACCGATGCGGCCATCAATCCCGGCAACTCCGGTGGTGCCTTGATCAACCCCGATGGCGCCCTGGTCGGCATCAACACCGCCATCTTCTCCCGTTCCGGCGGCTCCCAGGGCATCGGCTTCGCCATCCCCGCCAACCTGGCGCGGGAGATCCTCGACGAGCTGGTCACCCAGGGCCGGGTGATCCGCGGCTGGCTGGGCATCGAGGCCCAGGAGATGACCCGCGAGCTGGCCGCCTCCTTCGGCCTCGACGCCATCGTCGGGGTGGTGATCTCGGGCGTCGTGCCCGACGGGCCGGCCGCTGCCGCCGGCCTCGAGCCCGGCGATGTGCTGCTGGAGGTCGACGGCCGCACCATTCGTGATGCCCGAGCGGTGATGACCGATGTCGCCGCCATCTCCCCGGGCACCCAACTGCCGCTGCGCCTGGTGCGCAATGGCAAGCCGCTGGACGTGACCCTCGAGGTCGGCGAGCGCCCCAGTGCCGAAACGTCCGCGCCCCAGCCCTAGACTGGACCAACCCTCCCTCCCCTTAGCGACTTGCAAGGCGTGGGCTCGTTGCCTGGAAAGCGAGCCCCCGGAAACGCGAAGGCCCCGCCAGGGGCGGGGCCTCACCGAGTCGGAAGCAGGCTCGATCGAGAGCCGCGCGCCTCAGTCCTTGATGCGATATTCGGCTGAGCGCGCATGAGCGGTCAGCGATTCGCCCCGCGCCAGTACCGAGGCGGTGCGCCCCAGCGCCGAAGCCCCCTGCGCCGAGCAGTGGATGATCGAAGAGCGCTTCTGGAAGTCATAGACCCCCAGTGGCGAGGAGAAGCGCGCGGTGCCGGAGGTCGGCAGCACATGGTTGGGACCGGCGCAGTAGTCACCCAGCGCCTCGGCGGTGTAGCGCCCCATGAAGATCGCTCCCGCATGACGAATCTCGGGCAGCAACGCCTCGGGGTCCTCGAGTGACAGCTCGAGATGCTCGGGCGCGATGCGATTGATCAGCGCCACGGCTTCGTCGCGATCGCGACAGGTGATCAGGGCACCGCGACCCGCCAGGGAGTCGCGGATGATCGGCGCGCGCTCCATGGTCGGCAGCAGGCGCGCCATGGCCTCTTCCACC
Organism: Halomonas sp. YLGW01; assembly: GCF_014840935.1. Taxonomy (NCBI): domain Bacteria; kingdom Pseudomonadati; phylum Pseudomonadota; class Gammaproteobacteria; order Oceanospirillales; family Halomonadaceae; genus Halomonas; species Halomonas sp. YLGW01. Next base: position 1,074,078 of record NZ_CP062005.1, on the reverse strand, counting down.
GCTTCTACATGCGCGGCATCCCAGCTGACGAAGATCGCCTGAGCGTCCTCATCGTGTTCGGCCTGGGAAAACAGATCCATGGCCAACCAGTCCGGGTCGGTACCGCCGTCGGAGATCACCAGGATCTCCGAGGGGCCGGCGATCATGTCGATACCCACCTGGCCGAAGACTGCCCGCTTGGCAGTCGCCACGTAGATGTTGCCGGGCCCTACGATCTTGTCGACCCGAGGCACCGTCTCGGTGCCATAGGCCAGCGCCGCCACGGCCTGGGCACCACCCAGGGTGAAGACCCAATCGACCCCCGCCAGGTGAGCCGCCGCCAGCACCAGCTCGTTGAGGATGCCATCCGGGGTCGGCACCACCATGACGATCTCGCGCACCCCCGCGACATGGGCCGGAATGGCATTCATCAGTACCGACGAGGGGTAGGCCGCCTTGCCACCGGGCACGTAGATGCCGGCGCGATCCAGCGGCATGACCTGCTGGCCGAGCACGGTGCCGTCCGCCTCGGTATATTGCCAGGAGCCGGGCTTCTGATGCTCATGATAGTTCCGCACCCGCTCGGCGGCTGCCGCCAGCGCCTCGCGCTGCTCGGCCGGCAGCCCATCGAAGGCCTGACGCAGCCGGTCGGCGCCGATGGTCAGCTCCGCCATGCTGTGGGCCGACAGTCGATCGAAGCGATTGGTGTACTCGACGAGGGCGGCGTCGCCACGCTCGCGCACACCGCCAAGGATCTCGTCGACCCGCGACTGCACCTCGGCGTCGGACACACCTTCCCAAGCCAGCAGCGCCTCGAGGCGCGCATCGAAATCAGCGTCCTGCGTGGACAACCGCGAGATGTCGAGGGAAGCGGCAACGGAATCGGTCATGGTGCTCTCTACATGGACATTGAAGGAAGAGTCTGGTGATAAGCTTGTGTTGCCGGGGGACGGCTGACAAGCGAGGCAACGCTATGGGGGCAAGACACTCAACCTATCGCACCGCCCCCCTGCCTCACTAGCCACGCCGACTGGCCACGGCCTCGCGCAGCCGGTTGAGCAGCGGCTTGAGACGATCATGCTTCATGGTCATGGCGGCCTGGTTGACCACCAGGCGCGTGCTGATGTCGGCGATCTTCTCCCGGGGCTCCATGCCGTTAGCACGCAGGGTGTTGCCGGTATCGACGATATCGACGATTTCATCAGCCAGATTCATCAGCGGCGCCAGCTCCATGGCGCCGTAGAGCTTGATGACCTCGGCCTGAATGCCCTGCTCGGCATAGTAACGACGCGCCACCGAAACGAACTTGGTCGCCACGCGACGGCGCGCCTTGGCCGGCTCGGCGCCGGTGATGCCGGCGGTCATCAGCTTGCAACGCGCGATCTCGAGATCCAGCGGCTCATAGAGCCCCTCGGCGCCATGCTCGAGCAGCACGTCCTTGCCGGCCACCCCCAGATCGGCGGCTCCCAGCTGCACATAGGTCGGCACGTCGGTGGCGCGAATCACCACCAGCTTGACGTCCGGCAGGTTGGTATCGAACAGCAGCTTGCGACTCTTGCCCAGGTCTTCGGCGGGCCGGATGCCGGCATCCGCCAGCAGCGGCAGGGTCTCGTCGAGAATGCGGCCCTTCGAGAGGGCCAGGATCAGTTGCTTGGACATGATGGGATTCGCAATTCCGTGGATGACTAGCCGGGCACGCGACGGATCTTGCCGCCCAGCAGCTGCAGCTTTTCTTCGATGCACTCATAGCCGCGATCGATGTGATAGATGCGATCGACCAGGGTCTCGCCCTTGGCGACCATCGCCGCCACCACCAGCGAGGCCGAGGCCCGCAGGTCGGTGGCCATCACCGGCGCACCGGACAACTGCTCGACGCCGGTCACCACCGCCGTATTGCCTTCGAGGGCGATATCGGCACCCATGCGGTTGAGCTCCTGCACGTGCATGAAGCGGTTCTCGAAGATCGTCTCGACCACGCGCCCGGTGCCCTCGGCCACCGCATTCATGGCCACGAACTGGGCCTGCATGTCGGTAGGAAAGGCCGGGTATGGCGCGGTGCGCACATTGACCGCTTTCGGACGCCGCCCCTTCATGTCGAGCTCGATCCAGTCCTCGCCGGTCGTGACCTCGCCGCCGGCTTCCTCGAGCTTGGCCAGCACCGCCTCGAGGATGTCGGCCCGGGTACGGCGCACCCGCACCCGGCCACGAGTCAGGGCCGCCGCCACCAGGAAGGTCCCGGTCTCGATCCGGTCGGGCATGATGTCGTGGTAACAGCCGTGCAGACGCTCGACACCCTGGATGGTGATGGTATCGGTGCCGTGACCCTCGATGCGCGCCCCCATCTTGATCAGGCACTCGGCCAGATCGACGATCTCGGGTTCCTTGGCCGCGTTCTCGAGCACCGTGGTGCCATCGGCCAGGGCCGCCGCCATCAGCAGGTTCTCGGTGCCGGTCACGGTCACCACATCGAAGAAGACGGTCGCGCCCTTGAGGCGGCCGCCCGGCGCCGTGGCGCGAATATAGCCGTTCTCGACGCTAATCTCCGCCCCCATGGCCTGAAGGCCACGGATGTGCAGGTCCACCGGACGCGAGCCGATGGCGCAGCCCCCCGGCAACGAGACATCGGCCTTGCCGAAGCGCGCCAGCAAGGGCCCCAGCACCAGGATGGAGGCGCGCATCTTCTTGACCAGGTCATAGGGGGCGTGACACTCGGTCACCCCGCTGGCATCGAGCTGGATGGCCATCTTGTCGCCCATTACCAGGTCGACACCCATGCGTCCCAGCAGCTCGAGCGAGGTGGTGATGTCCTGCAGGTGAGGCAGGTTACCGAGCGTCACGGGCCCCTCCGCCAGCAGCGAGGAACACAGGATCGGCAGGGCCGAATTCTTGGCACCACTGGCCCACACCTCACCGTCGAGGGGGCCATTACCGGTAATGATCAGCTTATCCATGAGAGTCCGTTACTCAGGCCCCGGCACTGTCGGCAGCAGTCTGCCACTGGGCCGGGGTATAGGTCTTGATGCTGACGGCATGCAGGGCACCGCTGGCGATTTCCTCGGAGAGGGCCCCGTAGATCAACTGCTGGCGCTTGACCGGTGTCAGGCCATTGAAGACCTCGCCCACGGCAATGACCTGAAAGTTGCAGCCTTCGCCCTGGATGTGGAAATCACAGTCGGCAATGCGCGTCTCGAGCAGCGCCTTGACGTCTTGGGGTTGCATGGGGATGCCTCCTTGGGAACACGGAAGGGTGCGGTGAAGGCAGATCACCGCATCACGAGACGAAGAAAGGCCACATGGTAATCAAAAGCGCCGCCGATGGCGATGGGGAAGAAAATGCCAGGGCCACGCCCGATCACCTCGGCGGACGGGATCAGTCCGCCGAGGTCGTCTCGCGGGCCTGGCCCTGAGGCAGGAGGGAATCCAGTCCGGCCAGCGCCGTGAGCTTGGCAAGCGCCGGCGACAGCTGCACGCACTGCACCTCGAGACCGGCTCGACGAGCGCTGCGCAGCCACTCGAGCATCACGCTCAAGGCGGCGCTGCTGACCCGATCGACACCACGCAGGTCGAGACGGAGCCCGTGGGCGGCGTGCTGTTCGGCAAGCCAGCTGGCGCCGGCAGCGGCCAGCGGCGCGGCAACGTCGAAATCCACGTCGCCGCTGACGGCCAGCTCACCCTCGACAGCCTCGAGGCACACCCCCTGAGCGTCGAAGAGACGGGTCATGCGCCCTGCTCTTCGTCGCCGATCTCCACCTCGGGCGACCAGCCATTGATGGTGGCATCGTAATCACGGCCATTGTCGCGCATCGCCTGATCGAACTGGTTACGGAACGTCAGTCCCAGATTGATGCCATTGACGATCACGTTGACGACCTTCCACTCGCCGCCGCTCAGGCGCAGGGAGTAGCTGACCGGATAGACGGCACCATCGTTGGCGACCACTTCCATGTCGACGCTGGCCTGACCGGGCTCGCGAGACGCCTGCTGCTGGTCGAGCACGCGGATCTCCCGGTAGTCGAAGGTCACCAGCCCCTTGGCATAGGTGTCGATCAGCGTCTGACGGAAGGTGTCGACGAAGCGGGAGCGCTGAGCGGGCGTGGCGTTGCGGAAATAGCGCCCCATCACGCTGGCGCCGATGTAGCGGAAGTCGGCGACGTCATGAAGGCTCTCCTCGACCAGTGCTTCGAGCTCATCCACGTGCTCGGAGAAGTAGCCACGACGACCTTCGATCTTGCCCATCAGGTCGTCGATGCTCTGGCGGATCAGCTCATCGGGCGCCTGGCTCGGAGCATTGGCCTGCGCCTGGGCGGGCATCATCACGACGCACAGCACCAAGGCCAGCAGCCAGCGGGTAACAGAGGGCAGGTGAACGCGCATGGATCGTCTCTCTCGGTAGGTCATGTCAGGGCTGTTCATGGTCATCGTCACGGTCATTCCTTGGCCATATTGGCCACGAACTGCTGGATCAACTCCTCCAGCACCAGGGCCGACTGGGTGTCGCTGATGGTATCACCGTCGGCCAGGGTCTCGGGGTCGCCCCCCACCGACAGGCCGACATACTGCTCGCCGAGCAGCCCGGAGGTGAGAATCGAGGCCGTGGTGTCGCGAGACAACTGCCCCTCCAGGCGACTGTCGAGGGACAGGGTGACGCGGGCGTCATACCACTCGGTATCCAGCTCGACCTCCTCCACCCGACCGACGGTCACCCCGGCCATGGTAACCCGAGCCCGGGGCTTCAGCCCGCCGATATTGGCGAAGTTGGCCTCCAGGGTATAGGTCTCCTCGCCGCCCTTGAAGGCGAGGCCACTGACGCCCAACCCCAGGAAGACGATCCCGAGAATCCCGGCCAGCATGAACAGCCCGACCCCAAACTCCATCATCTTGCTGCGCTTCATCCCAGTTCTCCAAACATCAGCGCGGTCAGCACGAAATCCAGTCCCAGTACCGCCAGCGAGGAATACACCACCGTTCTTGTGGTAGCGCGTGAAATGCCTTCCGAGGTCGGCACCAGGTCATAGCCCTGGAACACCGCGATCCAGGTCACGACCAGGGCGAAGGCCAGACTCTTGAGCATGCCATTGCCGACATCCTCGATGAAATCGACGCTGGCCTGCATGTTGCCCCAGTAGGAGCCCTCGTAGACGCCAAGCCACTCGACGCCCACCAGATGCCCACCCCAGACGCCGACGACGCTGAACCCCACGGTCAGCAGCGGCAGAGACACGAAGCCCGCCCACAGGCGCGGCGCCACCACCCGCTTGAGCGGATCGACGCCGATCATTTCCATGCTGCTCAGCTGTTCGGTGGCCTTCATCAGACCGATCTCGGCGGTCAGCGCCGAGCCCGCACGGCCGGCGAACAGCAGCGCCGCCACCACCGGGGCCAGCTCGCGCAGCAGCGACAGCGAGACCATCTGCCCCAAGGCATCCTCGGCGCCGAAGTCCACCAGGATGGTGTAGCCCTGCAGGGCCAGCACCATGCCGATGAACAGCCCCGACACCAGCACGATGGCAAGCGACAGCACGCCGATGAAATGCATCTGGCGTAGCCACAGATAGACCCCCTCACCGGAGGGCCATCCCACCGATGACTGGGCGAGAAACAGTCCGGCCCGCCCCAGCGCCTCGAGCAGATCGCAGCCCTGACGACCCAGGCGGGTAATCCGCGTGATCATGGCTGCCCTCCTCCGTTGAGCATGTCCGTATAGAAATCATCCGCCGGATAATGAAACGGCACCGGCCCGTCGGGCTCGCCGTGCATGAATTGGCGGACGCGGGGATCCTGATCGACATCGAGGCTCTCGGGCGTACCCTGAGCCATCACCTTGCCGTCGGCGATTACATAGACATAGTCGGCGATCGACAGCGTCTCCTTGATGTCGTGGGAGACCACCACGGCGGTGAGCCCCAGGGCATCGTTGACGCGACGAATCAGCTGCACCAGCACACCCATGGAAATAGGGTCCTGGCCGACGAAGGGCTCATCGTAGAAGATCAGCTCCGGGTCCAAGGCCAGCGCCCGTGCCAGCGCCACCCGGCGCGCCATGCCGCCGGACAGCTCGGCCGGCATCAACTCGCGGGCGCCGCGCAACCCCACGGCCTCGAGTTTCATCAACACCACGTCGCGAATCATGGCGTCGGGCAGGTCCGTGTGCACCCGCAGCGGAAAGGCCACGTTCTCGAAGACGCTCAGGTCCGAGAACAAGGCGCCGCTCTGAAACAGCATGCCCATCCGCCGCCGCAGGGCGAACAGCTTCTTGCGACTCAGGGCATGGAGATCCTCGCCATCGATCATCACCCGGCCCGCATCCGGGGCCAGCTGGCCACCGATCAGCTTGAGCAGGGTGGTCTTGCCGGATCCACTCGGCCCCATGATCGCCGTGATCTTGCCACGGGGGATGGCGAGATCCACGCCCCGAAAGATTTCCCTATCGCCACGAGAAAAGCGTAGCCCTTCGACCACCACCAGGGGTGAATCGTGCATGGCGTCCTAACCTCCACCCGAAAATTATCGAACATTGTATATTAACTGCCACGATCCCCGCTAGCGCCCCGCGCAGGCGCCGCGACTCGCCTTGATTCGCGGCGCCTCAACGCGTTTAATTGGCCGCTTCTCACTGACCGACATGGATCCCTCCTTAATGATGCTGCTACCCCTGCTCGCCGTCGTGCTTGGCTTCCTGGGCCTCTTGTGGAGCGCCGACCGCTTCGTGGGCGCCGCGGCCGCCACGGCGTATCGGGCGGGCATGAGCACACTGCTGATCGGCATGACCATCGTCGCGCTGGGCACCTCGGCCCCCGAGATCATCGTCGCCATCATGGCCTCGCTCGATGGCACGCCTGATCTCGCCACCGGTAACGCCCTGGGGTCCAACATCGCCAATATCGGCCTGGTGCTCGGCATCACCGCCCTGATCGTGCCGGTGCCGGTGCGTTTCTCGATCGTGCGCCGCGAACTCCCCCTGTTGCTGGGCGCCACCGGGCTTGCCGGCTACGCGCTGGCCGACGGTGAACTGGGCCTCTTCGATGCCCTGCTGCTGGCCGCCCTGCTGATCTTCAGCCTGTGGTGGCTGTTCAAGGCCGATGGCGGCAACGGCGACGGCGACACTCAGGACGGCGAGATCCCGGACATGGCCTTGCCCCGGGCGCTGGCCTGGCTGATCGCCACCCTGATCCTGCTGGTGGCGAGTTCCCGCCTACTGGTGTGGGGCGCCAGCGAGATCGCCAGTGCTTTCGGCGTCAGCGAGCTGGTGATCGGCCTCACCGTGGTCGCCATCGGCACCAGCCTGCCGGAACTCGGCGCCTGCGTGGCCAGCGCCCTGAAGCGACACCACGATATCGCCATCGGCAACGTCATCGGCTCGAACCTGTTCAACATGCTGGCGGTGCTGCCGATGCCCGGCCTGCTCGCCCCGGGCCCGGTCGATGCCCACGCCATCAGCCGCGACTATCCCACCATGCTGCTGCTGACCCTACTGCTCGGCAGCTGGCTGTTGTGGCAGCGCCGCGGCACCCTGGGCCGCCTCCCCGGCGCCCTGCTGGTGCTGATCTATGTCGGCTACCTGGGCCTACTGCTCCAGTCCAGCCTCACGGGCGCTTGAGCGACACCTGACAACGGGCAACAATTTCCCCATGACTGATGCACAAGATTCGGCCTATCGGGCCAGCGCGCGCCGCACCCTGGGTATCGAACGCGATGCCATCGAGGCCCTCGAGGCCCGTATCGACGCCGGCTTCGACCGCGCCTGCGAGCTGCTGCTCGGCTGCTCGGGCCGCGTGGTGGTCACCGGCATGGGCAAGTCCGGCCATGTCGGCGGCAAGATCGCAGCGACGCTCGCCAGCACCGGCACCCCGGCCTTCTTCGTCCACCCAGGCGAGGCCAGCCATGGCGATCTGGGCATGATCACGCCCGGCGACGTGGTGCTGGCACTGTCCAACTCCGGCGAGACTGCCGAGGTGACCGCCCTGCTGCCGCTGCTCAAGCGCATGGATGTGCCGCTGATCAGCATGACCGGCCGCCCCGATTCGACGCTGGCCCGCCACGCCGAGGCCCACCTCGATGCCGGCGTCGAACGTGAGGCCTGCCCACTGGACCTGGCACCGACCGCCTCCACCACCGCCGCCCTGGTGCTGGGCGATGCCCTGGCGGTGGCACTGCTCGAGGCCCGCGGCTTCACCGCCGAGGACTTCGCCCTCTCGCATCCCGGCGGTAGCCTGGGACGACGACTGCTGCTTACCGTGGGCGACCTGATGCATCAGGGCGACCGCCTGCCACAGGTGCCGTTGGGCAGCCCGCTGCGCGACGCCTTGATCGAGATCACGCGCCAGGGACTCGGCTTCACCTGCGTGATCGCCCCGGACGGTCGCCTCGCCGGTGTCTACACCGACGGCGACCTGCGCCGCACCCTCGACCAGCATAGCGATCTGCACGCCCTGCGCGTCGAAGAGGTCATGACCTCTCCCGGCAAGCGCACCCAGGCCGACGTGCTTGCGGCCGAAGCGGTGCGTATCATGGAAGAGAGCCGCATCAGCGCGCTGGCCGTGGTCGACGGAGAAAGCCGCCCGGTCGGCGCCCTGCACATGCACGACCTGCTGAGAAGCGGCGTCATCTAAGGAGTTGTCATGTCACCCGATTCACCGCTCGCCCCGACGCTTGCCGATCGCGCACGAAAAGTCAGGCTGCTGGCCCTGGACGTGGACGGCGTTCTCACCGACGGCCGCCTCTATTTCCAGGCCGACGGCATCGAGATCAAGGCCTTTCACACCCAGGACGGCCATGGCATCAAGCTGCTGCGCCAGGCCGGCGTCGAGGTCGCCCTGATCACCGGCCGCGAATCGCCGATGGTCACCCAGCGCGCCGCCGCCCTGGGGATCGAGCACGTCTTCCAGCACCGGGACGACAAGCTCACCGCCCTGCGCGAACTGACCCAAAGCCTCGGTCTCGAGCTTGAGCAGGCCGCCTACTGTGGCGATGACCTTCAGGATCTGGCCGCCATCCAAGCGGCCGGCCTCGGCATCACCGTACCCAACGCGCCGCCCTACATGCGTCGCGAGGCCGACTGGGTCACCGAACGCAGCGGCGGCCACGGGGCCGTGCGCGATATCTGCGACACCCTGCTGGAGAGCCAGGGCCATTGGGCCGCGGTGATGGACCGATACAGCCTAGATGCCACGGATCGCGGTCGGCCCTGATGGCACTGCGCCTGCCCCGCCCCTCGCCCCGCGTCTGGCTAGCCCTGCTGCTGGTCGCCCTGGGTGCCGTGCTGACGCTCGTCGAGCAGCGTGACGTGCGCGCGCCGGGGCCGGTGCCTACCGACAGCGCCGGTGAGCCCGACTTCTACCTCGAGGGCGTGACCCTGACCCGCTTCGATGCCCAGGGGCGCCCGCATCAGCGCCTGGAGACACCGCGCCTGGTTCACACCCCTCACGACGACACGACCCGCGCCGACACGCCCCGGACGCGCCTGCTCGATGACGACGGGGAACTGTGGCGGGCCAGCGGCCGACAAGGCACCCTCGGCCCCGGCGGCAACCCGCTGGTGCTGAGCGGTGCGGCCCACCTGGAATCCCCCGGCGAGGGCTGGCAACTGAACACCGAGACCCTGAACATCGACACCGACACCAATCATGCCTGGAGCGACAGCGAGGCGCGCATCACTCAGTCCTCGCAGCGCGTGCGCGGCGACAGGCTGGATGTCTGGTTCGACGACGACCGGCTGCAGCTGACCGGCAACGTACGCGGTTTTCACCCCCCCGAGGAGCAAGCCCCATGACGCGACGCGACCTTACCCGCCGGGCTCTTGGCCTGCTGCTGCCCGCCCTGCTGAGCCTGATCACGCTGCCGGCCATGGCCCTCGACGGCGATGCCAGCGCCCCCATCGAGATCGTCGCCGATCGCCTCGAGCTCGACGACCAGGCCGGCACCGCCGTCTACAGCGGCGACGTCGACATGCGCCAGGGCAGCATGCAGCTGACCGGCCAGCGCGTCACCATCTCCCGCACCGATCAGGGCGAGGTCTCCCGCGTACGCGCCACCGGCGAGCGAGCCTACATCGAACAGCAGCCGAGCCCCGAGGCGCCCCTCGTCAAGGGCTGGGGACGCACCATCGTCTACCATACCCTCGAGCGGCGGGTGGAGCTGATCGACCAGGCGGAACTTCACCGTGGCCGGGACAGATTCAGCGGCGCCAGGGTCGACTACTACCTGGATCGCCGCCTGGTCGAAGCCGACAGCGGCGTCGACAACGATGGCGAGACACGCCAGCGCGTGCGCATGACCCTGACTCCCCAGCAATAAGGCTCCCCATGAAGACCCTCAGCGTTCAGCATCTGGCCAAGAGCTACAAGCGACGTCGCGTGGTCAAGGACATTAGCCTGTCCATCGACCAGGGCCAGATCGTCGGCCTGCTGGGCCCCAACGGTGCCGGCAAGACCACCTCCTTCTACATGATCGTCGGCCTGGTACGCGCCGATGCCGGCACGGTCCATATCGACGACCGGGACCTGTCCCGGGCCGCCATGCACGAGCGCGCCCTGGCCGGCATCGGCTATCTGCCCCAGGAAGCCTCGATCTTTCGCAAACTGTCGGTCACCGACAACATCATGGCCATCCTGGAGACCCGCCGGGACCTGGACCGCGACGGCCGCCGAGCACGCCTGGAGGAGCTCCTGAACGAGTTCCACATCACCCATATTCGCGACAATACCGGCATGAGCTTGTCGGGCGGCGAGCGGCGTCGGGTCGAAATCGCCAGAGCCCTGGCCACCGAACCGGCCTTCATCCTGCTGGACGAACCCTTCGCCGGCGTCGACCCGATCTCGGTCTCCGACATCAAGTCGATCATCCGCGCCCTGCGCGACCGGGGCATCGGCGTGCTAATCACCGACCACAACGTGCGCGAGACCCTGGACATCTGTGACAGCGCCTATATCGTCGGCGACGGCGAGATCATCGCCGCAGGCAATGCCGAGGCCATCCTCGCCAATCAGAAGGTCCGAGACGTCTATCTCGGCGAGGATTTCCGGCTCTAGCCTCGACCCGGCGACTCGGGAGGCCTTGGTCGCCTCCCTACCCCGCTCCCTCGCTCCCAACCCCGCAGCGAGCAGGCGCTACCCCCTGAGCGGCACGAAAGTTGCGCATGGCACGCTTATTGCTAATAAATCATCACCAACGGCTTGCACGGCCTCCGGTCAACGGCTAAGTTAGTCATTCCATTTCTGCCTGACACGCGCCTTGCCATGGTCATGAAACCCTCGTTGCAACTCCGCGTCGGCACCCAGCTGACCATGACGCCCCAGCTTCAGCAGGCCATCGCGCTGTTGCAGCTCTCGACCCTGGACCTGCGCCAGGAGATCCAGCAGGCACTGGAAACCAATCCGATGCTGGAACTCGACGAGGCTTACGGCGAGCAGGACGTCGCCGAACCCCGCGAGGACGACTGGTCCACCGAGATCCCCAGCGAGCTGTCGACAGACAGCGACTGGTCCGACACCTACCAGGACATGGCGGCGCCGAGCGGCAGCGCGGAAGGCCCCGACCTCGACCGCAACGCCATCGGCGTAAGCCTGCACGATCACCTCGCCTGGCAACTGGCCATGGCCGATGTCAGCGATACCGAGCGCCAGATTGCCGAGAGCCTGATCGACGCGGTCACTCCCAGCGGCTATCTCGAGGGAGGCCTCGACGACCTGACTCAGGGCCTGCGTGCCCAGGGCCTCGACGGCCTCAAGACCGGCGACGTCGAGCGGGTGCTGCTGCGCGTGCAGCAGTTCGAACCGACCGGCGTCTTTGCGCGCGATCTGCGTGAATGCCTGCTGCTGCAGCTGGGCGCCCTGCCGCCGGACCTACCCCTGCTGCCCCAGGCCAAGCGCCTGGTGCGCCAGTTTCTGGAGGCCCTCGCCGGCGATGATCGCAAGCTGCTCAAGCGCCGGCTGCGGCTGGACGACGCCCAGCTCGACCAGGTGATTGCGCTCATTCGGACGCTGGACCCTCGCCCGGGCCAGGCCTTCGACAGCACGGGCAGTGACTACGTGATTCCCGACCTGATCGCCCGCCACACCCAGGAAGGCTGGCGCATCGAGCTCAATTCGGAGGCGCTGCCGCGGATGCGCATCCAGCCGGATTATGCCGCCCTGATCCGCCGGGCCGACAAGAGCGACGACAACACCTTCATGAAGCAGCACCTGCAGGAGGCACGCTGGCTGATCAAGAGCCTGTCGAGCCGCAATGACACCCTGCTGCGGGTGGGGCGCGAGATCATGGCCCGCCAGATCGACTTCCTCGAGCGGGGCGAGGAGGCCATGAAACCGCTGATCCTCGCCGACATCGCCACCAAGGTCGAGATGCACGAGTCGACCATCTCGCGGGTCACTACCCAGAAGTTCATTCATACGCCACGGGGCGTCTTCGAGCTGAAATACTTCTTCTCGAGCCAGGTCGGCGGTGACAGTGGCGACGCCCACTCCAGCACCGCCATTCGGGCTCGCCTGAAGAAGCTGATCGGCAGCGAGCCGCCGCGCAAGCCTCTCTCCGACAGCAAACTGGTCGACCTACTGGCCGAAAGCGGTATCCAGGTCGCCAGACGAACCGTGGCCAAGTATCGCGAAGCGATGGGCATCCCGCCGTCCAGCGAGCGCAAGCGACTCTCCTGATGTCGTGTGAAATGCCTGTTTTCAAGGCATAACCCATTGACTAAGCGTGGAAAAATCACCGAAAGTAGCTGCGTTGGAAAAGCGCCAAGCGAAGGGGTATGCAGGGCGCTAAAAAGGGTTACAATCGATTGGCCAACCGCAGGATAAGGAGCGTGCCATGCAAGTCAACATCACCGGCCATCACGTCGAACTGACCGACGCATTGCGTGACTATGTGAACGAGAAGCTCGCCCGCCTGGAGCGTCATTACGACAACATCACCACGGTTCAGGCCACCCTTTCCGTCGAGAAAGAGCGCCAGCAGGCCTCCTGCACCCTGCATGCCGCCGGTGCCGAACTGCATGCCGAAGCGGAAGACGTCGACATGTACGCCGCGATCGACGCCCTCGCCGACAAGCTCGACCGTCAGCTTGTCAAACACAAGGAAAAAGCCCAGGCGCGCGCCCAAGGCGCAGGCGCTCGCTGACATCATGACGTTGGAATCCATCCTGCCCCCGAGCGCGCCCTGTTCGGTGTGCCCGGGGGAAGCAAGAAGCGGGTGCTGGAGTTCTTCAGCACCTTCATCGCCCAGAACACGCCCAGCCTCGATAGCCAGGAGGTCTTCAGTCGCCTGATCGGCCGCGAGCGGCTAGGCAGCACCGGCATCGGTCACGGCGTCGCCATCCCGCATGCGCGCAACCCGCACTGCAAGTCTCCCCTGGCCGGCTTCCTCAAGCTCAGCGAGCCCGTCGACTTCGATGCCATCGACGGCGAGCCCGTCGATCTGGTCTTCGTGTTGCTGGTCCCGGAAGAAGCCGATGACGCCCACCTCGCCCTGCTCGGCCAGGTCGCGGCGGTCATGAACGACCCCGAGACACGCCAGCGGCTGCGCAACAGCGAGACGCAGCGCCAGCTCTATGACATCCTGCTGGAGGCGATTCGCCGCCACGCCAGTGATGGCCGCTCCGCCTGACCCCCAATCGGCGCCACGCCATCACCGCAACGATGCCCCTCGCCCACTGACCCGGTAAGCAGGAGACCCTCATGCAGCTCGTGATCATCAGCGGCCGCTCCGGCTCCGGCAAGTCGATCGCCCTCCAGGCGCTGGAAGACCTGGGCTACTACGCGATCGACAACCTGCCCGCCATGCTGCTGGATTCCCTGGTCGACGAGCTGCAACGCGACGCCAGTCGGCGCGCCTCCAGCGCCGTGAGCATCGATGCCCGCAACCTGCCCCATGCCCTGGAGCGCTTCCCGACGCTGCTCTCCGACCTACAGGCGCGCGGCATCCAGTGTCAGGTGGTCTACCTGACCGCCGACTCGAAGATCCTGCTCGAGCGCTACTCGGCCACTCGCCGTCGCCACCCGCTGACGCGGGACAGCCAGATGACCCTCGCCGAGGCCATCGACAGCGAGGAAGCCGCCCTCGCCGAGATCCTGGATCTCGCCGACCTGGTCATCGACACCTCCCGTCTGTCGGTCCACGACCTGCGCGGCCGCATCGCCGAGCAGGTGGCCCAGCATCGCGATCGGCAGATGACCCTGACCTTCGAGTCCTTCGGCTTCAAGGGCGGCGTACCGCTGGATGCCGACACCGTCTTCGATGCCCGCTGCCTCCCCAACCCTTACTGGGATCCTCGGCTGCGTCAATCCACCGGCCGCGACCGGGAAATTATCGAGTTTCTCGAAAGCTACGAGGACGTCGAACGCCTGGCCGGTGACATCATCGACTGGCTGACCCGCTGGCTGCCGGCCTACCAGGCCAGCCACCGCAGTTACATGACGGTGGCCATCGGCTGCACCGGCGGCCAGCATCGCTCGGTCTACCTGGCCGAGCGACTGGCCAACCACTTCGCCGAACACCACCCCGGCGTGCGTCTCCGCCACCGGGAGCTCGGCATCCATACCGCCGTGCCCCAGGCTCAAATGGACAGCAGGGACGCTGATGGCCATGCCAAGACGTGAACTCACCCTCATCAATAAGCGGGGCCTGCATGCCCGCGCCGCCACCAAGCTGGTGCAATGCTGTCAGGCCTACCAGGCCCGCGTCATCGTCAGCCACCAGGGCCGAGAGGCCGACGCCGCCAACGTCATGGCGCTGCTGATGCTCGCCGCCCCCTACGGCAGCGAGCTGGAGATACGGGCCGAGGGCGACGAGGCCGAGGCCGCGCTGGCCGCCCTGGTGGCCCTGATCGAGGCGCGCTTCGACGAGGATGGCTGAGCGTTCGCCCGCCTCCATGGCGCTGGCGCCCTCCTGATCATCTCGCAGCAAAAGAGCCACCCCTCGGGGTGGCTCTTTTATGGGTGGAGCGCAAGGGTGGTGACTTCGCCGCCTGCCGCCCGATGCCGGCCGCCATGCGATGCCGAGCGCCATGCAGGAGGCGACCCGGCGCCGAGTGGTCAGCCGCCGGCGATGGTCATCTCGTCGATCAACCAGCTGCCGCTGTGCACGCTGCCCCGGGTATCGATATCGTCGCCGACACCGACCAGCCCCGCAAACATCTTCG
This sequence comes from Halomonas sp. YLGW01, assembly GCF_014840935.1. Taxonomy (NCBI): domain Bacteria; kingdom Pseudomonadati; phylum Pseudomonadota; class Gammaproteobacteria; order Oceanospirillales; family Halomonadaceae; genus Halomonas; species Halomonas sp. YLGW01. The sequence goes on along the minus strand of NZ_CP062005.1, from coordinate 1,058,966 downwards.
GCAGGCTGCCGGCGATGGTGAACTCCTCGACCGGGTACTGGATGCGACCGTTCTCGACCCAGAAGCCGGCCGCTCCGCGGGAGTAGTCACCGGTCACCCCGTTGACGCCTTGCCCCATCAGCTCGGTGACCAGCACCCCTCGATCCATCTTCGCAAGCAGCGCCTCACGGCTCTCGAGGGGCGCCTCCAAGCGCAGGTTGCGTGCCCCGCCGGCATTGCCGGTGGTGGTCATGCCCAGCCGCCGGGCGCTGTAGGCCGAGAGCAGATAACTGGCGAGCTGGCCCTGGTCGATGAAGACGTTATCGCGGGTATAGACGCCATCGTTGTCGAAGGGGCTGCTGGCCATGGCGCCACGCTCACGGGGCCGCTCGAAGAGGCTGAACCAGTCGGGAAAGAGGCGATCCCCCAAGCGGTCACAGAGGAAGGAGGCCTCGCGATACAGGGCACCGCCGGCCAGGGCGCCCATCAGGTGGCCCACGAGCCCCGCCGCCAGGCTCGGGTCGAACATCACCGGGAAGCGGCCGGTGACCGGGCGCTGGGCGCCCAAGCGCCGCAGGGTGCGCTCGGCGGCAGAGGCTCCGATCGCCTCGGCGCTGGCGAGCTTGCGAGGGTCCCGCTCGCTGGTGTAGTCATAATCGCGCTGCATGCCGTTGTCGTCCTCGGCGATCAGCATGCAGGACAGCGAATGACGGCTGCCCCGCTGGCTGCCGAGGAAGCCGTGGCTGTTGGCATAGACGCGCACGCCTTCGCCACTGGAGAGATCCGCCCCCTCGGACTTGCTGATCCCTTCCACCGCGCGGCCGGCCGCTTCGCAGGCCAGTGCACGCTCGATGGCCTCGTCGGTGGTCAGCGGCCAGGGGTGGTGGACGTCGAGATCCGGCAGCTCGCGCGCCATCAGCTCGGCCGGCGCCAGCCCGGCAAAGGGGTCCTCGCCGGTGTGACGCGCGATGGCCATGGCTTGATCCACGGCGGCCCGAATGGAGGCTTCGCCGGCATCCGACGACGAGGCCGTGCCCTTGCGCTTGCCCACATAGACGGTCACCGCGATACCCTGATCCCGGGACAGCTCGACGGTCTCCACTTCCCCGAGGCGCACACTGACGCCGATGCCCTGATCGACGCTGGCCCCCACCTCGCAGGCATCGGCCCCCAGGGCGCGCGCCTGGTCGAGGGCGGCCTCGGCCCGGGACTCCAGCAATGCCTGCTGGGCGGCGGCATCGAAAGCCTGAGTCATCTTGGTCTCCTTGTCGCGAGGCTGGCTGGTATACTGCGCCAACCTCCCAATGCTTTTTGGTAATGGCATGTCAATTGAATCGCCCGCCGACCACGACGGTCGGCAAAGCAAGACCCAGCGCAAGCAGGAAATGCAGGCCCTGCAGGCGCTGGGCGAGAAGATCATCGCCCTCTCCGACGCCTGGCGCGCACGGCTACCGCTCTCCGACGAGCTGCTGGCCGCCGTCGAGGAAACCGCGCGCATTCGCTCCCATGAGGGGCGTCGCCGGCACATGCAGTATGTCGGCAAGCTGATGCGCGGCGAGGACGTCGCCGGCATCCAGGCGGTGTTCGACGAGTTCGAGCAGGAAAAACTGCGCCGCGACCACGCCTTCCACCGCCTCGAGGGGCTTCGTGACCGGCTGATCGAGGACGACGCGGCCCTCGAGCCCTTCATCGTCGACTACCCCGACGTCGACCGACAGGCGCTGCGCCAACTGATCCGCAACGCCCGCCGGGAGCGCGCTCAGGAGAAGCCCCCGGCCAGCGCCCGCAAGCTGTTCAAGCTGATCCGGGACACGGCGGGGCTGTAACGCCTGCTCCGATCCGGCGCAGGCCGGGGCCGCTTGCGCCCCGGCTCGCGCCACCGATCACGAGTCGGTGCCGCCCACGGTCAGCTCGTCGAGCTTCAGGGTCGGCTGGCCGACCCCCACTGGCACGCCCTGACCTTCCTTGCCGCAGACCCCGACCCCGGTGTCGAGTTCGAGGTCATGACCGATCATCGAGACGCGCCCCATGGCCTCCGGGCCGTTGCCGATCAGGGTCGCGCCCTTGACCGGCGCGGTAATCCTGCCGTCCTCGATCAGGTAGGCTTCGCTTGCCGAGAACACGAACTTGCCCGAGGTGATGTCCACCTGGCCGCCGCCGAAGCTGACCGCGTAGATGCCCCGCTTGACGCTCTTGAGGATATCGGCGGGATCGTCCTGCCCGGCCAGCATGTAGGTATTGGTCATGCGCGGCATCGGCATATGGGCATAGGATTCGCGACGCGCGTTGCCGGTGGGCGCCATGCCCATCAGCCGCGCATTCAGCTTGTCCTGCATGTAGCCGGTGAGCACGCCATCCTCGATCAACGGCGTGTACTGCCCCGGGGTGCCCTCGTCGTCGATGCTCATCGAGCCACGCCGATCGCTCAGGGTGGCATCGTCGACCACCGTGACCCCGGGGGCGGCGACCCGCTCACCCATGCGGCCGGCGAAGGCCGAGCTGCCCTTGCGGTTAAAGTCCCCCTCGAGGCCGTGGCCCACCGCCTCGTGGAGCAGGATGCCCGGCCAGCCGGCGCCCAGCACCACCGGCAGCTGTCCGGCCGGCGCATCGATGGCCTCGAGGTTGACCAGCGCCTGGCGCACCGCCTCCTTGGCGAAGCGCTCGGGAGCGCCCTCGTCGCGCAGACGCGCCATCGGGTAGCGGCCGCCGCCGCCGGCACTGCCGCGCTCGCGACGCCCGTCGCGCACGGCGATGACGCTGACGTTGAGGCGCACCAGCGGGCGGATATCCGCACCCAGGGTGCCGTCGCTGGCGCGCACCAGCACGACTTCGTGCACGCCGGTCAGGGAGGCGCTGACCTGACTCACCGCCGGGTCTGCCGCTCGGGCGATGCGATCGGCTTCCTTGAGCATCGCGATCTTGTCTTCCGCGGAGAGGCCGGACAGGGGATCGATGCCCGCATAGCGGGGAGCGGCCGTGGCCAGCTGCGGAGCAGCCTGGGTCAGTCGGGCACCGCTGCGGGCGATGCCCGACGCGGTGCGCCCGGTCTCGACCAGCGCATCGGCACTGATCTGGTTGGAATAGGCGAAGCCGGTCTTCTCTCCGGCCATGGCGCGCACACCGACGCCGCCATCGATGTTGTAGCTGGCATCCTTGACCTCACCGTCTTCCAGCACCCAGCTTTCCTGCCAGCTGCGTTGAAAGTAGAGGTCGGCGAAGTCGACGCCCGGCCCCAAGGCATGGCCGAGCCCGGTATCGAGCGCCGCCAAGTCGAGGCCGCCGGGGGCCAGCAGGGTGCTGACGGCGCTGTCCAGCATGTCCTGTGAAGAGAGGTCGGAGGACTTGAGCATCATTCGGCACTTTCCAGAGCAATCCGCGGATCGGTCCAGGGACCTTGCACGCGGTAGTGAATTCGGGTCACGCGATCGATGGCACGACCGAAGAGGCGCTGGGCGAGGAAGACCGCCCCGCCGATGACCGGGCCACCGGTCACCAGCGCCGCCACCGGCAATGCCTGGGAGACCGGTACTGTGATCGCTAGATGCTGATCGAGTTCACGGCGCACCAGGTCGACCTGACCCTCGAGACTGAACTGCGTCGACGGCGCCTCGATCTGCACGGGACCGTGAGTCTCGAGAATCCCACCATACAGCGTTGCCCGGCCGTTGACACGATCGAAGGCCGTGCCCTGACCGGTGACATCGGAGAAATCCAGGCGCAGGCGGCGCAACAGGTTATCAAAGTTGAGCAGTCCCACCAGCTTGGCGGAGCCGGACTGCAGGTTGAGGAAGCGCCCCTCGCGTAGGGCCACCTCTAGACTGCCCCGGGAGCGCGCCAGCGCGAACTGCCAGGGCGCCCCGGGCCAGGCCAATTGCGAGGTGACCCGAGTCTCTTTGTTGCGGATCGGCACGTCCTGGCCCAGGGCGGCGAGCGCCGAGCCCAGATCGCCGCCATCCAGGCGCAGACGCGAGCGGGTCAGGCTCGAGGCCGCGCCGGCGGCCTCCCAAGTCAACTCGCCGCGGGCCGATACCTGACCGAGAGTCAGGCCGACCGGCGACAGCACCAGTTGGGAGGGCGAGGCCTGCCAGCCCAGAGTCAGGGGCCCCAGGCGAGTACCCAGCCGGTTAAGCTCGGCCACCCGCAGGCGACCGTCCGGCAGCGCCTCAAGCCACACCGGCAGCGGCGCCGGCTCGGGAGCGACGGCGACCTCCTCGAAAAGCTGCGTGGGGGCTTCGGGGGCCGGCCAGAGGCCATCCAGGGATAGCCGCTCGAGATCGATGTTGATCGGCCGTGGGTCGCGGGGCCGGTAGTCGGCCCGCCCCTTGGCGATACTGCCATCCAACGTCAGGCGCCATTGCTCGCCTGACTGCACCCTGGCATTCGCCTGCAGGGTACCGAGGCATCGCCCATTCAGTGACAGGCAGGCCGTGGACAGCTCGAGGGCGCGCAGCGGGCTGCCCGAACCGAATGGGCTCGGCCCGCTACTCGATGCGCTGCCCTGGGCACCGGCCAGGTCCCGCAGCGACAGGCCGGCGAGCGCCTCACTCCAGGGCGCGATGGCCAGCCGGCTGGTCTGCCACTGCGCCGACCAGCCGGGGCCGCGGGGCCAGTCGGGTTCCAGCGGCCAGCGCTCCAGCCACAGCTGCCCCTGATTGCCCAGCGGCGTGTCACGCCAGCGCAGCCGCGCCCGATCCCGCAGGGTCATCTGGCCTCGTCCACGGGCACTGTCGAGGGTCAGGCTCAGCGGCACCACCTGGCTGGCCGTCTTGCCGAAGGGCGCCGGCAGTTTCACGGCCAACCCCTCGAGCCGACTGTCGAGCATCACGGTCGGCGGTCGGCCATCGATCGGCATGCGCAAGGTATAGGGGAAATAGCCCTCGACCAGGGGCGCCAGGCCAGGCTGGTCGATCCACTCCAGGAGCCCACGCGGCAGCGCGCGGCCGCGCAGGGTCATGGTGCGCGCCTCGCCATCGAAATGCGCCCGCACGGGTCCGTCGAAGGCGCGGCCACCGAGCTCGCCCGAGAGCGCTCCCTGGCCCTCGCGATGGCGATAGGTCAGTTCGCCGTTCACCGCCAAGACCTCGAGCCCGAGGGGCGAGTAGCCGAGCCGGGAGGCATCGACGCGGGCGTTGACTTCGAGCGCCAGGGCCTGCGGCGACTCGAGGGGCAGCGTCAGCGCCACGTCGCCGGCAAGGCTGCCCTGGCTCGTGATGCTTTCCCGGTCGATGTCCAGGCCGGGGATGGCTGCCAGCAGGTCGAAGAGTGCCGCGGTGTCGCCCGAGGCCTGACTCGCCACCTCGAGACGCTCGTCGATCAGGCTGACCGTCGCCTCACGGGCCTCGAGTCCAATCAGGCTGGCCGACTCGACATCGGCCGACAGCCGCTGGTTCTCGAGGCGCAGCTGCCCCCTGACGCCCTCGAGGGCCGGCCAGCCGGGGGCGAACGGCAGGGTGCCATCGCGGATATCCAGTACGAGCGACAGGCCCAGGTCCTCGGCGCGTAGCTTGTCGCCAAGCGGCAGCTCGAGGGACAGCCGGCCCTCATCGACGTATCCCGCCACCCCGCGGCCCAGCCAGTCGGTGAGGGCCGGCGGCAGCGCCTTGACCGGCAGCCAGTCGAGGAGATCGACGCCCGTGGCGTCGACATCGGCAAAGGCCAGGTCAAGCGCCAACTGCCCCCGCGTCGGCCGGCCTGCCTCGAGGTCGAAGCGGCCTGTCACCGGCGCGTCGCGCCAGGTCACCGCCAGGTCACGCCCAGTGACGCTGACCCCTTCGTCCCGATAGGCCCAACTCACCTCGCCGGAGGCCTGTGACAGCGCCATCGGCGCCTCGAAGACCGTCGGGAAATAGAGGGAGGCCCCTTCTCCCTTGCTGTCGACGAAGCGAATGGTGCCGGAGAGACCCTCGGCCTCGACCCAGGCATCCAGAGGACCGCCTCCTGGCGCCCCCCGCCAGGGATCGACGGAGACCTCCTTAAGCTCGGCATAGGCGCGCCAGTGATCATTGCGCTGCCCCACCTTGAGGCCGGCGACCCGTCCTCGCGGGGACAGTCGGGTCAGCACCCGCTCGAGGCCTTCCGGCAGGGGGACACGTTCGCGCCAGGCCGACAGGGCCGTCAGATCGAAGGCATCGGTGGTCAGCCACCAGCCTTCGGCGTCGCCGCGGACCTGCCAGTGCCTGGGCAGCGGCGAGCTACCGGCCTCGGCACCATCGCCACTCACCGCCGCCTGGGCATCGCCATAGGTGTTCAGCCAGGCCTGCCAGCCCTCCTCGCCTCGCAGCCACTGGCCGGTGACACGGATAGCCTCGAGATCCAGCGGCTGGCGCTCATGACTCAGGCGAAGCCTGGGGACCTCCACATCCAGGCGCACATCCTCCAGAGCACCGTGTCGCCAGCGCCCCCAAAGCCGTGCCTCACCGCTCGCCTCCTCGACGCTGAGCGGATCATCGCGGCTGAGCACGCCGGCCAGCTCCACCAGGTCATCGAGTTCCATGTGAGCCTGAAGGGCGGCATTGAAGTCTGCGAGCCCGCCCTGGCCCGGCAATACCTCCAGCACCGCGGTCAGGGCCGCATCGGGATTGTCGGCCACGTGCAACTGGCCCTCGATATGGGCACGACCGGCCTCGCCGGCCATCAGCAGGCGGGGCGCCTCGAACGCCAGGCGACGATCGAGGCCGTGCAGCACCACCCGCACGTCCTCGATTTCCACCCGCTGACGCAGCAGCACACCCACCCAGTAATCGAGGCGCTCGAGGCTAAACTGCCCATCGGGCACGATCTCCGGCGGCAGCTCGGCGGGCTGCGGCCAGTGCCAGCTGCGATCCGGATGCTGGTAGAGGTGGACGGTAACGCCGCCGATGGTGGCGCCCTCGACCCGAGGCACTCCCCCCAGCAGGCTGCCCGCACTGTCCAGGCTCAGGCGCGCCTGCTCGAGCTCGAGCAGGGGCCGCGCCGGCTCGGCGCGGGAGGTCAGGGTCAGCGCCTCTAGGGAGAGCGTCGGGTCGAGGCCGTGAAAGCCGGCCGAGAGTCGTCCCATCGACAGCTCGGCATCGAAGCGCCCGGAGAGCAGGGACTCGAGCTCGGGGCGAAAGCGATCGAGCTCGCCGGCCGCCAGGCGCAGGGTCAGCAGCAACATGGCGAGCAAGGCCAGCAGGACGGCGAGAGTGGTCAGTGCCCAGCGCAGCAGGAGGCGAAACGGGCTCATGGCACGCCTCCTACATCAGCACGATATCGTACTGTTCCTGGGAATAGTGGGCTTCCACCTGGAAACGAATGGTCTTGCCGATGAAGACTTCCAGATCGGCGACAGAGGATGACTCCTCGTCGAGCAGGCGGTCGACCACCGCCTGAGCGGCCAGCACCATGTAGGTCTCGGCGCTGTAGGCGCGGTCCTCGCGCAGGATCTCGCGGAAGATCTCGTAGCACACCGACTCCGGCGTCTTGAGGGTGCCGCGCCCATGGCAGACCGGACAGGCCTCGCACAGGGTCTGCTCGAGGCTCTCCCGGGTGCGCTTGCGAGTCAGCTGCACCAGGCCCAGCTCGGTGACGCCGGTGCACTTGGTCTTGGCATGATCGCGCTCCAGCGATTTCTCGAGCATGCGCAGCACCTGGCGCTGATGCTCGGGATCTTCCATGTCGATGAAGTCGATGATGATGATGCCGCCGAGGTTTCTTAGCCTCAGTTGGCGCGCGATCGCCGTGGCGGCCTCGAGGTTGGTCTTGAAGATCGTCTCCTCGAGGTTGCGATGGCCGACATAGCCGCCGGTGTTGACGTCGATGGTGGTCATCGCCTCGGTGGGATCGATCACCAGATAGCCCCCCGATTTCAGCTGTACCTTGCGCCCCAGGGCCTTCTGGATCTCGTCCTCGACGCTGTAGAGATCGAAGATCGGCCGCTCGCCGGGGTAATACTCGATGCGCGACTCGCTGCCGGGCATGAACTCGCCAGCGAACTCGACCAGCTTCTGGTAATTCTCCCGGGAGTCGATGCGCACCCGCTCGATCTCGTCACGCATCACGTCTCGCAGGGTGCGGATGAACAGCGGCAGGTCGTCGTAGATCACGCTAGGAATGCCGGCGGTATGCTTGCGCTCGCTGACCTTGCGCCACAGCCGCAGCAGAAAGTGCATGTCGGCGAAGAGCTCGTCTCGGCTCACCCCCTCGGCGGCGGTGCGGATGATGAAGCCGCCGGTGACCTCGATCTCCTGCTCCGCCTGACAGGCCTCGGTCAGCTGACGCAGCCGCTCCCGCTCGCCTTCATCCTCGATGCGCTGGGAGACGCCGTTATGGGGCGAATCCGGCATGTAGACCAGGTAGCGGGAGGGCACCGACAGATGAGTCGTCAGCCGCGCGCCCTTGGAACCGATCGGGTCCTTGGTGGCTTGGACGACCAGCGGCTGGCCTTCCTGGAGCAGCTGGCTGATCGACACCTGTTGATCGGGCGGAGTATGGGGCGCCATCACCTCGTGGGCATGGATGAAGGCCGCGCGCTCGATGCCGATATCGACGAAAGCGGCCTGCATGCCGGGCAGCACCCGCACCACCTTGCCCCGATAGATATTGCCGACGATGCCCCGCCGCCCGCTGCGCTCGATGAAGGCCTCCTGCAGGACGCCGTTCTCGACCACGGCCACGCGCGTTTCCATGGGCGTCAGATTGATCAGTACTTCGCCGCTCATGCGGGATTCCTTCACCATTAGCTCATACGAGTATTATGACACAGCTCACCGCTCACTCATTCACAGGCGCTTATTCACACGGGCTCATCCACAGCGGAACGCCCTGTCGCGCCAGCAGCTCGGCGGTCTCATACAGCGGCAGACCCACCACGGCGCTGTGACTGCCCTCGATATGGGACACGAACACCGCCGCCCGGCCCTGAATGCCGTACCCGCCTGCCTTGTCCCGGGGCTCGCCGGTGGCCCAGTAGGCGGCAGCCTCGACGGGGCTGATCTCGCGAAGGGTCACCCGCGTCGTCACACAGACATCCAGCATCCCCTGCGGGCCGCTCACCGCCACGCCGGTCAGCACCTCATGGGTGGTGCCGGAGAGCGATGCCAGCATCTCAAGGGCATGGGCGCGATCGCGAGGCTTGCCGAGGATCTCGCCGTCGAGCACCACCGCGGTGTCCGATCCGAGCACCGGCAGCGCGGAGAGCGCCGCACCGGCGCTCGCCTTCTCCCGGGCCAGGCGGCAGACATAGTCACGGGGCGCCTCCCCCAGTCCCGGCGTCTCGTCGATATCGACCGGGCGCACCTCGCAGTCGACGTCGATCGAGGCCAAGAGTTCACGACGGCGCGGGGACGCCGACGCCAGACACAGGGTGGCCATGAATGCCTCCTGATCAGTGACAGGCTTCCCGTCAGGACACGGCAAGGCGACGACGCAGGGCCTGCAGCATGGTGAACAGCCAGGGCCACAGGATGGCGCCGATCAATGACGGCAGCAGGAAGGCCAGATGGATGGAAAAGGGGCCGAACAGGGTCATCAGCCACTGCTTGATCAACTGCACGATGCCCAGCAGCACCACGATCAGCACCGCCTGCTGGACCAGCGAATAGGCGCGCAGCCGCTGATAGACTAGGGCGACCAGGAAGGCCAGCAGCGACAGGGCCAGGGCATTCAGCCCCAGTGGCGAGCCCTCGATCAGGTCGAGCAGGATCCCCAGCACGAAACCGTGGAAGACCCCGATGCGCTGGGGCATCACCATGCACCAGTAGACCAGCATCAGGCCCAGCCAGTCGGGGCGCCACATCAACCATTGATCGGCCAGCGGCATGACCTGCAGGCACAGCGCCAGCAGCAGGGTCGACCACACCAGCAGGTATCCGCGCAGTCCCATGGCAACCATCAGGGCATCAGCTCCTTGGGCAGGGGGTCGAGGGCGAAATCGTGGGTCCACAGCGCATCACCGGCGGCGACATCGACCTCCGGGGGAAACAGCAGCAAAAAGTGACGCGCCCGCTGCAGCTTCGCCACCGGCGCGGCCTTCACCGTCGCGAAGGGCTCGCCCGGGTCGTGGGTCACCTCGCTGACACGTGCCACCGGGTAGCCGACCGGGAAACGCCCGGCGAGCCCCGAGGACACCAGCAGATCGTTCTCGCGGATATCGGCGGTATCGGGGACATGCAGCACGCTCATGGCATCGAAACGCCCCGTGCCCTGGACGATGAAACGCAGCCCGTTGCGGTTCACCTGCACCGGCATCGCATGATTGGCATCGGCGACCATCAGCACCCGACTCGAGTAGGCGGACACCGAGGTGACCTGCCCCACCAGACCGGAGGCATCCATCACCGGCTGCCCCACATAGACGCCGTCGCGACGGCCACGATCGATGACCATCTGATGGGTAAAGGGATCGGAATCCAGCGACAGCAGCTCGGCGGTGAGGAAGGGCATCTCGTCGTGCCGGGTGGCGTTGAGGAGTTCCCTCAACCGCACGTTCTCGGCGGTCAGGCTGGCCATGCGCTGGACACGATGCGAGAGCGTCAGCAACTGCTGACGAAGGCGACGGTTCTCGTCCACCAGGGCGCGCTGATCCGACACGGCAAGGGAGCCCCAGGTCAGGACATCACTGGGCAGGCTGACCAGCCATTGGATCGGGGCCACCACGGTCGATAACTGGGCCCGCAGGGCTTCGACCCGTGACAACTGTTGTTCCGTGAACATCAGCGCCAGCGCCAGCACCGCACACAGCAGCATGCGGTAGCCGGGCACTGAAGCGTGCGTGAACAGCGGTTTGATAAGCGATCCCCCGGGTCACGGTCTAGCGAACGGATCAGTCGCTGGAGAGTAGCTCGAAGGTGTGCTGATCGATCATTTCCAGCGCCTTGCCGCCACCGCGCGCCACACAGGTCAGCGGGTCCTCGGCGACGATCACCGGCAGACCGGTTTCCTCGGAAATGAGCTTGTCCAGATCGCGCAGCAGGGCACCACCGCCGGTCAGCACCAGGCCTCGCTCGGCGATGTCCGAGGCGAGCTCGGGGGGCGATTGTTCGAGGGCGCTCTTCACCGCGGTGACGATGGCCGCCAGGGTCTCCTGGAGCGCATCGAGTATCTCATGGGAGTTGAGCGTGAAGCTGCGCGGAATACCTTCGGCCAGGTTGCGGCCGCGCACGTCGATCTCGCGCAGCTCGCCGCCCGGATAGGCACAGCCGATCTCCTCCTTGATCCGCTCGGCGGTCGCCTCGCCGATCAGGCTGCCATAGTGACGGCGCACATAGGCAGTGATGGCCTCGTCGAAGCGGTCGCCGCCGACCCGGATCGATTCCGAGTAGACCACGCCGTTAAGCGAGATGATGGCGATTTCGCTGGTACCGCCGCCGATATCGACGACCATCGAGCCCTGAGCCTCCTCGACCGGCAGGCCGGCACCGATGGCGGCCGCCATCGGCTCTTCGATCAGGAACACCTCGCGGGCGCCGGCGCCCTCGGCGGATTCCTTGATCGCGCGACGCTCGACCTGGGTCGACATGCAGGGCACGCAGACCAGCACCCGCGGACTCGGGGTCAGGAAGGTGCTCTGGTGCACCTTGCGGATGAAGTGCTGAAGCATCTGCTCGGTCACGGTGAAATCGGCGATCACGCCATCCTTCATCGGCCGGATGGCGGTGATGTTGCCCGGCGTACGGCCCAGCATGCGCTTGGCGTCGATACCGACGGCAGCCACGCTGCGCATGTTGCCCGATTGGCGAATCGCCACCACGGAAGGCTCGTCGAGCACGATGCCCCGTCCGCGAACATAGATCAGCGTGTTGGCCGTACCCAGATCGATCGAAAGATCGCTGGAGAACAGCCCACGTAAACGTTTAAACATGGAAGTCTTTCACCTAGTGCAGACCGGAACCCTGTGCGGAGGCAAACGGTATCATCGCGGCTGTATTGCAGCAAGCTGCATCGGGGCGGGCGCCTGGACGTCAAGTCCTGCCAGTCGCCCCAGGATATGGTACATTTCGCGGTTATTTCCCGCGGCAGACGCCTGCTCGGTGCCGCCACCACGATCCATGCTCAAGGGATATTCACCATGGCGCTTGAACCGCAAGACGTGCAGCGCGCGGCCCACCTGGCCCGCCTGGGCCTCGATGAAACCGAGGCCAACCGCTATGTCGACGACCTGACCCGCATTCTTAAGATGGTCGACCAGCTTCAGGCGGTCGACACCGACGGCGTGGCGCCCCTGGCGCACCCGCTGGACGCCACCCAGCGCCTGCGTGCCGACGAGGTCACCGAGACCGACCAGCGCGAGCGCTTCCAGCAGAACGCCCCCGCGGTCGAGAGCGGCCTCTACCTGGTGCCCCGCGTCGTCGAATGAGCCCTGCTCGCTGCCTGAATGCCTCATCTGGAGCCAAGCCTCACATGCATGACATGACCCTGACCGAGCTTGCCCGCGCCCTCGAGGCCGGCGAGTTCACCAGTCGCCAATTGACCGAATCGCTGCTCGCGCGTATCGAGCGCCTCGACGGCGAGCTCAACAGCTTCATCAGCGTGACCGCCGAGCAGGCGCTGGCCGCCGCCGATGCCGCCGATGCCGCCCGTGCTCGCGGCGAAGCCGGCCCGCTCACCGGCCTGCCCCTGGCCCTGAAGGACATCTTCTGCACCCAGGACGTGAAGACCAGCTGCGGCTCGAAGATGCTCGACAACTTCGTCGCGCCCTATGACGCCCACGTGGTCGAGAAGCTAAAGGCCGCCGGCACCGTGAGTCTTGGCAAGACCAACATGGACGAGTTCGCCATGGGCTCCTCCAACGAGAACAGCCACTACGGTCCGGTGAAGAATCCCTGGGATCTCGCGGCCGTGCCCGGCGGCAGCTCCGGCGGCAGCGCCGCGGCCGTGGCCGCCGGCCTGGTGCCGGCGGCACTGGGTACCGACACCGGCGGCTCGATCCGCCAGCCGGCCGCCTTCTGCGGCATCACCGGGCTGAAGCCCACCTATGGCCGGGTGTCCCGCTACGGCATGGTGGCCTACGCATCGAGCCTCGACCAGGGCGGCCCCATGGCCCGCACCGCCGAGGACTGCGCGCTGCTGCTCAGCGCCATCGCCGGCCACGACCTGCGCGATTCCACCAGCGTGGCCCGCGGCGTGCCCGACTATCGCGCCGAACTGGGCGCCTCGCTGTCCGGCCTCAAGATCGGCCTGCCCAAGGAGTACTTCGGCGACGGCCTGGACCCTGCCGTGGAGACCGCCATCCGCGAGGCGGTCAAGGTCTACGAGTCCCTGGGCGCCACCGTGCAGGAAGTCAGCCTCCCGCACACCCATCACGCCATCCCGGCCTACTACGTCATCGCCCCGGCCGAGGCGTCCTCGAACCTGTCCCGCTTCGACGGCGTGCGCTTCGGCCATCGCTGCGACGCGCCCACGGATCTCGAAGATCTCTACAAGCGCTCCCGCGCCGAAGGCTTCGGTGACGAGGTCAAGCGCCGCATCCTGATCGGTACTCACACCCTCTCCGAAGGCTTCTTCGACGCCTACTACAAGAAGGCCCAGCAGGTCCGCCGCCTGATCCGCCAGGACTTCATGGACGCCTTCGAGGAGGTCGACGTGCTGATGGGCCCGTCGACGCCGACGCCCGCCTTTGACCTGGGCGCCAACAAGGACCCGGTGTCCATGTACTTGCAGGACATCTACACCATTGCCATCAACCTGGCGGGCATCCCCGGCATCAGCGTGCCGGCAGGCAACATCGATGGCCGCCCTGTGGGCCTGCAGATCCTCGGCCCACACTTCGCCGAATCACAGCTGCTCAACGTCGCCCACCAGTTCCAGCAGGTCACCGACTGGCACCAGCAACGCCCGGCCTTCGGCAAGGAGAACGCATGATGCAATGGGAAACCGTGATCGGCCTCGAGGTCCACGTCCAGCTGGCCACCCGCTCGAAGATCTTCTCCGGGGCCTCCACCGCCTTCGGCGCCGAGCCCAACAGCCAGGCCTGTGCCGTTGACCTGGGCCTGCCCGGGGTACTGCCGGTGCTCAACGAATCCGCCGTGGCCATGGCGGTACAGTTCGGGCTGGGCATCGACGCCGAGATTCCCGAGGTCTCGATCTTCGATCGCAAGAACTACTTCTACCCGGACCTGCCCAAGGGCTACCAGACCAGCCAGATGTATCACCCGATCGTCGGGCCGGGCGAGGTCGAGATCACCCTCGATGACGGCGAGACCAAGCGCATCCGGGTGCATCACGCCCACCTCGAGGAAGACGCCGGCAAGTCCCTGCACGAAGACTTCCACGGCATGACCGGGGTCGACCTGAACCGTGCCGGCACGCCGCTTCTGGAGATCGTCTCCGAGCCCGACATGCGCTCCGCCAAGGAAGCCGCGGCCTACCTGAAGGCGATTCACTCCATCGTCACCTACCTCGGCATTTCGGACGGCAACATGGCCGAGGGCTCGATGCGCTGTGACGTCAACGTCTCGGTGCGCCCCAAGGGCCAGGAGGCCTTCGGCACCCGCGCCGAAATCAAGAACGTCAACTCCTTCCGCTTCGTCGAGCGCGCCATCGCCTTCGAGGTCGAGCGCCAGGTCGAGCTACTCGAGGACGGCGGCAAGGTGGTGCAGGAAACCCGCCTGTACGACCCCGAGGCCGACGAGACCCGCAGCATGCGCACCAAGGAGGAGGCCAACGACTACCGTTACTTCCCCTGCCCCGACCTGCTGCCGGTGGTGCTCGATGATGCCTACGTGGATCATCTGCGCACCTCGCTGCCCGAACTGCCCGCCGAGAAGCGCGCCCGTTTCCAGGATAAGCTGGGGCTGTCCGCTTACGATGCCGGCGTGCTCTCGGCAACCCGCGCCATGGCCGACTTCTTCGAGGGCGTGAAGGACGTCTGCGGCGATGCCAAGCTGGCCGCCAACTGGGTGCAGGGCGAATTCGCCGGCCGCCTCAACAAGGAAGGCCTGGAGATCGCCTCGAGCCCGGTGTCGGCCGCCCAGCTCGGCGAGCTGGTGGCCCGGGTCAAGGATGAGACCATCAACGGCAAGGCCGCCAAGCAGGTCTTCGCCGCACTGTGGGACGGTGAGGGCGACTCCGCCGATGCGATCATCGAGGCCCGCGGCCTCAAGCAGGTCACCGACACCGGCGCCATCGAGGCGATGATCGATCAGGTGATCGCCGACAGCCCGGTGCAGGTCGCTCAGTATCGCGATGCCGAACCGGAGAAGCGCGGCAAGATGATCGGCTACTTCGTCGGCCAGGTCATGAAGGCCTCCCGCGGCACCGCCAACCCCCAGCAGGTCAACGGCCTGCTCAAGGAGAAGCTCGACGCCCTGTGCTGAGGCCCCTGTGCTGAAGCCTCAGTGGCACCGAGCGCCAGCTCACACCAGGCGTGGCTCGACTCCTAACGTACGACGCCCCCTTCACAGGGGGCGTCGTCGTATCGGGCGGTGGCCCCTTCCATCAGCCCCGGTCAAGCGCTCTTGTGCTTCTCGATCTCCTCGCGCAGCGCTTCCGCCTCGGCGGTCAAGGAGGCATTGGCATGCATGTCGCCATTGCGAGCGGCTTCCATGGCCTGCTCGAGCTTGCGCTCATAGGCCTTCTGCAGCTTCTTGGTCGGGTCGTTCCTGAAGATCCCAAACATGGCGTCGCTCCTGAAGGAAGGTACCCGCAGACTACGCCAATTTATGCACAATATCGATACAGGAGTTGTACATAGCCACCCCTTCCCGACGCCACTGTTCGACCATTCCCCTAGACGGGTCGAACCCACGGCCACCACCTTCGCGGGACGGGACGCCAGACATGGTGTGCGCATGGCCGCTGGCCAACCGCAGGGGAAAGATCGCGCCGGTCTCAGGCGGAGGCCGGCGCAGGGGCGATGGGCCTAGCCTTGAGAGGCGGCCTGAGGCTTGGCCTGGCCGGCATGCCACTGGGGCTGGCCGTTCTGCATCAGCACCCGGTCGCCCTGGGGCGCCTCATCGAGGCGGGCGCTGAAGACCTGACCGTCGAGACGGTATTCCACGTCATACCCCAGGTGCTCCTGACGGGTATCGGTGACGGTGTGGCACTCTTGCCGGGTCGTCGTGGTGGTCTGGCCGGATTCGATACGCCCCTGCACCTCGCGGCCGGCGAGGCCACCGCCCACGGCACCGGCCACGGTAGCGATCTTCTTGCCGCTGCCGCCGCCGACCTGGTTGCCGAGCAGGCCGCCGACGATGGCGCCGGCGGCGGTGCCGATGATGCGATTCGGGTCGCGACTCGGCGTCTGCTGGCTGACCACCACATTTTCACAGACCTCCCGCGGGGTCTCGACGGTACGGGTGGCCGCCTCGACCTGCAGGATGTCGGCATAGACCGGCTCGGGTGGCTGGGCAAAGTTGCTGACCTGATAGGCACCGACCGCCAGGCCCCCCAGGCCAAACACGGACAGGGTGCTACCGATCACGATGGACTTGTTCATCACTTGTTCCTCAAACACGACAAAGAGTCGGCTCGGGGGAATCCGGGAGTCGGATTCATGCCCCTGGGCACGCGTTGGCGCCAGGCGAGGTGACAGGGAGGGATGAGACGCGAGACTCGGGCGACGTCCTGCCGCTTTCGAGTCGGAGACGGACGGAGTATAGCGCAGGGGCCGCGGCCGAGACATGGGTCACGCGGCCCCTGCGGAGAACTTCCACGAAAGTTTTCACAGTTGTCGAGGGCCGTCGCCGTCTGACGACGCCCTCACGCCCGGTAGCCCGGGCCGACGCCGGATCAGCGAGCCTGCACCTCCGACCACAGCTGCTGGAAGATCTGCAGCTCGTCGCCTGAAAGGCTCGGGATGAAACGCAGGCGCGCCATGTCGTCGTCGCTTGGCTGCACCGGCGGCTGAGTCAGCACCTCATCGAGGTAGGGCGCGGCGGCGGCGTTGGGGCTCGCGTAGTAGTTGTAGTTCGACAGCTGAGCGCCGACCTCGGCCTCGAGCAGGAAGTCGATGAAGGCATGGGCGAGCTCGGGGTTCGGCGCCTCGGCGGGGATCATCATGGTATCGACCCACATTTCCGCCCCTTCATCGGGAATCATGAAGGCGGTATCGGCGAAGCCCTCGGGATCCTCGTCCTTGAAGGCCAGGTAATCGCCGTTGAAGCTCATCGCCGCATGCACCACCCCGCGGGACAACTGCTGCAGCGCCGGGGTGCCGTCGGTGAAGCCGCTGAAGGTATCGCGACTCTTGGTCTCGATCAAAAGCTTCGCCGCCTCTCGCCAGGCATCCAGGCCGGTGCAGTCATAGCCATGGCCGAGATAGGCGCAGGCCCCTCCCATGGTCACCTGGCCATCGCCCGCGACCGCGAAAGGATGTGCCGGGTTCTGGTCCGCCTCGAACAGCAGCGACCAGCTCTTCGGCGCCTCGGGAAAGGTCTCGGTGTTGTAGATGATGCCGGTGGTTCCCCACTGATAGGGCACGCTGTAGTCCCCGCCCGGGTCATAGCCCGGGTTCTGGAAGGTGGCCATGACGTTGTCCAGTTGCTCGAGCCGCGACTTGTCCAGCGGCTGCACCAGGCCGGTCTCGATCAGGCGCGGCACATAGTAGTTGGACGGCACGATCACGTCGTACTGGGACACCCCGCCGGCATTGAGCTTGGCCATCATCTCCGGCAGCGAGTTGAAGTAGTTCTGCACCACCTCGACGTCATAGCGCTCCTCGAAGGCCTCGATGATCGCCGGGTCCATGTACTCGGTCCAGTTGAACAGATAGAGCTTGTCGTCGGCGGCCTGGGCGCCGCCGGCCAGCAGCAGGCCGGTCAGCGCGCCGGCGAGCCGGGCCGGACGACGGACGGAACGAAGAAGCGAGTGAGACATGCGAGGCTCTCCTGGGCAGTGAATAAGCAAGTGATAGAACAGGTCATGACGATAGATGAGGGGAGGCGGCATGTCGCGGCCTCCTGTCATGGCAACGCGCCCGCTGGTGACGACGGCGCTAGTGGCGCCTCGTCTGCTGGCGGCCCAGCAGCAGGCTCGCCACCGCGGCCAGTGCGACCGCGGCGATCATCAGGGTCGCGATGGCATTGATCTCCGGCGAGCCCCCCTTCCTGATCGCCCCCCAGATGTAGATCGGCAGCGTCGCGCTCTCGGGACCGGCGGTGTAGAAGCTGATCACGAAATCATCCAGCGACAGGGTAAACGACAGGAAGGCCGAGGAGATCAGGGCCGGCCTGAGGCTCGGCACCAGGAAGTGGCGGGCCCACTGCCAGGGTGTGGCATAGAGATCCCTGGCCGCCTCGAACAGGCTCGGGTCGAGTCCGACCAGGCGCGAGTAGACGATCAGCGCCACGAAGGGCACCTGGAAGGTGACATGAGCGATGATCATGGTGTCAAGCCCCGGCGACAGCGAGCCGGTCAGCCGCTCCACCTGCACGAAGAAGGCCATCTCGGCGATGCCGAAGACGATATCCGGCAGCACCAGCGGCAGATAGATCAGCACCACCAGCCAGCCCAGACGGCGCCGGCGATGGTGAAACATGCCATAGCCGATCAGGCTGCCGAGCAGGAGAGCGATCAGCGAGGAGATCACCGCCAGCAGCAGGCTGTTGCCCAGGGCGGCGAGCAGCGCCTCGTTACCGAACAGGCGTTCATACCAGCGCAGCGACACGCCGGTGAAATGAGCCGCGCTGTTGGAAGCATTGAAGGAATAGAGCACCACCACCGCCAGCGGCAGGTAGAGAAAGACCAGCGTCAGCCACCAGAAGACGCGCAGGCCACGGTGAAAGCCACGACGGGTCATATCACCACCTCCTCGCCGCCGCCCAGGCGCCTGCCCAGCCGTCGCATCAGGTAGAGGCCGGCGAAGGTCGCCAGCAGCATCAGGATCGCCCCGGCGGCTCCCAGCGGCCAATTGGCGCCCCCGGCGAACTGCCGCGCCACCAGGTTGCCAAGCAGCATGTGCTTGCCGCCGCCCAAGAGCTCCGACACCACGTACATGCCGAAGGCGGGAATCGCCACCAGCACAACGCCGGCCAGGAGCCCCGGCAGGGTCTGGGGGAAGACCGCGTGGCGAAAAGCCATGATGGGGGAGGCGTAGAGATCCTGAGCCGCCTCCACCTGCGCCGTATCGAGCTTCTCGAAGGCTGCATAGAGCGGCAGCACCATGAAGGGCAGGAAGTTGTAAACGAGCCCCAGGGTCACCGCGATATTCGACGGATAGAGCCCCATGTTGGGGAGAATCAGGCTCAGTGCCTCGGCCAGTTCGGCCAGCGGCGTGCCCGGTGCCAGCAGGTTCATCCAGCCGAAGGTGCGAATCACCTGGTTGGTCCAGGAGGGCACCACCAGCGCCAGCAGCATCACCGGCCGCCAGCGCGCCCGGGCGGTGCTGATGTGGTAGGCCAGCGGGTAGCTGATCGCTACCACCAGCAGGGTCGCGACCAGCGTCTGGAGGAGCGAGCGCAGCAGGGTGTAGAGGTTGGCCGGACTCCAGCCCAGGATGCCGAAGCCCGCCAGGCGCTCGAAGGCCTCCAGGGTCAGCGGCATCCGGGGCTGGCCGTAGGGCCCATTGCTCATGAAGGCCACCCCCATCAGGTAGAGGCTCGGCAGCACCAGGAAGATCAGCAGCCACAGCGCCCCCGGCGCCACGGTCAGCAGCAGGTGTCGCGTCTCGCCAAGGCTTCCCGCCGCACCGGGCGCGCGAGTCTCGACGCCCCGGCTCATGCGCCCTCCCCGCTCAGGGTCACCAGATCCTCGGCGGCCACCGACACGCCGACGCGGTCGCCGACGCCGGGCAGCCGTCCGCCCCGATTGTTGACCAGCGCCTGCAGCTCGCCATCGCCCACGGCGAGGCGGTATTCGGCGTGACTGCCCCGATAGAGGCAGTCGGTGACACGTCCGGCCAGGCGGTTCAAGCCGCCCTGATCCGGCGGCTGCAGATCGAGGGTCTCGGGACGGATCAGCAGCAGATCGCCGTCGCCGGACGCCGGCGACTCGACCCTCAGGGTGCCCAGGGCGGTCGTGAGCTCCGAGCCCTGGCGTGAGCGCACCGGGAAGAGGTTGTCATGGCCCATGAAGCGCGCCACGAAGGCATTCGCCGGTCGCTCGAAGATCTCCCGGGGCGTGCCCACCTGCTGGATGCCGCCGCCATTGAGCACGGCGATGCGGTCCGACATCACCATGGCCTCCTGCTGATCGTGGGTCACGAACAGGAAGGTCATGCCCAGACGCGCCTGGACGCGCTTGAGCTCGACCTGCAGCTGGCCGCGCAGCCCGGCATCCAGGGCCGACAGCGGCTCGTCGAGCAGCAGCACGTCGGGCTCGCAGACCAGCGCCCGGGCCAGGGCGATGCGCTGTCGCTGGCCACCGGAGAGCTGATCCACCCGGCGATCGACCAGCCCGCCCAGCTGGATGAAGCGCGCGATCTCGGCGACCCGCGATTCCCGCTCGGCCCTGGCGACGCCCTGCATGCGCAGCCCGAAGGCCAGGTTCTCGCGCACCGACAGGTGTGGGAAGAGCGCATAGGACTGGAAGACGGTATTGACGCTGCGCCGGTGCGGCGGCACCCGGGTGATGTCCCGCCCGCCCAGGATCAGCCGACCGGCATCCGGCGCCTCGAGCCCGGCAAGGATCCGCAGCAGCGTCGTCTTGCCACAGCCCGAGGGACCGAGCAGGGTGAAGAACTCGCCCTCGCGAATCGTCAGGTCGACGCCATCCAGCGCCACCGTCTCGGCACCGAAGCGCTTGTGCAGCCCCTCGAAGGCGATCGCCGACGCAGGGCGCTGCCGCCCCGGGGCGCCCGCGCGCCGTTCCTTACGGGCGGGGGGCTGACCGTGCTGATCTCGCTCATCGCTCTCCTCGTCTCGTCGCATGCCGGCCTTCG
Source organism: Halomonas sp. YLGW01 (assembly GCF_014840935.1). NCBI lineage: Bacteria > Pseudomonadati > Pseudomonadota > Gammaproteobacteria > Oceanospirillales > Halomonadaceae > Halomonas > Halomonas sp. YLGW01. The sequence continues at coordinate 1,038,214 of NZ_CP062005.1, read as the reverse complement.
CCGGCCGGGTCATGGCCGGTCGCGAAGTCTATAGAACTGTGCCGCCGGGACCAATAGCCCGGGGCACGACCGGGGCCGGGCTTTCCCGTGGAGGATCGGGCCGGCCGAGAAGGACAACGGCCCGCTGCGACGGGAAGAGGAGACAGGAGGGGCGTCAGCGTCGGGCGTCTGTGTCGGGCGTCTGTGTCGGGCGTCTGTGTCGGGCGTCTGTGTCGGGCGTCTGTGTCGGGCGTCTGTGTCGGGCATCTGTGTCGGGCGTCTGTGTCGGGCGTCTGTGTCGGGCGTCTGCGTCGGGCTCGGCCGGTGAGCCGGAATGCCTGGACTCGACGCGCTGCTCGGGGATCAGGCCGTCCCGCAGACCGGGCAGGCCGGGTCCCGAGGCACCCGGAAGTGGCGCCACTCGCCGGTGAGCCCATCGAAGGTGGAGAGGCCCCGATGGGCCCGACCGGCGCCGCTGAGCAGCTTGACCGCCTCCAGCGCCTGAAAGCTTCCGATCACCCCCACCAACGGCGCCACCACACCGTTCTCGGCGCAGCGCAGCTCCTCATCCTCGCCCGGCTCACCAGGCGGATAGAGGCAGGCATAGCAGGGGCTTTCCGGGTCGCGAGAGTCGAAGACTGCCAGTTGGCCGCCGAAGCGAATCGCCGCCCCGGAGATCAGCGGCACGCCGGCCGCCCGGCAGGCGGCGTTGATGGCATAGCGCGAGGCGAAGCGATCGGTGCAATCGAGGACCAGATCCGCCGCCTGGACGGCGTGGGCGAGCGCCTCGCCGTCGAGGCGCTCGGTGACGGCGGTGATCCGGCAGGAAGGATTGAGGGCCAGAGCCGCCTCGCAGGCCGACGCAGCCTTGTTGCGTCCGATATCCGCCTCGCCATGGGCGATCTGGCGCTGCAGGTTGGAGAGCTCGACCGCATCGTCGTCGGCCAGGGTCAAGCGCCCCACCCCTGCCGCCGCCAGATAGAGGGCCACCGGTGAGCCGAGCCCGCCGGCTCCGATCACCAGCGCGTGGCTCTCAAGCAGACGCTCCTGGCCCTCGATCTCGATCGGCTCGAGCATGATCTGGCGGCTGTAGCGCAGCAGCGCCTGGTCGTTCATCGTCACGTCTTTCTCACTCTACTGGGGCCGGCTCTACTGGGACTGGCTCTACTGGTGACTGGCGATGCGGGCACGGGTTCTACGGATACTGGCCAGCCGGAATCGCATCGCCGCCGGCCCGCACTCAGTGCTCCTCGAGCTGCTCGACATCCGGGATATGCAGGGTGAACTCTTCCTTGACCTCTTCCATGACCACGTAGCTCTTCGACTCCTTGACGCCCGGCAGGGTCAGCACCACCTCGCCGAGCAGCTGGCGGTAGGCGGACATCTCGGGAATCCGGCACTTGAGGATGTAGTCGAATTGCCCGGAGACCAGGTGACACTCCTGGATCTGGGGCAGCTTGCGCACGGCACGGCGGAACTCGTCGAAGACCGCCGGCGACTGGCTCTCGAGGCTGATCTCGACGAACACCAGCAGCTTGGCCTTGAGCGCCCGGGGGTCGAGCACGGCCTTGTAGCCGCGGATGATGCCCGAGCGCTCCAGGCGCTTGACGCGCTCAAGGCAGGGGGTGGTCGAGAGCCCGACCTGCGCGGCCAGGTCGACATAGGAAACACGGGCATTGTCCTGTAGGGCACGCAGGATCTTCAGGTCGATACGGTCGAGCGAGCGGGTCTTGGCTTTCATGGGCATCCAGTGTCCAAGCTCGATGTGCGAACGAACGGCTGCAGCATCGCCGCCGGATCGCCCGAACATCATGGCTTTCATAGTTGTTGGAGGGGGTGATCGACGCAAACCTCAGTGATCGGTCAGGCCTTTTCAGACAATTGCCAGTGAGGTTCGCCGCACACCCACCCTGTTTCCCTACAAGTACCATATCCGCGCTGGCCGGCGCGAGTCGCACCGCCAACGCTGGACGCCGCCCTAGCCGGGCCAGCATCCCAGGCTGACCCGGTCGCGCCCGCCCAGGTCCTTAAGGGTCGCGACGTCCGCATAGCCGGCCGCTTCAAACGCCTGGCGCACCGCCGCGCCCTGCTCGAGGCCATGCTCGAGCAGCAGCCAACCACCGGACTCGAGATGAGCGCGGGCCTCGTTCACCAGCCAGTGGAGATCGGCCAGGCCGTCATCGCCGGCGACCAACGCCGAGCGGGGCTCGAAGCGCACATCGCCCTGCCCGAGGTGCGGATCGTCATCGGCGAGATAGGGGGGATTGGCCACCACCAGCGCGAAGCGCTCGCCCTCAAGTGCCGCGAACCAGTCGCTCTCCAGGAAGCGAACGCGGCCGAGCCCCAGTCGGACGGCGTTGTCCCGGGCGAGTGCCACCGCCTCGGGCGAACGATCGACGCCGGTCACGCCCCAGCCGGGGCGCTCGCTGGCAAAGGCCAGCGCAATGGCGCCGGTACCGGTACCGAGATCCAGACAGGCACCGGCACCGGCACCGGCACGCGTCAACGCCGCCTCGACCAGGCATTCGGTATCGGGGCGCGGGATGAGGGTGGCGTCATGGGTCCGCAGCGAAAGGCCCCAGAACTCCCGCTCACCGGTCAGGTAGGCGACCGGCATGCCCTGCGCCCGCGCCGCGACTAAGGCCTCGAAGCGGGCTCGCACCAGGGGCTCGGACTCGCGATCGCCCCAGGTAAAGAGCCAGGCACGATCGACATCGAGCACATGGCACAAAAGCACCTCGGCATCGAGCCTCGGGCTTGGCGAGCCCGCCGCCTGCAGGCGCTGGGCGGCACGGACCAAGAGCACGTCGAGGCGTATCTGACTGTCTCCTTGGCGCATCAGGCTTCCTGCTGGAGGGCCGCGAGCTGCTCGGCCTGATACTCGTGGAGCAGCGGCTCGACGATCTCGTCGAGCTCGCCGGTGATCACCTCATTGAGCTTGTAGAGGGTCAGATTGATGCGGTGATCGGTCACCCGCCCCTGGGGAAAGTTGTAGGTGCGGATGCGCTCGCTGCGATCGCCGGAGCCGACCAGCGAACGGCGCTCGTCGGCCTGTTGCTGGCGCTGACTGTCCTGGGCGCTCTGCTTGAGGCGTGCGGCCAAGAGCGACATCGCCTTGGCCCGGTTCTTGTGCTGACTACGCTCCTCCTGGCACTCGACCACCACGCCGCTGGGCAGGTGGGTGATGCGGATCGCGGAATCGGTGGTGTTGACGTGCTGACCGCCGGCGCCGCTGGAGCGGAAGGTATCGACCCTCAGGTCGCTCGAGTTGATGTCGATGTCGCCGACCTGGTCCGCTTCGGGCATCACCGCCACGGTGCAGGCAGAGGTGTGGATGCGCCCCTGGGACTCGGTAGCCGGCACCCGCTGCACCCGGTGCGCCCCGGACTCGAACTTGAGGCGGGCATAGACGCCCTCGCCCTTGACCCTCGAGATCAGCTCCTTGTAGCCACCCTGCTCGCCGTGACTTGCGCTGATCACCTCGACCTTCCAGCCGTGCTTCTCGGCATAGCGGGAGTACATGCGGAACAGATCGCCCGCGAACAGGGCGGCCTCGTCGCCGCCGGTCCCGGCGCGCACCTCCAGATAGACGCTGCGGCCATCGTCCGGGTCCTTGGGCACCAGCAGGCGCTTGAGCGCCTCCTCGAGCGAGACCAGGCGCTCCTGGCCCTCGGCCTGCTCGAGCTCAGCAAGCTCGCGCATCTCGGCGTCGCTGTCCTCGAGCAGGGCCTGGGCGGCCTCGATGTTGCCTTCGGTATCGCGAAACTCCCGCCAGGTGGCGACCAGTTCATCGAGTTCGGCATATTCCCGGGAGTAGTCGCGGAAGCGGGGCTGGTCGGCGATGACGTCGGGCTCGGCCAGCAGGGCCGAGAGTTCCTCGAAGCGCTCGGCGAAGGTATCCAGGCGCTGACGCAATGTGGCTTTCATGAAGAGTCCTGTTGTCTGGTGCCGCTCATCGAAGGGGCCTGAGGCGTACCGTCGGCGCTGAAGAGCAACGCCTCGGCCGCGTCGATCAGGTCCTGGCGTTCGGCCCCGGAGGCTTCGCGCAGGCCGAGGGTGGGGGCATGCATGAGCTTGTTGGCGAGCTGGCGGGCCAGCCGCGCGACGACCTTCTCCGGGTCCTCGCCGCGCGCCAATTGCGCCAGCGCCTGTTCCTCGGACTCGGCACGCAGCCGCTCGCCCTGGTCCCGGTAGCGGCGGATCAGGTCGCCGGCGCCACGCACCCGGCGCTCGTGCTGCCAGCTGCCCACGCCATGCTCGATCAGCGCCTCGGCCTGATCCGCGGCCACCTGACGATGGCGGCGATTCTCCTCGATGACCTCGTGAAGATCATCGACGGTATAGAGGAAGACATCATCCAGTTCACCGACCTGAGGCTCGATATCCCGGGGCACGGCGATATCGACCATGAACACCGGCCGATGACGGCGCTTCTTGATCGCCCGCTCGACCATGCCCTTGCCAAGGATCGGCAGCGGCGCCGCCGTGGAGGAGATGACGATGTCGGCGCGGGCCAGGGCATCGGGGATCTCGTTGAGGGAGATCGCCTCGCCACCGACGCCATCGGCCAGCTGGGCGGCGCGCTCACGGGTACGGTTGGCCACGATCAGCTGACGCACCCCCGCCTCCTTGAGGTGGCGGGCGACCAGCTCGATGGTCTCGCCGGCGCCGATCAGCAGCGCCGTGGAGCGCCGGAAGTCATCGAAGATGCGGCTGGCCATGCTGACCGCCGCATAGGCCACGGAGACCGGGTTTTCTCCGATGCCGGTCTCGGTGCGCACCCGCTTGGCCACCGCGAAGGTGTGCTGGAAGAGCCGTTCGAGTTCGCCGCCCAGCCCCTGATGGGTGCGCGCCGCCTGATAGGCGTCCTTTAGCTGACCCAGGATCTGCGGCTCGCCGAGCACCATCGAGTCCAGCCCGACGGCGACCCGCATCAGATGTCGTGCCGCATCGCCGTCCAGGAAATGGTAGGCCGCGGCCGCCACCTGCTCGACGCTGAGCGCATGAAAGCGACTCAACCAGTCAAGGATCGCCGCCTCACCGTCACGCTCGATCACGCAATACAGTTCGGTGCGATTACAGGTCGACAGCAGGGCGGCCTCCTCCACCTCGGGCAGCCCGCGCAGCTCGGTCAGTGCCGATTCCAGCTGCGCCGGGGTAAAGGCGACCTGCTCGCGCACCTCGACCGCTGCCGTCTTGTGATTGATGCCAAGGGCCAAAAGCGTCATGCAATCAGAGTCTTCGCTCAAGGGGATGGGTGCGAGTCACGGCACTCACCGTACGGAGTTGTGCGGAGCCAGGCCAGCTAGCCTGGAGACACCCGCCAACGCCAGGGGCGAGGACGCCGGATCGTCCGAAGGCGGCAATTCTAGCACAGCCCACCCCCGGGACACGCCCCCATGGCTTTGCCCGTGCCCGGCGAGCCGTTATGCTGGGCACTGATTCACGTTATGAGACGATCATGAGCGCACGCCTGTTCCAGACGGCCCTTCTCACGGCGATCCTCGCGCTGCTCACGGCCTGCCAGGGCATGCCCGGGACGCAGGATGCCGAGATTGCCGATCCCATGCGCGGGGCGCCGCCGATCTCCCGGGGCCTGGACGCCAGTAGCCTCGAGACCCTGCTGATCGCCGAACTCGCCGGGCGACGCGGTCACTATGAGCGCGCCACCCAGGGCTACCTGGACGTCGCCGAGCGCTACGGCTCGGCGGCGCTGACCGAGCGGGCCACCCTGGCCGCTCGCCTGAGCGAGCAGCCGGCGCTGCTGGAAACGGCCGCCCGCCGCTGGCACGAGCGCGCACCCGATGCCGAGGCCCCGCTGCGCATGCTGGCGAGCCTCGCCCAGCAGCGCGGCGACTGGCAGAAGGCGCTCGAGATGCGCCTGACCCTGGTAGCAACGGGCAAGCCAGGGGAGCTTGCCAGCTTCGCCGAACAGGCGCTCGGCCAGGGAGTCGAGCCGCAGCCGCTGCTCCTCCCGCTGCGCCGCCACCTGCTGAACGCCGATGACGACGCCCCCCATGCCCATGACGCCATTCTCGCCACCGCCCTGCTCGAGGCTGCCAACGGCGAGCGCGGGCGGGCCGAGGCGCGCCTCGACGCCCTGAGCCGCACCCACCCGGAGCTGCCCGCCCTGTGGCTGACTCGCGCCCGCATCGCCCTGGAAGAAGATGACCCGACCGGCGCCCGACGCGCCGCCCGGCGAGGCCTGGAGGTCTCCCCGGCGGACAGCCGCTTCCTGTTGCTGCTGGCCCGCAGCGAGCTGGCGCTGGGCCGCGCCACCGCGGCCGAGCGCCAGACCGATCGATTGCTTGAGCAGCACGATAAGCAGCCGGAGCTACGCTTGGCGCTGGCGCGTCTCTTCCTCGAGGCGCGCCAGCCTGCCCCGGCCCGCCGCCTGTTGCTGCCACTGGTCGATGACGACGCCACCCCACCGGCGGCCTTCCTACTGCTGGGCAGCATCGCCGAGCAGCAAGGCGAGATCGACAATGCCCTGCTCTACTATCGCCAGGTAACGGAGGGCGAGCAGTTCCTCGGCGCCCGCCTGCAAGCGGCGCGCATGCTGATCGAGGCCGACCGCCTGCCCGATGCCCTGGAGTTTCTGCGTCTCGAGCGGCTTCGCCACGAGGCGCAGGCCGCGGATCTCGCCGCCCTGGAAGTCGAGCTGCTCGATGAGGTCGGCGAACGCGACGCCGCCGATGCGGTGCTGGCCGAAGCCCGCGGTCGCCTCCCCGACAACGACGGTCTGCTATATATGCAGGCCATGCGCAAGTTCAACGCCGGCGACCTGGCCGGCATGGAAACCGACCTGCGCGCACTGATCGAGCGGCGCCCCGACAACGCCATGGCCATGAATGCCTTGGGCTACACCTTGGCCGACCTGACTTCGCGCCTCGAGGAAGCCCGCGAACTGATCGAGGAAGCGCACCGGCTGGCCCCGGACAATCCGGCGATCCTCGACAGCCTCGGCTGGGTGCTGCACAAGCAGGGCGAGAACGATCGAGCCCTGCCCTATCTCGAGCAGGCCTATGCGCGGATGCCGGATCAGGAGATCGCCGCCCATCTCGCCGAGGTGCTCTGGGCGCTGGAGCGCACCGCCGAGGCTCGCGACCTGATCGCGCGTGGCCTCGCCCGCTTCGAAGAGCACCCCAAGCTCGATGAGCTGATCCAGCGAATCCCGGCCCTGGCGCCCTGAAGGCGCCAGGACTTCGGCACAGCCCTGCACGATACGTCACTCTGGCCGACACCCGAGATTGAGAGACTCCGATGACCCGACGCTTCATTGTTCTGATCGCCCTGGCTCTGCTGGCCGGCTGTGCCGCCCGCGCACCGGCCCCCACCGGCAGCGCCGAACGCGGCCCCTGGCAGGATCAGGTCGACCGCCTCGAGGCACTAAGCAGCTGGACCCTGGCCGGCAAGGTGGGGCTGCGCACCCCGGATGAGAACACCAGCGCCAACCTAGACTGGCGCCAGCGCCCCCACTATTACCGGCTGCTGATCAGCGGCCCCTTCGGCGCCGGGCGCACCACCCTGGAGGGCACCGCTCAGGAGGTCACCCTGACCAATGGCGAGGGACGCCTCAGCGCCAACAGCGCCGAGGCGTTGCTCGAACAGGCGCTGGGGTGGTCGCTGCCCGTCTCGTCGCTGGATCACTGGATTCGCGGCCTGCCCGCGCCGGAAGGCAACGTCGAGCGCGAGGTCGACGCCCTGGGCTACCCGACGCGCCTGATCCAATCCGGCTGGACCATCGACTACGGTGGCTGGATGCCGGCCGGCGACCTGTGGCTGCCGCGTCGCCTGGACATGCAGCGCCCGGGCATCGAGGCCACCCTACTCATCACCATCTGGCAGCCGGAGACCGAGCGTGACTGAGACGATGCCGTTTTCCCGTGCCACCCCGACGACGGGGACGACCCTCAGCCTGCCGGCGCCGGCCAAGCTCAATCGCCTGCTGCATATCACCGGACGCCGCGCCGACGGCTATCATGAGCTGCAGACCCTGTTCCAGTTCCTGGATGTGGGCGACACCCTGCACTTCACCCTCCGGGACGATGAGGCCATCCGCCTCACACCGGCCCTCGCAGGCGTGGCCGACGACGACAACCTGGTGGTACGCGCGGCCCGCCTGCTCAAGGCGGAGACCGGCTGTCGTCGCGGGATCGACATCCACCTCGACAAGCGCCTGCCAATGGGAGGAGGCCTGGGCGGAGGCAGCTCCAACGCCGCCACCACCCTGCTGGCCCTGAACCGGCTGTGGGATCTGGGCCTCGACGAGGAACGACTGGCCGCCCTGGGGCTGACACTGGGCGCCGACGTACCCGTGTTCGTGCGCGGCCGCGCCGCCTGGGCCGAAGGCGTCGGCGAGCGCCTCACTCCGGCCACCCTCGACACCCCGCATTTCGTGGTGATTCACCCCGGGGTCTCGGTCGCTACCGCACGGGTCTTCCAGGCGTCTGAATTGACACGCGACACCCCGGCCATTAGACTTTCGCGCGCACTTGAGGGGGGCGCGTCGAGCTGGCGAAACGACTGCGAGACCACGGTCCGCAAGCTGTATCCGCCGGTCGATGAGGCCATCGAGTGGCTGGCCCGGCGAGCGCCGACCATGCTGACCGGCACCGGGGCTTGCCTGTTCGGGCGTTTGACTAACGTCGAAGAGGCCGCTAGCATTGCGCGCCAAGTCGACCCACGCTGGCACGCATTCACGGCGCAAGGCATGAACGTCTCCCCTCTCCATAAGGCTCTGGGGGTAAGGCACAAGGCCTAGCGTGCATTGCCCGCACGACGGCTCTCGTCTTCCGGACTCGATTCCTTGACGAGAGTACTAGCGGAGTCGACAGGCAAGGTTACTGGGGTATAGCCAAGTGGTAAGGCACCGGTTTCTGGTACCGGCATTCGCAGGTTCGAGTCCTGCTACCCCAGCCATTCCCTCCCGAGTCGACCGCCCGTCTTCATCCCTCACAGAGATTCCCAAGACTCCAAAGGTGGCTGCGCGTGTCTAAATTGATGGTTTTCGCCGGGAACGCCAATCCCGAACTTGCCCGCAAGATTGCCGAAGGACTCGACAATCGCCTCGGCCATGCCACGGTTGGCCAGTTCAGCGACGGCGAAATCGCGGTCGAAATCAATGAAAACGTCCGCGGCAAGGACGTTTTCGTGCTGCAGTCCACCTGCGCACCCACCAACGACAACATCATGGAACTGGTCCTGATGATTGATGCGTTGCGGCGCGCCTCCGCCGCCCGCATCACGGCGGTGGTCCCCTATTTCGGCTACGCCCGCCAGGACCGCCGCGTGCGCTCCGCTCGCGTGCCGATCTCTGCGAAGATCGTCGCCGACATGATGGTCAAGGCCGGCGTCGACCGGGTCATGACCATGGACCTGCACGCCGACCAGATCCAGGGCTTCTTCGACGTGCCGGTGGACAACGTCTATGGCTCGCCGATCCTGCTCGACGACATCGAGCGCCAGAATTATGAAGACCTGGTCGTGGTCTCGCCGGACGTGGGCGGCGTGGTCCGGGCCCGCGCCATCGCCAAGCAGCTCAACGCCGATCTCGCCATCATCGACAAGCGTCGCCCCCAGGCCAACCAGGCCCAGGTGATGCACATCATCGGCGAGATCCAGGACCGCACCTGCGTGGTGGTGGACGACATGATCGATACCGCCGGCACCCTGTGCAAGGCCGGTGAGGCCCTCAAGGCCCATGGCGCCCGCCGCGTGGTGGCCTATGCCACCCACCCGATCCTGTCCGGCCCGGCCGTCGATAACATCACCGGTTCGGTCCTAGACGAGGTCGTGGTGGCCGATACCATCCCGCTGTCCGACACGGCCCGCCGCAGCGGCAAGATTCGCCAGCTGTCGGTGGCCGGCCTGATCGCCGAGGCGATCCGTCGCGTCAGCAACGAAGAATCCGTCAGCGCGATGTTCCACTAACACCCCGATAAGGGGCAACGGGACATAACGCAGGATACGCGCGCCGTCAGGCGCCCATGGAAACGCCAAAGCTTGGTCGCGGGCTTGGCGTTCTCCTCATCAAACCAATGAGGTTTCATTCAATGTCCGATTTCAATCTTAATGCCAGCGTTCGTCACGACCTGGGGAAAGGTGCGAGCCGCCGCCTGCGTCGTGCGGACCTCGCCATCCCGGCGATCATCTACGGCGGCGAGACTGCACCGAAGTCCATCGCCATCGACAAGGCCCCGTTCTACAAGGCCATCGAAGATGAGTCCTTCTTCTCTTCCGTGATCACGCTGGACGTGGAAGGCCAGAAGGAGCAGGTCGTGGTGCGTGATCTGCAGCGTCACCCGTACAAGCCGCTGGTCACCCACGCCGACTTCCTGCGCGTCGACGCCACCCACGAGCTGACCCTGCACGTCCCGCTGCACGTGGTGGGCGAAGACACCAGCAAGGCGATCAAGGACCAGGACGGCGAACTGCACGTACTGGCCTCCGACGTCGAGATCAGCTGCCTGCCGAAGGATCTCCCCGAGTACCTGGAAGTGGACATCAGCGAGATCGAGCTGGGCACTACCCTGCACCTGTCCGACCTGACCGTTCCGGCGGGCGTGACCCTGGTCGCTCTGACTCACGGCGAAGATCACGACAACGCCGTGCTGAGCGTGACCAAGGCCAAGGTCCGGGCCGAGGAAGACGAAGAAGCCGAAGCACCGGCAGAGAAGCCGGCTGAAGGCGAAGGCGACACCGAGTAATCGGCGACGCCTGCGGGCATGCCGGCCAGCCGTCATGCCCGTACTGTCTTCTGAAAATCAAGCGCTTCGGCGCTTGATTTTTTTTGCCTGTTACAAGCCCGAACAGTAGCCCCTCGAACACACGCCCCGAACACGCGAGGACACCGACATGAGTCAGCTGAAAGCGATCATCGGCCTTGGCAACCCGGGCGCCGACTACGATGCGACCCGGCACAATGCCGGCGCCTGGCTGGTAGAGTCCCTGGCCCGCGATCATCACGCAACCCTGCGCGCCGAGCGCAAGTTCCAGGGGCTCTATGCCAAGATCACCCTGGCCGGTCAGGACCTGCACCTGCTCTACCCTCAGACCTTCATGAACAAGAGCGGCGGCTCGGTGGCCGCGCTGACCAAGTTCTTCAAGCTGGCCCCGGAAGAGCTGCTGGTCGCCCACGACGAACTGGATATCGCCCCCGGCACCGCCCGCTACAAGCAGGGCGGCGGCCACGGTGGCCATAACGGCCTGCGCGATATCATCGCCTCGCTGGGCAACGCCAAGGACTTCCATCGCCTGCGCATCGGCATCGGCCACCCCGGCGAGGCCCGCCAGGTCGTCAACTATGTGCTCGGCCGCCCCGGCAAGGCCGAACGCGCCGCCATCGATGCGACCCTGGACGAGATCGAGCGCACCCTGCCGGATGCCGTCGCCGGCGACTGGGCCCGGGCCATGAACCGCCTGCACAGCTTCAAGGGCTGATCCCACGGCCCGCCGCCAGGGCCATGACTCCGCCTCTCGCCGGCGCCTCGCTAGTGACAGGCCCGTCGGGTGGCGTAGAATGCCCGCCATCGTTTTTTCACCGAATGCCAGGAACACACCATGGGTTTCAACTGCGGTATCGTCGGCCTGCCCAACGTCGGCAAGTCCACCCTCTTCAATGCCCTGACCAAGTCGGGCATCGACGCCGAGAACTTTCCCTTCTGCACCATCGAGCCCAACGTCGGCATCGTGCCGATGCCGGATCCGCGCCTCGACAGGCTGGCCGAGATCGTGAGCCCCGAGAAGGTGATCCCCACCACCATGGAGTTCGTCGATATCGCGGGCCTCGTCGCCGGCGCCTCCAAGGGCGAAGGGCTCGGGAACAAGTTCCTGGCCAACATCCGCGAGACCGATGCCATCGCCCATGTGGTGCGCTGCTTCGACAACGACAACGTCATCCATGTCGCCAACCAGGTCGATCCCGAGGCGGACATCGAGATCATCAACATGGAACTGGCGCTTGCCGATCTGGACACCGTCGAGCGTGCCATCCAGCGCCTGGTGCGGGTCGCCAAGGGCGGCGACAAGGAGGCCGTCGCCACCAAGGCCATCCTCGAGCGCATCCAGCCGCACCTGGCCGAGGGCCAGCCGCTGAGAAGCTTCGGCCTCGATGATGACGAGCAGCGCCAGCTCAAGAGCTTCGGCTTCCTGACCCTGAAGCCGACCATGTATATCGCCAACGTCAACGACGACGGCTTCGAGAACAACCCCTACCTGGACAAGGTCCGCGAGATCGCCGCCGCCGAGGGCGCCATGGTGGTGCCGGTCTGCAACCAGATCGAGGCGGAGATCGCCGAGCTCGAAGACGAGGAGCGCGCTATGTTCCTCGACGAGCTGGGCATGGACGAGCCGGGCCTCGACCGCGTGATTCGTGCCGGCTATGAGCTGCTGGGCCTGCAGACTTATTTCACCGCCGGGGTGAAGGAGGTGCGCGCCTGGACCGTCAAGGTCGGCGCCACGGCTCCGGAAGGCGCCGGCGTGATCCATACCGACTTCCAGAAGGGCTTCATCCGCGCCGAGGTGGTCGCCTACGACGACTTCGTGTCCCTGGGTGGCGAGCAGGGCGCCAAGGATGCCGGCAAGTGGCGCCTGGAAGGCAAGGACTACATCCTCAAGGACGGTGACGTGGTGCACTTCCGCTTCAACGTCTGAGCCAGCCGGCAACGACATGACGCCAGGGCGCTGAAAAAAGACGCGGGATCATGCGCTTATGGTTGACGTGCACCATTCGCTTGCGTAGTATTCATCGCCGTTGGCTACATAGCTCAGCTGGTTAGAGCACATCACTCATAATGATGGGGTCCCCTGTTCGAATCAGGGTGTAGCCACCAAGATACAGAAAAAACGCCCGGACGGTTCGCCGTCCGGGCGTTTTTTTGACTCCCTCCCGTATTCATGGCATCAATAAGCACCTCGCTTACTCTCCCCCCCCGCACCCCCGCGCGGTGGCTCATGCCAAAGGATGGTCATGATGTGGATCCCGCTGGCCTTCGTGCTGCTGTTCTCGACCGGTTTCATCTGTGCGCGCCTGGGCACCATGGACGCCGAGCCCTTCACCCTGCTGCTGGTACGCAGCCTGGTGGTTCTACCGGTGCTGGCGGCCATCCTGTGGCTGCGTCGCTCCCCCCGCCGGTGGGGTGATGGCGGCCAGCGTCTGCGCCAGATGGGCGTCGGCATGCTGCTGCATGGCGCCTACCTGGGAGGCGTCTTCGCCGCCGTCAAGGCCGGCCTGCCCGCCGGCCTCACGGCCCTGCTGGTCAGCCTGCATCCTCTGGCGACGGCGGCCCTCTCGCTGCCGCTGCTCGGCGTGCGACTGGGCCCCAGGCAATGGATGGGGTTGGGGCTGGGCGCGCTGGGCGCCAGCCTGGTGCTGGGCGGTGGCCTGGATGTTTCCGAGGGGTGGCCGGTGATCGGGCTCGTCTGGTGCCTGGTGGCGCTGGTCGGCGTGTCGGGCGCGACCCTGTGGCAGAAGCGGCTGAGCGGCGGTATGGGCCTGGTCGAGGGGCTGGTCTTCCAGTACCTGGGCGCGGCGCTGGTGTTCGCCATCGCCGCCGGCTGGGTCGGCAGCTTCACCTTCGACCCCACGCCTCGCCTGCTGCTGACCCTGACCTGGCTGGTCGGCGCCATCTCGGTGGGCGCCATCTGGCTGTTGATGATGATGATCGAACGGGGCGAGGCTCATCAGGTCGCCCGCACCTTCTTCCTGGTGCCCCCCTGCGCCGCGGTGATGGCCTGGCTGCTGTTCGACGAACAGTGGACGGCGCCGATGATCCTCGGCGCCTCCCTGGTGGTGGCGGGGCTGGCCCTGGATCGCCCTCGGGCCGCCGCGCCCGCAAAGGCATCGGAGCCGGACGCTCCGGCCGCCAGCGAGGACGGCCGGGGCCGCTAGGACCCGGCTCTCTCCATCACACCTCTCCATCACACCTCTCCATCACACCTCTCCATCACACCTCTCCATCACACCTCTCCAGCACACCTCTTCATAACCCCTTCCCACCGGCCCTCCCCGCCGACGATCAGACCAGCGCGGGGCGGTTGAGGTAGGCGGTCAGCACCCGGGTCAGCCGCTCGGCGTCGTCACTGCCGGCGGTCTCGCGGATCGAGTGCATGCCCCACTGGGCGACGCCCACATCGAGAGTCGGCACACCGAGCTCTGTCGCCGTGATCGGCCCGATGGTGCTGCCACAGCCCATGTCGGCCCGGGTCACGAAGCTCTGCACCGGCACCTCGGCTTCCCGACACAGGTCATGAAACAGCGCCGAGGTGGCACTGTTGGTGGCGTAGCGCTGGCTGGCGTTGATCTTGATCACCGGGCCGCCGTTGATGGCAGGACCGTGACCGGCATCATGCTTGTCGGTGAAGTTCGGGTGCAGCGCGTGGGCATTGTCGCAGGAGATCATTCTTGATGCCTGGATCAGGCGAATGAAGCCCTCATCGCCGGCCTCGCCGAGCTGCGCATTGACCCGGCGCAGCACGTCGCTAAGGAAGGGCCCCTGGGCCCCGGACGCGCTGGCGCTGCCCACCTCCTCGTGGTCGTTGGCCACCAGCAGCGCGCCCTGCTCGCCGTCGCATCCGAGCAACGCCTCCAGGCCGATGAAGCACGACAACAGATTGTCGAGCCGGGCGCTGGCAATCAGCTCGCCCCGCGCGCCCACCCGAGCCGGCGGCTGGGTGTCGTAGAGCGCCAGCTCGAAGTCCAGCGGCTCGGCGTCCTGGATACCATGCTGTTCCTCGAGCCAGCCCCGCAGCAGGTCATGGAAGTCATCGCTGTCGCCGCCCTGCAACAAAACCGCCGCCATCTCGGTCTGAGGATTGATGGAGCGGTTGCTGTTGGCCTCGCGATCCAGATGAATCGCCAGGCTCGGCACCGTGGCCACCGGTCGGTCGACGTTGAGCAGCACCCCTTCGATTCGACCATCCGGGCGGCGCAGGTGCACCCGGCCGGCGAGGCCCAGGTCACGATCGAACCAGGGCGCCAGCAAGGCGCCGCCGTAGACCTGAACCCCCAGCTGCAGCCAGCCGGCACTGCGCTGAGCGGCGTGAGGCTTCAGGTGCAACCCGGGGCTGTCGGTATGGGCGCCGATCATGCGCAGCGCCTCGAGCCGCCCCTTGGGCAGCTGCAGGGCGATGATCGAGGAATCGTTACGGGTCACATAGACCCGCTCACCGGGCGCCAGCGTCCAGGGAGCTGTCTCGTCCAGGCGGCGATAGCCGGCGGCGTCGAGCGCAGCGGCCATGTTGGCGACCGCATGCCAGGGAGTGGGGGAATGCTCGAGAAAGTCGAGCAGGCGATCCAGGGGGGAAGCGTTAGGCATGTTCATCCTCTTGGAGGGTCTGTGTCCGGCGACACAGGCTGCTACAATGCGTTCTCGGCTGTCGAGAGGCGCGTGATGAGCCAGGCTCAGCTAGGGACGAAGTGTACATGAAACCGGGAGTGCTTCATCGATGAGACGGATTGCAGTCATGGGGCGGTTGGGCGCCATCACCCTGATGCTGACGCTGAGCGCCATGGCCCTGGCCCAGCCGCAGCCGAGCGAGGCCCAGCGCCAGGTCGCGGCCGAGGTCGCCGACTCCCTGCGCTACGGCCACTACGCGGATATCAGCCTCACCAACAGCTGGTCGCGTCGCGCCTATCAACGCTACCTGGACATTCTCGACCCCCAGCGAGCCTATCTGCTCGAGCGGGATGTCGAGGAATTTCGCGACAGCCTCGGCGGTCGCGTCGACGACGTGCTCTACGACGGTGACCTGGAACCGGCCTTCGCGCTCTACCAGCGCTATCAGACACGCCTCGAGGCGCGCCTCGAGTGGATCCTCGCCAAGCTCGATGACGGCCTCCCCTATCACTACGACACCGACGAGCGGCTGGCCCTGGAGCGCGAGGACGCCCCCTGGGCCGACAAGCAGCATGTTCTGGATGACCTCTGGGACAAGCGGCTGAAGAATTCCGCCCTGACCATGCTGCTCAGCGACCAGGACGAGGCCGAGGTGGTCAAGACCCTGCGCGACCGCTACGAGAACCAGCTGAATCGTATCCGTCAGACCAACGAAGAGGATATCTTCGGTCTGTTCATGGCGGCGGTCACCGGCACCATCGACCCCCACACCGAATACCTGTCGCCGCGCCAGGGCGAGTCCTTCGATATCCAGATGCGCCTGTCCCTGGAAGGCATCGGCGCCCTGCTGCAGGCCGACGGCGAGTACGTCAAGGTCTCGAGCCTGGTTCCGGGCGGCCCCGCCGAGAAGGCCGGCGTGCTCGAGCCCGCCGATCGCATCGTGGCCGTCGGCCAGGGCGATGACGGCGAGATGACCAACGTGGTCGGCATGCGTCTCGATGAAGTGGTCGACCTGATTCGCGGCCCCAAGGGCTCCAGGGTGCTGCTGGACGTGGTCCCCGCCCAGTCGGTGGACATGACCCGCTCGCATATCGTCGAGATCGTGCGTGACACCGTCAATCTGGAGGATCAGGCGGCCAGCAGCGAAGTCGTCGAGATCACCCGCGAGGACGGCGTCCACCGCATCGGCGTGATCGACATTCCCACCTTCTACGTCGACTTCGATGCCTGGCAGGCCGGCGAGGAAGACTACCGCAGCACGACCCGCGACGTGGCCAAGGAGATCCGCGCTCTCAAGGCTCAGGATGTGGAAGGCATCGTGCTGGACCTGCGCAACAACGGCGGCGGCGCCCTGCAGGAGGCCAATTCGCTGATCGGCCTGTTCATCGACCGCGGTCCCACCGTCCAGGTCCGCGACGCCCGAGGGCGCATCAGCCTGTATGGCGACACCGACAGCGGCACTCTCTATGACGGCCCGCTGACGGTGCTGGTCAATCGCCTGTCGGCCTCCGCCTCCGAGATCCTGGCAGGCGCCATCCAGGACTATGGCCGCGGCCTGGTGGTGGGCAACCGCACCTTCGGCAAGGGTACCGTGCAGACTCTCAACGAGCTCAGTCATGGCGAGGTGAAGCTGACCCGTGCCAAGTTCTACCGCATCTCGGGGGAAAGCACCCAGCATCGCGGCGTCGAGCCCGATATCGTCTTCCCGAGCCTGATCGACCCGGAGGTGATCGGCGAGAGCAGCCTCGACAACGCCCTGCCCTGGGACACCGTACGCGCCGTCCAGTATCGGCTCTACGGCACCCCCTGGCGCCATCTCGAGGCTCTGTCCGCGGCGCACCAGGATCGTATCGCCACGCACCCCAACTTCGTCTATCTGCAGAAGCAGGCCGAGCTCTCGCGCCACCTGCGCGATCAGCAGACTAGCGTCAGTCTGAATCGCGAACAGCGTAAGCGGGAGATGCAGGCCCAGGAAGCCGAACAGCTGTCGCTTGAGAACCAGCGCCGCCGCGCCCTGGGGCTCGAAACCCTCGAGGACTGGAGTCAGGCCCGTGGTGGCGCGACCGAGACAGAGTCCGGCGCGCCACTGGATGCCGAAGAACCCGCCCCCATCGATCGTGCTCAGGTGATCGAGAGCGCCGAAATCCTGCTCGACTACGCGTACCTCAGGACCAACGGGCGCCAGCTCAGCGGATTGGACTGATCCCCACCTCTCCACCGGGCGCCCCTGTCGGGGCGCGCCCCTATTGCTTGCCGTCAAGGAAACGACACCCCCATGTCTCAGCATGCCGATCGTCGGTACCAGGTTACCCTGCACCCGATCTTCGACCGTGACTTCGTCCACCTGGGCGATCACCTGCAATACCGCAGCGACGACGAAGATCACGGACTGGAGGCCGCCGCCAATGCCTGTAGCCTGGCGCTCTACGAGATCGGCCTCGATAACCTGCTCGACGATCGCGCCCTCTACATCGACCTGCCGGTGGCATGGCTGGCTCGCCCCGAGCTGTGGCCGATGCCGGCCAAACGCATGGTGATCGGCCTGCTCGGCACCACCGCCTTGGGCGAAGCGGAGCTGGAGGGGCTCGATGTCCTCAAGGCTCGCGGCTATCGGCTGATGAGCGGCACTGACCAGGACTCGGCTCTCACCGCCCTGGCCGACGTGGTCCGCCTGGACGCCGGCCGCGATCTGGACGATCCACGTCTCGCCGGGTGGCAGACCGGGAGTCAGCCGATGCTGGCCACCGGAGTCGATGACGATACCCGCCTGGAGGCCGCTCGCCACGCCGGCTGCACCCTCTTCACCGGCGGCTACCTGGCCAGCCCTCGACGACACCGCCGTTCGGTCTCCGGCACCCATGGCAACAAGGGCATCCAGATCCGCCTGGTCAGCGAGCTGTATCGCGAGGACGTCGACCTGTCCGCCATCAACGATCTGATCGTGCAGATTCCGCACCTCCATGTGGCCATCATCAAGCGCGCCAACTCGAGCTTCTTCGGTCAGGCCGACCGGCAGTCCTCGCTGATGCGCGCCATGCAGGTGCTAGGCCTGCAGGAGCTGCGCACCCTGGTGGCCACCATGCTGCTGTCGAGCAACTTCCCCTCCTCTCGACTGACGCTGAGACTCGCCCTGGTGCGGGCCTTCATGTGCGAGCAGCTGGCCCAGCCATTCTCCGACATCGACGCCTACGACGCCTTCACCACCGGGCTCTTCTCGCTGATGGACGTGCTGCTGGAGACGGATCGCCAGACCCTGCTGGCCGAGGTGCCGCTGGGCCCGGCGATCACCGGCGCCATCGAGACGCGCCGTGGCTCGCTGGGAGCCTTGCTGAGCCTCGCCGAGGATTACGAGGCGTTGGCAGGAGAGCCCGATGCCCAGGCCGACAGCGCCCGGCTGCGGGACTGCTACCTGGCCGCCCAGCAGCGCACCGAGGCACTCATGCAGATGACGCTCTAGGAGGGGCCGCGTCCACCGGGAACATCTCGAACGGGTTGAGAAGCACGGAAGCCTCAGGATGCGCGAGGCCTCAGGTCCCTGCCGCCATCCGTGCTCGCAGGCGACTGACCGCCTGACTGTGCAGCTGGCAGACTCGGGATTCGGTGACGCCGAGCACCGCACCGATTTCCTTCAGGTTCAGTTCTTCCTGATAGTACAGCGCCATTAGCAGTTTCTCGCGTTCCGGAAGCGCCTCGATGGCCGCCACCAGCTGCTCGCGCTGCTGGCTATCGACCAGAGCCGCGAAGGGAGACTGCGGCCCCAGGGCGCCCGCCTGGGGCTCGCCGCTCTCGGCCACCAGTTCCTCGAAGGGCAGCAGGTGGCCGCTGTTGGTGTCGCTCAGCAGCTGGCGGTAAGCCTCCAGGGGCATGTCCAGATCGGCGGCGATCTCCCGCTCCTCCGGGGCTCGGCCTAGCTCCTGCTCCAGGCGTCGTACGCTGGCATCCACACTGCGGGCATTGCGCCGCACGCTGCGCGGCATCCAGTCCCGGGTGCGCAGTTCATCGATCATGGCGCCACGGATGCGCTGGCTGGCGAAGGTGGTGAAACTGGCGCCGGCCTTGGCATCGAAGCGCCCCAGGGCGTCCAGCAACCCCACCATCCCCGCCTGGATCAGATCATCCAGCTCGACGCCCGCCGGCAGCTTGACCTGCAGCGACAGCGCCTGGCGTCTGACCACCGGCAGGTACTGCTCGAGGAGTGCCTGTTGATCGATCTTGCCCTGTGCCGTGTACATCCTGTTGCCTCGGGACCGACATATTGCCGGGTGCGTGGTTCGGACGGTGCCCCGGCCTTCCGGGACGATGACTACCATTATTCGGCCTGACCGCACTCGAGGAAGGCCGAAACAGGCCCTACTGAGGCGGGTTATTTGTGCGATGGCGCGCGACGGCGATGCTCGACGATCACCTGAAGGTCCTCGACCCGCAGGGCCCGGCGCTCGCCTTCGGGCAGCCGAAAGCGAAAGCGCAGCGGTGCATCGGCCCGCCAGGCCTGCGGTGCGGTGCGTCGTCCCCGGGACGTGGCAAGCATCAGGCAACGGTCCGCCTGGCATAGCCTGGCCTCCAGGGCACGTCCGGCCGGCAGGCGAAAACGCCAGGACACCGCGGCGATCCCCTGCCCTCCAACCCTGGCCGGATCCGCCGGCAACAGGACGCCGGAACTCGCCACCCGCCCTGGCACCGCCACGGTGAGCGGCGGCGCGCTGGCCACCCAGCTGCCGGCGGCCTGAATGGATGACGCCATCCACAGCGCCGCGAGACACGCAAGAGTGGCCAGGGCGAGCTTGCCAGCTCCCCTCATGGCGCCACCACCAGCAGCTCGATACCGAAGGCCTGGCGGGCGACCTGCTGCAGATTGTTGAGCAGGCCACGACGCGAGGTCACCGGCGGATGAAGCGCCAACAGGCGCCGAGGGCCGCCGCCCTGTTGCACCGCCTGCATGACGCGAAAGGCCTGACGAAAGCCGTCGCCGTCGGTATCGATCCACAGCGCCCAGCGCGGCTGCTGGCGAGCCAGCCGGGCCAGTTGCGGGCTCTCGGCGTCACAGGCCATCAAATGCCAGACGCCGGGATCTCCGATCCAGCGCTGCCCCTGACGGGCCCAGGCCTTCAGTGCCGCCTGGGCACGCTCGGTGCTCGCCCCGGTGGGCAATCCCAGCACCATCAGCGGAATCCTCGATGTCGCGTCAGGAGCCGAGACCGACTCGCTCTCTACCTCCTGGGCCTCCACCTCCTGAGTCTCTATCTCCTGGGCCGGCGACTCGGTCTTGCCGTCCGGGGCGCCGGTGCGCTCGCGGCTCGCCGTCTCCGCGATCGCTTGATCGCGGACCACACCTCGCGACGCCGAAGCGTCCACACTCGAGGCCTCGTCCGTCGCAGGCGCCTCCTCGGAAGCCTTATGCGCCTCGGCCCAGCGGCGGAGGCCGGCCGCCTGATCGCCCATGCTCACCACGCCTCCTGCTCAGCGAAGTGGCGCATCGCCTCACGGGCCTCCAGCACCTGAATCAAGCCATCGAGCAGGGTCCTGGCCCGTCGAGGCCGGCGGCCCCCGGCGAGACGCAGCAGCTGGGCGCGAGCATCCATCGCCCAGTCGTCCTCGGCCTGCTCCAGGTGCATGGCGAGTGCCGCGATGCCGCCGGCCATGAAGGTCCGCAGTTCACCGTCGATGGCCAGCGGCCCGGTGCCTGCCAATTCCCGTGCGGCGTGACGTGCCAGGGTCGGCAGCTCGTCGGCGGCGAGCTGTTCGAGCAATGCCGAACGGCCGCGCTCGGCCGGCCACCAGGCCGGCGACATCGCATAGCGGCGCGTCAGCACCGCACCACTATCCTGCCCGTGCACCTCGGCAAACCAGGCCCACATGGGCTCGCCCTCTCCGGGGCCGGTGCAGCGAACCGCCAGCCGCGCGATCGAGACGCTGACCGTCTGCCCCCGGTAGCGCAGCGAGACCGGGGGCAGCGCCCGAGCCTCCGTGACCAGCGCCGACAGGGCCAGGCGTTCGCCACGATACCGCACCCGACTGTTGGCCTGAGCCTGGCTCAGCCAGCCGCTGCCGCGCGCCTCCAACCAGGCCCTGAGCCGGGCATCGGGCAGCCGGGGCAGCAAGTGAGCACTCACGCCCAGGGTCGTCTCGGCCCAGGCCATCCGCTCACCTTGCCCGGCCACCAGCCGGTGCTCGGGAAACGGCTGAGCCAGCGGCCGCCCGGTGGCATCCAGCGCCAGATGGGGCAGCATCCAGTCCTCACCGGGCAGGGTCGACGCCCGCGCCCACAGCAGGCTGGTGGAGGTCATCGGCACTCGCTCATACAAGGGCGCCAGCCGCTCTCCCTGCAGGCGTGAGGGCAGCGAGCCCAGCGCCCAGGCGTCGGCCAGGGTCCCGAAGCCGGGCACCCGCTCGTCCAGCAGTCGCCACAACGCCCCCATCGCCCGGGCCTGGCCGAACAACGCCGCCCCGCCGGGGGACCCACCGCTCGGTGGCTCGATGCCCCGAGGGCTCGCGAAGGGGGAGGCGCCCCCCACCTCGAGGGCCTCGCCGATCAGGGCCGCGCCATCGGCCACGGCCAGATCCTCGGGCACGCGCTGGCCATGGGAGACGAAATGCAGGGTCAGGCCATGGCGAATCAGGGTATCCAGCGCCCCACCCAGCCGGGCGGCCTCGTCCTGCTTGGTGAGGATGGCATCCTCGAGCCGACCGCCCATGGCCCGAGCCGTCTTGAGGTAGGTGGTCACCACCTCGTCGATGGTCTCGCCCTGACTGGCAGCATTGAGCAGCAGCACCAGGCGCACGGCGCGACTGTCCCCGCGCAGGTGGGCGATCTGCTCGAGCAGGCGCCGGTCGCGTTGGCTCATGCCGACGGTATCGACCAGTACCAGATGCTTGTCGACCAGCTGCGGCAGCAGGCTCTCCAGGGGGCGGTCCGCCTCCAGGGCATGCATCTCGACGCCCATCAGCTCGGCATAGATGCGCAGTTGATCCTGGGCACCGATGCGGTAGGCATCGGTGGTGACCAGTACCACCCGCTCGGGGCCATGACGCATCACGTAGCGGGCGGCGAGCTTGGCGGTGGTGGTGGTCTTGCCGACGCCGGTAGGACCGACCAGGGCCAGCACGCCGCCCTCATCGAGCAGCGCCTCGGCCCGGGGCGCCACCTTGAGCCGTGCCGCCAGCTGGCGCTCGAGCCAGGCGCGCGCCTGGTCGGCGGGAGCATCGGCGAGCTCGGCTGGCCGCCCGGCCAGCAGCTCGCCGGCCAGGGCGTGACCGATCCCGGCCGCCAGCAACTGCCAGTGCAGTTCGGCGCTGGGTCCCGCCCGGCCTGCGTCCTGATGGCCGAGCAGTTCGCGCATCTCCTGCATCTCACCCAGCAGCTGCTGGCTAAGGGCAGCGAAATCCTCGGGCGGCGCCGAGCTTGCCGCCGAGCTTGCCGCCGGTGCGTCGGCCGCGGGTGGCGTGGCGCTCACCACGCCAGAATAGGAGTCGCGTCGTGCCGGCTCAGGCTCGGCGACGCCCTGACGCCGGACCGCGGGCTGCATCGCCTCGGCGGCCACCGCCTGTTCGGTCATGGATGTCGCGGCCTCGTCGGCCAGGGCCAGGACCTCGACACCGCCGTCGACGGGACGGTTGGCGAGGATCAGGGCATCATCGCCGAGACTTGCCCGCACCTGCTGCATGGCCTCACGGCTGTTGGCACCGAAAAAGCGTTTCACACTCATGAGTCGGCTCCCACCAGACTGGTGATCTTGAGGGTTCGATCATCGGGAATCTCGGCCTGCGACATCACCACCAGGTGGTTCAGGCGTCGACGCAGGAAACGCGCCAGCAGCGCGCGCAGGCTGTGCTGCACCACCAGCACCGGCGGCTCGCCGCTGGCCTCCTGGCGCTCCAGCGCCTGGGCAGCCTGATCCATCAGGGTCTCGGCGAGACCCGGCTCCAGCGCACCGCCACTGTTCATGGCCTGCATCAGCACCTGCTCGAGCTTGGCATCCAGGCCGATCACGTGCAGGTTGCCCTGGGCCGGGAACCACTGCTGGGTAATCGCCCGGCCCAGGGCCACGCGCACGATGGCGGTGAGATCGGCGACCTCCACCTGGTCGCCGCCATGCTCGGCCAGGGTGTCGAGGATGGTGCGCAGGTCGCGAATCGACACATCCTCCTCGAGCAGCTGCTGCAGCAGCCGCTGCAGCTGGGTCAGGCTCACGACCTTGGGCACCACGTCCTCGACCAGCGACTTGTCCTCCTCGCCGAGCTTGTCGAGCAGCTGCTGAACCTCCTGGCGACCGAGCATCTCGCCGCCGTGGCGATGCAAGAGGTGATTGAGATGGGTGGCGACCACGGTGCCGGCATCGACCACGGTGTAGCCATAGACCTGGGCATGCTCGCGCTGGTTGGTCTCGATCCAGACGGCGGGCAGGCCGAAGGCCGGATCCTCGGTGCGGGTGCCCTCGAGCTGGCCCGAGACCTGCCCCGGATCGATGGCCAGCCACTTGCCCGGGAAGGCCTCGGCGCGGCCGATCTCGACCCCCTTGAGAGTGATCAGGTAGGTGTTGGCCCCGAGCTCGAGGTTGTCACGGATATGCACCACCGGCGGCAGGAAGCCGACATCCTGGGCGAATTTCTTGCGCACGCTCTTGATGCGCCCCAGGAGCTCCCCCTGCTGGCGATGATCGACCAGCGGGATCAGGCGATGTCCGACCTCGAGGCCCAGGGTATCGACCAGCGAGACATCGTCCCAGCTGGCCTCGGCGGGCTCGGGGTCCTGCGCCGGCGCGGTGTTGATCACCTCCTCGGTGAGGCGCTGCTCCTCTTGGCGCTTGAGCCACCAGGCCAGCCCCCCGAGCAGCCCGGTGAAGATCAGGAACACCAGATTGGGCATGCCCGGCACCAGCCCCAGCAGGCCCATGACGCCCGCGGCCAGCCACAACACCTGGGGGTTGAGGAACAGCTGGCTGATCATCTGCTGGCCGACATCCTGGTCGGTAGTCACCCGGGAGACGGTGACGCCGGCGGCGGTGGAGATCACCAGCGCCGGAATCTGGGCGACCAGGCCGTCGCCGATGGTCAGCAGGGTATAGGTCTTGGCGGCGGCGCCGAAGTCCAGCCCGTGCTGCAGCATGCCGATCATCAGGCCGCCGATGATGTTGACCACCATGATCACCAGGCCGGCCATGGCATCCCCGCGCACGAACTTGCTGGCCCCGTCCATGGAGCCGTAGAAGTCGGCTTCCTGGGAGACATCCGAGCGCCGCTGTCGTGCTTCGTCCTCGCCGATCAGGCCGGCGTTGAGATCGGCATCGATGGCCATCTGCTTGCCGGGCATGGCATCGAGCATGAAGCGAGCGCCCACTTCGGCGATGCGCCCGGCGCCCTTGGTAATGACCATGAAGTTGATGATGACCAGGATCAGGAACACCACCAGACCGACGGCGAAGTTGCCGCCGACCAGGAACTGGCCAAAGGCCTCGATCACCTTGCCCGCAGCATCGCCGCCCTGATGGCCCTCCATGAGTACCACCCGGGTCGAGGCCACGTTCAGCGACAGCCGCAGCAGGGTGGTGAACAGCAGCACCGCCGGGAAGGCCGCAAAGTCGAGCGGCTTCTGGGTGAACATGCTGACCAGCAGCACCATCACCGCCAGGGCGATGTTGAAGGTGAAGAACAGATCCAGCGCGAAGGGCGGCAGCGGCAGGACCATCATCGACAGGATCATGATGATCAGCAGCGGGCCGGCCAGCAGCTTCATCCGTATGTCACCGAGGGCATCGAAGCGGCCCAGATAGTCACTCAGCGCTCTCATCGAGGCTCCTTGGTTGCGTCATCGCCCGTCACATCAGGGCGATCGTCCAGCTCGTCAGGCACCGGAAGGTCCTGCGGCGTTGCCGGCACCTCGCCCCCCTCCTCGCGCACCCGCCGGAGGCGGAAGGCCCAGGCCAGCACCTCGGCCACGGCGGTGTAGAGCGCCAGGGGAATCTCGTCATCCAGGTCCACATGGCCATACAGCGCCCGGGCCAGGGGCGGTGCCTCGAGGCGCGGGATGCGATGCTCCTCGCCGAGTTCACGAATCCGCCTGGCCACCTCCCCCGTGCCCTTGGCCACCAGCCGGGGTGCCCCCATCTGTGCCTGGTCGTAGCGCAGGGCGACGGCGTAGTGGGTCGGGTTGGTGATGATGACGTCGGCCTCCGGCACCTTGCTCATCATGCGGTTGCGCGCCATGGCCTGCTGCTGGGAACGAATGCGGGCCTTGAGCTGGGGGTCGCCCTCCGACTCCTTGTGCTCCCGCTTGACCTCGTCCTTGCTCATGCGCAGCTTCTTGGCATGGCTCCACAGCTGGAAGGGCACGTCGATCAGCACCGCCACGATCAGTGTCAGCACCATCAGGCCCGAGGCCTGGGCAGCCAGGCGCATGGCATTAGCCAGCGCCTGACGGATCGGCTGATCCATCAGCGCCATGAACTCGCCGAGGTGCGTCGCCAAGAACCAGGCCCCCACGCCACCGACCAGCACCGACTTGGCGACGGCCTTGGCCAGCTCCGCCAGAGCCTGGGTCGAGAACATCCGCTTGAGGCCCTTGAGCGGGTTGAGCTTACCAAGCTGAGGCTGGAGCGACTTGGCCGAGATCAGCCAGCCCCCCAGCAGCGCCGGTGCCACCAGCGCGACAACGGCCAGCAGCAGGAACAGGGGCAGCAGCGCGAACAGGGTACGCTGGCCCAGTGCCAGGGCATGGGTCAGCATCGCATTGGGCTCGAAGGCCTGGCGGCGCTCGAACAGGAACGACTGCTCCATCACCAGACCGATCTGATCGTAGAGAGAGGCCCCCATGCCCCACAGGCCGGCGACCCCGCCGATCAGCAGCATGAAGGTGGTCAGCTCGCGGGACCGGGCCACCTGGCCGTCTTCACGCGCCTTCTCGCGTCGTCGTGGCGTGGCCTCTTCGGTCTTGTCGTCGGTACTGCTGTCGTCGGCCATGACCGATGGCCCTTTCGAGACGGGGCGGGTGAATGCCGGCCATTGTCGGTAAAGCGGGGGGAAGGCGATGGACGAAAAAGCGCGAACAATCGTGGTCTATTCACGATTGGAAACCCGACGCCCGGGATGAAAGGCAGGAAGGCGACGGGAGGGCGAGCAGCGCCGCCGGGCCGAGGCCCGGCGGCATCCGGGCCTAGAAGCCCAGCTCGTCGAGCAGATCGTCGACCTGATCCTGGCTGCTGACCACGTCGACGGCCTCCGCCTTGACCTGAGGGCCGTTGAGCAATGTGGCCTCGCGCTTGGCATCGGCCTCCCACTGCCCCTCGGCGCGACGCTTCATCTCGTCGCGGCCCTGCTCGGCGGGGACGCTGTCGAGCAGCACCTGCACCAGCTGATGCTCGATCTCGCGGATGACATCCATCATCTTCTTGATCACCTGGCCGGTCAGGTCCTGAAAGTCCTGAGCCATCATGATCTCGAGCAGCTCCTTATGGGTGCCCTGAGTCATGTCCGGCACCTCGGCGAGGTAGCCGCGGGTGTCGATGACCAGTTCCCGGGCCTCGTCCAGCTCTTTCGGCGCCTCGAACCACTCGCTCCAGCGCTTGTCGAGCGCCTGGGCGCGAGACGCGAGATCGTCCTGCAGCGGCTGAGCCCGGTCGATGGCATTGAGCGCTCGATCCGCGGCCTGCTCGGTCATCGAGGCCACGTAGTTGAGACGATCCCTGGCATCGGGAATCGCCTCCGCGGCCTTCTCGATCTCCTGGTCGAGGCCGAGCTCGCGCATGTTCTCGCGCAACATGCGGGTCAGCTGCCCGATGCGCTTCACCAAATCTTCGCCGCCGCCATCGGGGCCAGCCGTCTGTTGAGCCTGATCGCTCATGATCGCTTCTCCTGCCGAGGAAGGCCCTCGTCCTGATTACATGCCGAGCTTTTCGAAGATCTTGTTCAGCTTCTCGTCGAGCGTCGCGGCGGTGAACGGCTTGACTACATAGCCATTGGCGCCGGCCTGAGCGGCGGCGATGATGTTTTCCTTCTTGGCTTCGGCGGTCACCATCAGCACCGGCAGCTCCTTGAGCGCCTCGTCGCCGCGGATCTGCTTGAGCATCTCCAGGCCATCGAGGTTGGGCATGTTCCAGTCCGAGACCACGAACTCGAAGCCACCCTGCTTGAGCTTGCTTAGCCCGTCCTGGCCGTCCTCGGCCTCCTCCACGTTGGTGAAGCCCAGCTCCTTGAGCAGGCTGCGCACGATGCGGCGCATGGTGGGAAAGTCGTCCACCACCAGAATCTTCATGTCCTTGTTGGCCATCTCAACCTCTTGCTCGTGTCGTCATTAAGAGGGCCGGCAGGATGCCGACCTACGTTTAGAATTCTTGCCAATCGTCCTCGGCGGTGGCCGCCTCGCGCCTGGCCTGAGCGCGAGGCGCGGAGCTCGGGCGTGACAGTGCCGGCCGCTGCTCGCCGCGCTCCTTGGCTGCCGGGCGTTCGGCCGATGGCAGCGCCTGAGCGGCGTTCTCCGCCAGGCGGAAGACGGCCACCGCCTGCTCGAGGCGGCTGGCCTGTTCCTCGAGAGAAGTCGCCGCCGAGGCGGCCTGCTGCACCAGGGAGGCATTCTGCTGCGTCACCTGATCCATCTGGCCGACCGCCTGGCTGACCTGCTCGATGCCGTCGCTCTGCTCCTGAGAGGCGGCCGAGATCTCGTCCATGATGTCGGTCACCCGCTTCACGGCCTCCACGACTTCCTGCATGGTCGTCCCGGCCTGCTCGACCAGGGTGGAGCCCTGCTGCACCTGGCCGACGGAGTCGTCGATCAGCGTCTTGATCTCCTTGGCCGCCGAGGCACTGCGCCCGGCCAGGTTGCGCACCTCACCTGCCACCACGGCGAACCCGCGGCCCTGCTCACCTGCCCGCGCGGCCTCCACCGAGGCATTGAGCGCCAAGATATTGGTCTGGAAGGCGATCGAGTCGATCACACCGGTGATATCGGCGATCTTCTGGGAGCTCTGGGAGATGCCGTGCATGGTGGTGATCACCTGCTCCACCACCTCGCCGCCACGCCCCGCGGTGTTCGATGCCTCGAAGGCCAGCCCGCTGGCCTGACGCGCGTTGTCGGCGTTCTGCTTCACGGTGGTGGTCAGCTCTTCCATGCTCGAGGCGGTCTGCTGGAGGGAGGCCGCCTGCTCCTCGGTGCGTGAGGACAGATCGGCGTTGCCGCTGGCGATCTCGCGGGTACCGACATGGATCGAGGCGCTGCTCTCGCGCACCGTGCCGACGGTGCCGGCCAGCCCCTGCTGCATGTCGCGCATGGCGACAAACAGCTTGCCCATCTCGTTGTGGCTGGTCACGGTGATCGTCTCGCTGAGATCCGCCTTGGCGATGCGCTCGAGGGTCCGGACGGCCTCATGCAGGGGACGAATCACCAGGCCGCGCAAGGCCAGGTAGGTCAGCCCCAGGATGAGAGCCACGACCATCAGCGCGACCAGGCCGATCCGCTCGAACAGCTGGGTGTTGGCCTCGTAGTCGGCCATCAGGGCATCGCCGCGCTGGTCGGCGTAACGCACGAAGTCGGTCATCGCGGCGTCGGTCGCCTGGCCGCTCTCCAGGGCCTGGTCGCTGAGGTCGCGGTATTCGAGGACATCCCCGTCCTCCAGGGCCGCGACCTGGTCGCGCACCATGCCAATCAGGGTGCCGAAGCTCTCGCCGGTGCGCTCGGTCAGGATCTTGCCCCGGGACTGGCTCGGCACGGCCATGAAGTTCTCGAAGCGCCGCTCGGCGCGGTCGAGCTGATCGACGACTTCGGTCAGGAGGGCTTCTACCTTGTCGCGCTGGCCCATCATCTGCTGATAGGCGGCCAGCTCGAGCCCCCTCCTGGCGCCGCTAAGCAGGGAGTCCGCTCGCTGAATCTCGTTGAGCTGGGAGACGTTGATGCGGTCCATGGTGACCAGGGTCTCGTTGGCCATCCTGCCTGCCATGCCGCCAAGGCTCGAGACCAGCAGAATCAACAGGGCAAACACCACCAGCGCCGAGGTCACCGCCGCCCTGATGCTGAGATTACGAAAGAAGGTCGTCATGCATGAGATCCTTAAGGTGAGTCGTTGAGCATCCGCCGAGCAGAATCAGACGCGCTGGGCACGGCCGGAGGCCGCGACCAGTGTCATCAGCCTCGGGGCGATCTCGTCCAGAGGCAGCACCTCGTCGGCGGCCCCCAGGGCGATGGCTTCACGGGGCATGCCGAAGACCACGCAGCTGGCCTCGTCCTGCGCCACCGTCGGCGCGCCGGCCTGGCGCATGGTCAGGAGACCGGCGGCCCCGTCCTTGCCCATGCCGGTGAGCAGCACGCCGATGGCGTTGCGGCCGGCCTGCCGGGCGGCCGACTCGAACAGCACGTCCACCGAGGGGCGATGACGATTGACCGGCGGCCCGTCGTCGAGGCGCACCACATAGTTGGCGCCGCTGCGGGCCAGCTTCAGGTGCTGGTCGCCAGGAGCGATGTAGGCATGCCCCGGCAGCACCCTTTCGCCCTCGCTGGCCTCCTTGACCCGAATCCGGCACAGCTTGTCGAGGCGCTCCGCAAAGGAGCGGGTGAAGCCGCCGGGCATGTGCTGGGTGATCAGGATCGCCGGGGCGTTGGAGGGCAGAGGCTCAAGCACATGGCGAATCGCCTCGGTGCCCCCGGTGGAGGCGCCGATGATCAGCAGTTTCTCGCTCGACACCAGCGGTGCCTCGAGGCTCTTGGGCGCCGGACGATCCTTGTGACGTGCCTGGCGAGGCCGGGAGCGGGCCGCGGCGCGCAGCTTCTCGGCAATCAGCTCGCCGTATTCCATCATGCCGCTACGGATTCCCATGGAGGGCTTGGCGAGGAAGTCCAGGGCGCCGAGCTCCAGCGCCCGCAGGGTAACCTCGGAACCGGCCTGGGTCAGGGACGACACCATCAGCACCGGCATGGGCCGCAGGCGCATCAGGCGCTCGAGAAAGTCGAGCCCGTCCATGCGCGGCATTTCCACATCCAGGGTCAGCACATCGGGGTTGTGCTGCTTGATCAGATCCCGCGCCACCAGCGGATCCGGCGCCACCGCCACCACTTCCATGTCCGGCTGGGCATTGATGATTTCGCTGAGCAGGTCGCGTATCAGCGCCGAGTCATCGACGCACAGCACCTTGATCCTGGCTGAACTCAAGGCAGGTCTCCTGTGTTGGGTGCCTGGCGCGGCACGGCGTGCCACGCGGCATTAAAGGCTCTATCGGCCAGCCTCCGGCGGGCTTTAACGCCCGTCCCGCCATCGCGCGTGCCGGCGGCGGCTGGGCGCTCGTCTCAGGGACGCGGCGCCAGGGTATAGACGGTCTGGCCGCGTAGCCGGAAGGCCTCGCTGATGTAGGAAAAATTCTCCGAATGCCCGGCGAACAACAGGCCATCCGGTTTGAGCAGCGGGGCGAAGCGTTGAAGAATCCTGGCCTGCGTGGTCTTGTCGAAGTAGATCATCACGTTGCGACAGAAGATGGCATCGAAGGGGCCCTCCAGGGGCCAGCCCGGAGCCAGCAGGTTCAACGACTTGAACTCGACCATCGCCGCCACCTCGGGGCGCACCCGGGCGAAGCCCGCCCGCCGGCCGCTGCCCTTCTGGAAGAAGCGCTTGATCCGCGTCTCCTCCAGCTTGGTGACCTGCTCCAGGGCGTAGATGCCCTGTCGTGCCCGGTCGAGGGCATCGGTGTCGATGTCGGTGGCCACCACCTCGGCCTGATCGGCCCGCGACCCCAGCGCCTCGCGCAGCGACATGGCGATCGAGTAGGGCTCCTCGCCGGTGGAGGCCGCCGCGCTCCACACCCGCACCTTGTCCCGCCGCTCGGCGACGTGGCGCGACAGCAGCGGGAAATGGTGCGCCTCCCGGAAGAAGGCGGTGAGGTTGGTGGTCAGCGCGTTGGTGAAGGCCTCCCACTCCCGTGCCTCGGGCTGACGCTCCAGCCGAGCCAGGTAGTCTGCGAAATGGGTGAGCCCATGATGGCGCAGGCGCTTGGCCAGCCGGCTATAGACCATCTCCCGCTTGTGCTCGGCGAGCACGATGCCGGCTCGCTGGTAGATCAGCTCGCGGATACGGGCGAAATCCTGGTCGGTGAGGACCAGATCCCGCTCCGCCAGGGAGGCCGACCAGCCTCCCTGTCCGGCCGCCTCATGGGGCAGATGCGTGTTCAAAACTCCTCCCAGTCGTCATTGACGCTGGCCAGCTGACGGTCCTGCCGCGATGCCTGTCCGGTAGCGCGCTCGGGTTGGCTGGCGGTCGGCGCCTGCAAGCGCTCGCGTCGCTCACCCGACTGCAGTGCCGGGGCCTCCTCGCGCTGCTGCGGCAACCGTTGGACGGTTTCCATGCCGGCGCCACGCAGGCGGAAGGCGGCAATCGACGTGCTCAGGTGAAGGGTCTGCTGCTCCAGCTGGGAGGCGGCATGCGCCGAGGACTGCACCCGGGTCGCGTTCTGCTGCGTCACCTCGTCCATCTGGGCGATGGCCTGATTGATCTGGGCGATGCCGCTGCTCTGCTCCTCGGAGGCGGCGGTGATCTCGCTCATGATGTCGTTGACCCGGGTCGCCGCCGAGACCACCTCACCGATGGCGCCCTCGGCAGACTTGACCAGGCCGGCCCCGCTGTCGATCTCCTTGGCCGAGCCGGAGATCAGCTCGCGGATCTCCTTGGCGGCCGAGGCGCTGCGCCCGGCCAGGCTGCGCACTTCCTCGGCGACCACGGCGAAGCCCCGGCCATGCTCGCCGGCCCGCGCCGCCTCGACCGAGGCATTGAGGGCCAGGATGTTGGTCTGAAAGGCGATCGAATCGATGACGTCGATGATCTCGGTCATCTGTCGGGAGCTAGCGGTGATGCGCTCCATGGTGTCGACGACCTGGTTCATCAGCTCGCCGGCATTGCCCACCTGGCTTGCGTTGTCCACCGCGAGACTGCTGGCCTGGCGGGCATTGTCGGCGTTCTGCTGCACCGTGGTGGTCATCTCCTCCATGCTGGAGGCGGTCTGCTGCAGCGAGGCGGCCTGCTGCTCGGTGCGCGACGACAGGTCTTCGTTACCCTGGGCGATGTCTCGTGCCGCCGGCTCGACCACCTTCACGCTGCCATTGACGTCGCCGACGATGCTGCCGAGGCTCTTGCGCATCACATCCAGCGCCGCCATCAGCCGCCCGGCCTCGTCATTGCGGTGCGACGGCATGCTGGCCGCGAGGTTGCCGGCGGCGATCTGCAGGGTGAACTGCATCGACTCGCGCAGCGGCTTGGTCAGGGCACGAATGGTCATCCCGCCGAGCAGGATCAGCAGCAGCAGCCCGACGATGAGCAGCGTGCCCTGGATCACCAGCATCTGCTGCTGATCGGCCCTCGCCTGCTCGGCCAGCTGGCTGGCCTTGCTCCGCTTCTCTTCGATCAGCGCATTGATGGTGTCCGAGAGCTCGGCGCCCTTGGGCTTCAGCACCTCGTTGAAGGCCACATAGGCCTGGTAGAAGTCCCCGGCATCGAGGGTCTCCACGGCGGCGTTCAGGCCATCGTCGATATAGACATCGAGGCCATCGGTGAAGGCCCGCTCACTCGCCGAGAGGTTGCCCTGGTCGCCGATGAAGTTCGCCCAGGCCGTCTCCAGCTCGGTCACGACTGCGCCGACCTCGGTCTTGAGGCTGTCCACGTCCGCCGACATGGGGTTGCTGACCGGGCCGTCGAGGCGGTCCCGGCTCTGCGTCATCAGCTGCTCGATGCGCTGCAGCCGCGCCACGTCCTCGAGACCGTCCTGCCGAATTTCCTGGATGCGCTCCCCGGCGGTGTTGAGGCTGTAAAGCCCCAGGCCGCCACTGGCGACCAGCAGCACCGCCGCGACCCCGATCATGGTGGTCAGGCGCGCGCGCATGCTGCCCAGGTTGGTGCGCCGCAGCCGGCCGATCAGCCCGCGGCGACGCAACCGGCCACGCTCCAGGGTCAGGTGCTTGCCGCGCCCCTCGCGAATCAGGGCATAGCTCTGCTCGGCCTCCTCGATGGCCTCACGCTCGGCCTTGACCCGCAGCGAGGCATAGCCGACGACCTCACCCTCCTCGATCAACGGCGTGACGCTGGCGTTGACCCAGTAGTGATCCCCGTCCTTGCGCCGGTTCTTGACCAGCCCCGACCAGCTCTCGCCGGCCTTGAGGGTCTCCCACATGTTGGCGAAGGCCTCGACCGGCATGTCGGGATGGCGCACCAGGTTGTGCGGGGCGCCGAGCAGTTCCTGGCGAGAGAAACCGCTGACCTCGATGAAGGCCGGGTTGGCGTAGGTGATGCGTCCCTTGAGATCGGTTCTCGAGATCAGGAAATGGTCGTCATGCAGCTGATATTCCCGGTGCGTCACGGGTTGGTTGTTGCGCATCCTTTCCCCCTTGCGTAAGGCCCCCAGGGGCCTAGACAGACATGATTGTTGTTGGCCTCTGGCGCCTATCTGGCGCCTAGCAGGACGACCAGTCGTCTTTGTCCTGTGGCGTGGATGATGACGAGGCGCGTCGAGCGTTCTGCGCCGTCGTGCCCTCGCGCCTGGGCATGAGCTGCGGCATCCAGCGGGCGAGCTCATCCTCGGCGTCATCATCCGGCCGCGCTGCCGCCGGAGTGGACGCCATCTCGCCGGCCTGGGGCGCCAGACGAAAGGTCGCCACCGAGGCACGCAGCTCTTCTGCCTCGCGCTCGAGCTCGCCGGCGGCGCTGGCGGCCTGCTCGACCAGGGTGGCGTTCTGCTGCGTCACCCGATCCATCTGCGTCACCGCCTGGTTGACCTGGCCGATGCCGTTGCTCTGCTCCTGCGAGGCGGCAGCTATCTCGTCCATGATGTCGCTGACGCGCTGCACGGCAGCGACGATCGCCTCCATGGTTTTCCCCGCCCGGTCCACCTCGGCCGTGCCCTGCTCGACGCGGGCCACCGAGGCCTCGATCAGGCCACGAATCTCCCTGGACGCGTCGCCGCTGCGACCGGCCAGCTTGCGGACCTCCTCGGCCACCACGGCGAAGCCGCGGCCATGCTCGCCGGCACGGGCCGCCTCGACGGAGGCATTGAGGGCCAGAATGTTGGTCTGGAAGGCGATCGAATCGATCACCTTGATGATCTCGCTGACCCGCTGCGAGCTCTGGTTGATCCCGCTCATGGTGTCGACCACGGCATGGACCACCTCGCCCCCCTGGTGCGCCGTCCGAGAGGCTTCCTCCGCCAGCTGGCTGGCCTGACGGGCATTGTCGGCGTTCTGGGAGACCGTCGAGGTCAGCTCTTCCATGCTGGAAGCGGTCTGCTGCAGCGAGGCGGCCTGCTGCTCGGTACGCGACGACAGATCGGTGTTGCCCTGGGAGATCTCCTTGGCGTGGCGGTGAATGGTCTGGCCACCCCGACGCACCGAGCCGACGGTGCGCCCGAGGCTCTGCTGCATGTGTGCCATCGCCGCGAACAGGCGCCCGATCTCGTTGTCGCCGCGCTGTTCGATGGCGCCGGACAGGTCGCCCTTGGCCATGCGTTCGAAATGGGCCACCACCCGCTCGAGCGGGCGAATCACGTTGGCCGTCACACCCCACACCACCAGCCCCACGGCGATGGCCGTCAGGCCAAGCACCAGCAGGATGCCGGCCCTGACCAACCCGGCCCGCTCCTCCACCGCGGCCGGATCGTCGATCGCATAGAGCCCGAGGGCACTGAGCATCAAGATCAGGCCGGAAAACAGCGTCAGCACCAGTCCCCAGCTCAGCCGGACGGTCATGTTGTCGATTACCTTCACAAGCACCTCTTTCCCTTCTGTGGCGGCCTTCGGGTCATGCCGCCGTCCATGTGCGGGCCTTGTCATCGGCCCCTCGCCGTATCCTGTCGTCAGGGCGAGTGATGGTTCTTGTTGGGGGTGTTATGGCACTGGTTGTTCTGATCGTTGCTATCACGGCAGCCATCACCGTTGTGGCCACGAGATGATGACGTGCGAGACGACGGTGTCGTGGCAGTTAGGGAGGTTATCGGCCAATCGAGACAGGGCTTTAGGCAGAAAGCGCATCGCCATCAACGGCTGACAGGGCGCGGCCGGCGCCACAACGACGATCGCCCGGCGATGGCCGGGCGATCCAGGAGACGTTGCCGATGCGGCTCAGCCTCAGGCTCAGGCGCTGACGGTATCCACCAGCTGCATTTCCTCGCTGGTCAGCAGCTTGTCGATATCGACCAGCACCAGCATGCGATCCTCCAGGCTGCCGAGGCCACTCAGGTAATCCGACGACAGGGTGACACCGAACTCGGGCGCGGGCTTGATCTGCTCCGGGGTCAGGGTCATCACGTCGGAGACACCATCCACCACGATGCCGACGATACGCTCGCCGACATTGACCACGATCACCACCGTCTGGCCGCCATACTCGACGTTGTCGAGGCGGAACTTGATGCGTAGATCGACGATCGGCACGATCACGCCGCGCAGATTGGTGACCCCCTTGATGAAGTCCGGCGCATTGGCGATGCGGGTGACGTTCTCGTAGCCACGGATCTCCTGCACCTTGAGGATATCGATGGCGTACTCTTCCTCGCCCAGCGAAAACACCAGGAACTCGCGGCTATGCGCCTCGGTGGCGGCGGCGCTGGCGGCGTTCAGGTCTGTCATGATGGTTCTACCTCCTTGGCAGGCGTGGTCGGACGACGGGCGCTCTGCGCCTCTCTCTTGGTACGACTCAGGCGATGCAGGTCGGTGACATCGAGGATCAAGGCCACGCTGCCATCGCCGAGGATGGTGGCCGCGGACACGCCGGACACCTTGCGATAGTTGGTTTCCAGGTTCTTCACCACCACCTGCTGCTGACCGATCAGGTCATCGACCAGCAGCGCATAACGGCGCCCCTCCCCCTGCACGATCACGGCGATGCAAGCGGTCGGCTCGGTTTCGGCATCGGCCACATCCAGCGCCTGATGCACGGCGACCACCGGCAGGTACTCGTCGCGCACCTTCATCACCACGTCGTCGCCGGCCATGGCATAGAGGTCTTCCTGGCGCGGCTGCAGGGACTCGAGCACGGTACCGAGCGGCAGGATGAAGGTCTCGCTGCCCACCTTGATCGACATGCCGTCGAGGATCGCCAGGGTCAGCGGCAGCACGATACGGGTGGTGGTCCCCTGCCCCTGCTGCGACTTGATCTCGACATGGCCGCCCATGGCCTGGATGTTGCGCTTGACCACGTCCATGCCCACGCCACGGCCGGAGACGTCGCTGATCTGCTCCGCCGTGGAGAAGCCCGGCGCGAAGATCAGCTGCCAGACCTCGTCATCGCTCATGTTCTCGCTGGTCGGCACGCCGTTGGCTTCTGCCTTGGCCAGCAGCTTGTCGCGATTGAGCCCGGCGCCGTCGTCGATCACCTCGATCAGGATATTGCCGCCCTGATGCTGCGCCGACAGGGTCAGGCGCCCGGTGCGCGGCTTGCCCGCGGCTTCCCGCTTGTCGGGAGACTCGATGCCGTGGTCGAGGCTGTTGCGCACCAGATGCGTCAGCGGGTCGATGATGCGCTCGGTGAGGCTCTTGTCGAGTTCGGTGGACTCGCCCTCGGTGACCAGTTCCACGTCCTTGTCGAGCTTGGCGGCGAGGTCTCGGACCAGCCGCGGGAAACGGCTGAAGACGTAATCCATGGGCACCATGCGGATCGACATCACGGCTTCCTGCAGGTCCCGGGCATTGCGCTGCAGCAGGCTCATGCCATTGACCAGGGCACCGCCCTGGGCAGTCTCCATCTCGCTCACCGTCTGATCGAGCATCGACTGGGTGATGATCAGCTCACCGACCAGATTGATGATCTGATCGACCTTGTTGACCGGCACCCGAATCGAGGACTCGGCGCCGGCCTTGGGCTTGGACTTGGCGGCTGCCGGGGTCGACGGCTTGGCAGCGGGCGCGCTCGACTGTTCGGGAGCGGGCTCGGTGGCCTGGCTGGCCTCGGGCGGTGTGGCCGCTGCCGCGTTCGGGGCGGACGACCCGGACGCTTCAGGCGCCTGCGGCCCTGGCTCCGTGCTGGCCGCCTGGGCACCGGCCTCCGCTGCGCCGGCCGCCGGGTCGCCGGCCGCACGTATCTCGAGCTGCTCGGGCTCGACGATGAAGCACATCACCATCTCGATATCGTCGATGCTGGTCGAGGTCTCCAGCAGCACCTCGTAACGGCTGGCGTCCCCGCGGCGCTCGATGATCTCGCCGAAGTTCGCCAGCTCCTCGACCAAGAGCGCCCGATCCTTGTCGGCCAGCCCCAATAGGGCGATGCTCAGCCGCCCACCCGTCTCGCCATTATCCGATTCAGCCGACCCGGCCACGGACTCGGCGACGGGCTCCTCGGCAGGAGCCGCCGCCGCCTCCGGCGCTTCCTCGTCCACCTTCTGGCCCAGCTCGTCGAGGGCGAGTTGCTTCAGCGTCTGGCAGATACGCTCGAAGGCGTCCGGGTCGGGCTCGGTGCCCTGACGATAGGCATCCAGTTGGTCGTGCAGCATATCCTTGGTTTCCAAAAAGGTGTCGACGATATCGCGGCGCAGTGCAAGCTCACCATGGCGGGTGGAGTCGAGCAGGTTCTCGAGCAAATGGGTGGTGTGCTGCAGGACATCGAAACCGAAGGTACCGGCCCCGCCCTTGATCGAATGGGCCGCCCGGAAGATCGCATTCAGCTGCTCGGCATCCGGTGCGTCTACATCCAGCTCGAGCAGATGCCGCTCCATGTCGCCCAGCAGCTCCTCGGCTTCCTCGAAGAAAGTTTCATAAAAATCACTGATGTCCATGCTCGTCCCCGAACTGATCATGTAATGGGCGAATCGGGATCATTACCCGCTCAGCGTCTGGCGAACACCCTCGACAAATTCCTCTGTCGGCAAGGGGGCGTCCGGCGCTCGTCGCGCCGATGGCACGCCGATACTCTCGCCACGCCCCCCCTGGGAGCGGATGCTCTCGGCCACCTGCCGATAGAGCACCACCAGGGCGATGCGGCGGTTAATGGCATCTCCCGGCGCGCTGTCCGGCATCGGCACCTGGTCGCCCATGCCGGCCACCCGCAGGAGCTTGTCCCGCTCGAGTCCTCCCGCCACCAGCTCACGGCGTGAGGCGTTGGCGCGGTCGGTGGAGAGCTCCCAGTTGCTGTAGCCCTGCAGACCGCCGACGTACGGCACGCTGTCGGTATGGCCGCTGATGCTGACGGGGTTGGGCACCTCGTTGAGCAACGGGGCCAGGGTGCGCAGCAGGCGACGCATGTAGGAGGCGACCCGATCGCTGCCCAGCTCGAACATGGGACGCTTGTCGGTATCGACCAGCTGAATCCGCAGGCCCTCCCGGGTCATGTCGAAGCGCAGCTGATTGCGCAGCTTGCGCAGCACGGGATCGGCCTGGATGGCGTTCTCCACACTGCGGCGCAGCTCCCGCAGCCGCTGAGGCATCTCGCTGGGCCGGGTCTCGATGCGCCGGTCGATGCGCTGCCGCTGCCCCTCGGTAAAGGTCGGGTCCGGCCCCCCACCGGGAATCACGTTCTGGCTATTGGCCTGCTGCTCGCCGCCGGCGATGGCGGTGAGCAGGGGAGTATTGAAGTATTCCGCCACGCCCTGGCGCTGCTCTTGGCTGGCCGAGGACAGGATCCACATCACCAGAAACAGCGCCATCAGAGCGGTCATGAAGTCGGCGAGGGCGATCTTCCAGC
The DNA here is from genome assembly GCF_014840935.1 of Halomonas sp. YLGW01. Classification (NCBI taxonomy): domain Bacteria; kingdom Pseudomonadati; phylum Pseudomonadota; class Gammaproteobacteria; order Oceanospirillales; family Halomonadaceae; genus Halomonas; species Halomonas sp. YLGW01. The sequence goes on along the minus strand of NZ_CP062005.1, from coordinate 999,279 downwards.
TGCCGCCATGGTGGCCATGCACCACCTTCTTGCGGCGGATTATGATGGGGCGACCTTGCTCACTCATGCGCCGCCCGTGCTCTTCGATGACCGCACATGTTCCTCGAGCTCGCTGAAGCTCGGCCGCTCATCGGTATGCAGGGCCTTGCGACCGAACTCCACCGCCAGCTGAGGGGCGTAGCCGTTTAGGCTGGCCAGCAGGGTCACACGCATGCACTGCAACATTTTCACCGCTTCCTGGACCTGGCGGTCGATGCGACTGGCCAGCGGGTTGAAGAAGCCATAGCCGAGCAGGATGCCGAGGAAGGTGCCGACCAGGGCATGAGCGATCATCACCCCCATTTGGTCGGGCCCGGCATCCGCCGCGCTCAGGGCCTTCACCACCCCCATCACCGCGGCCACGATGCCGAAGGCCGGCAGGCCGTCCCCGACCTTGGCCAGGGCGTCGGCGGGAATGTGGGCCTCATGCTCGAAGGCCTCGATCTCATGCAGCATCAGCTCGTCGAGCTGGTGAGGGTCCATGCTGCCGCTGACCATCAGACGCAGGTAATCGACGATGAAGCCCATGATCATCGGGTCATTGACGACGCGCGGGTGTTCCGAGAACAACGGACTGTCTTCCGGGGAATCGATGTCACGCTCGATTCCCAGCATGCCCTCACGACGGATCTTGGTGAGCAGCTTGTACAGCACCGCCATGACTTCCATATAGGTCTGCTTGTCGTACTTGGCGGTCCGCTTGAGCTTGGAGAAACTCTTGATGGTGGCCTTCATCGCCTTGCCATTGTTGGCGGCAACGAAGGCCCCCAGGGCACCGCCGCAGATCATCAGGACCTCGGTCGGCTGATATAGCGGTCCCAACTTGCCGCCGGCCAGGGCAAACCCGCCGAAGACCGACAAGATCACGATAATGAATCCAAGGGGTATCAACACACGCGGCGTCCTTCACGTCGACGAATGACTTCTCTCTTTGCTATCGGCAACCACGCTCACGGCTTGAGGGCTTGGAAACAAAAACCCTTTCAGCCGCGCACAACGTCATTGCCCCGACCGCAAGGGCCGGGGCAATGAAGATCGAAAAAACAAGAAGAGGCCGGGACGGGCAGGTTCAGGCGGTTCCCGACGCCTTGCCAGGGCGCTTGGTGCCGGTGGTGGCAACGGTCGTCGACCGGGCGACCCGTTTGCGGGTCTTGCCAGCACGGGACGGCGGCTGACAGATGCCGCACACGAAGTCCTGTGTCGGCGTATGCGCATGGGCCACGAAACGCCCCTGGCAACTGGTGCAGCTGGCGAGCTCCAGCAGCTCGCTTTCGAAGAAGCGCACCAGGGTCCAGGCCCGAGTCAGGCCCAGCACCGGCTCGGCCTCATCCAGGTCCACCTGCTCGAGATAGAGCCGGAACGCCTTGACGAAGGCCTCCATCCGGTCGCACCCGTAATCACGGTGGAGGCGCTGATAATAGTTATAGAAGAGAGAGGAATGTACGTTAGGCAACCAGGTAATGAACCAGTCGGTCGAAAACGGCAGCATCCCCTTGGGGGGGGACATGCCACGCACTTCCTTGTAGAGCTTGATCAAGCGCCCCCGGCTGAGATCGGTCTCGGTTTCCAGTACCTGCAGGCGCGCGCCCAGCTCGATCAACTCGACCGCCATCTGCACCTGCTGCATTTCCGCCACCAGGCTTTTCTCGCTCATGCCTTAGCCCCTGACACCTGGTCACAAGAGGTCGTGGCCACTCCTGACAGCAGCATGGAAGCATGGGCATGGGTCAAGCCGTGATCCCGCCGGTGGTTCACCAGGGCCTTCAGCTGATTGGCATCACCGAGACTCATATGGCAGAGCAGCTGATTGGTGCGGGACAATTGCCCGAGCTGACGCGCCGAGAGGGAGGCGAGCAGGTCGGCCATTTCCTCATCGACCTTGAGCCGAAACATCGCCATGGCGCGATCCTCGGCCAACAAACGTTGCGCCAGCAGCAGATACGACAGGTTCATATCCTGGATTTCCTCCAGGAGCTGCTCGTTGATCATCTTTTTGTCCCCTGCGGATACTTGGCTTTTTTATAGATCGAGGCAAATGCCGACAATAACGGTCGACTTTCGTATGAGTGGCACGATCTTAATTTGTAGCTATTGTTAGTGTTTTAGGGTGAGAGTTTCAACCGTCGCCAGCCGACCGCTAGCGGACAGTTACAAACCTCAAGCAGAGGAAAAGAGGCAAGAAATAGCCTCTGAGTGAGCATTAAGCCTAATTTACTAATGAAAAATACTCACAATTAATTACATATCTAACAATTAAATTACGTTTAGATACGGGAGTCTGTCTGCCTCATGCCTCGTCCGGCGATGTCGCCACCTCCCGCACCCAGACCAACAGCTCGGCGATGACCCGATAAAGCTCGACGGGGATCGCTTCATCGATATCCAGCGTCATAAGAAGGTCCACCAACGCCGGGGCATCATGCACGAAGACTCCCTCCTGACGAGCCGCTTCGATGATCCGCTCGGCCAGATCACCATAGCCCTTGGCCACCAGTTCGGGCGCTGCATTCCCCGGGCGATAGGTCAGCGCCACGGCACGGCGCCGCCCGTTGTAAGACGCCTCGGTCATGCCGACTCCTCGTCGCCCACCTCCAGGTGCAGGTCGACGGCATCGAAGCCGCAGGCCTGCAGGCGCGAGCGCAGAATGGCCTCACCATTCTCCAGTCGCTTGAGCATCGCCTGACTCTCGGCTTCAAGCGCCACCTCCAGCCGACGCCGTGCAATCAGCAGACTCACATCCAGTCGGCCCAAGCCCGCCACCTCCAGCGTCATTTGCGACCGCCAGGCCTCTTGCCCCGCATCCTCCCGCCCCTCCCCCGAAGCCTGCTCGCCTTCCTGCCGGACAACGGCGGGGAGCTGGATGATCAGCGCCATGAACAGCCCCGACCAGACATCACCCTCCCAGCGCAATACCGGCGCCGGTGTCGAGAGCATCTCCAGCTGATGGCGCACCACCTGCTGCAAGGATTCCTCCAGGGGCTGAGAAGACGACGGCATCGCACGCTCAGTATCCATTGCCCCTGCAGGTGCTCCCGCATCGGCGCTTCGGGCCATGACAGCCCCCCCGCTCCCGACCGTCGACGCTTGAGCCGCCCCGGCCTCGACGGACGATGCCGACGGCCCGCTCCGTCCAGGCTGGACAGCCGGGCCGGATTCAACCACCGGCGGAGAGGAGACATGCCGCGTGCCTGAATGACCGTTTTCGACCGGTGCCGCCCCCCCCGTCGACACCGGCCTCGGTGAGATCACGGGCGACAGCGGAGTGGAGGATGGTGCCGCCGGTGTCAGCGACTGGAGGCCGGGGACCACCCCGCCTCGCTGCATCTGCGGCTCAAGCATCAACTGCTGAAGCGAGAAGGCGCCCCGCTGCCAGCGCGCCAGATGAGATTCATAGAAGAGCCCACTGGCATCGATGCTCTGGCGGAGTCGCGCGGCCAGCTGAGCGGGGGTGGCGCCCGAGTCGGCGGGCATCAAGGGTTCCCGCACCCGCAGGGTGGCGGGCGGGGCCGGAAACTGGTCGAGAACGCTGGCGATGGTCTGAGCTGAGGCGCTGAAATGCACTTGCGCAGAGGGCTTAGCGGCCGCGCCAGGCATCGGCGAAGGCGCCAGAGCATCACGACTCTGCTGCCCTTGGGCCGGCGCCAGGAGCGCGCGCTGACGCGGCTCCAGTCGCGAATCGCTGTGCAAGGCCTGGACGGCGTCTCCCGGGCTGGTAGGCTGCACCGGCGCATTGAGCTCCCGTGGCACAGGCACATCGGCACGTTTGCCCAGCACCTGATGGAGCAGGGTGTCGAGAATCGGCGTGATGCCGCTCACGAACGTCCCTGCGTGAACCGTGACTCGCGCTCGAGCACCCGAGAGTCCTCCTGAGCCCGATAGGCGCGGCCCACCTGACGCTTCTTCTCGCCGGAGACGATCAGACGCCCGAGCTCATCGCGCCGCTCGATCAGGCGCCTGCGCACCTCCATGCTCTGCTCGAGCACCTGCTCGAGCAGCTGCGCCTTGCGCGCACGACCTTCGTCATCGAGGGCGACATCGGCCTCGAAGCGTGCCAGGCGCTCCACGTCGAGAAGGTAGCGGGACTCCTCGTCGACCAGCGCCGTCCATTCCTTGGCATTGGCCAGGCTAAGCATCCGCGAGGTCCGGCGCAACAGCGCCTCGTGGCCGGCGATCACGATGGCCTGGGGGGAATGTTGCCGCGACACTTGTGTATCCGCCATATCAACTCTCGCTCGCGCCGCCGCCGACCTGGCGCCAGGCGGAACCGATGTCGTCGAGCAGCTTAGCCGCCCGATCCAGGCTCGCCGGATCGTTGTCACGGTTGGCGGCCCTGAGCAAGCGCACGACATAATCGTAGAGGCTGGCCAGATTCTCGGCCACCTCGCCGCCCTGTTCGCGGTCGAGCGCCGCCAGCAGGCCGTTGTTGACGATGTCCATGGCCTTGGAGATGGCCAGCCCTTTCTCGGCGATGTTGCCGTCCTCAAGGTGGATGCGTGCCTTGCGAATCGACGCCTGGGCGCCGTCGAAGAGCATCACGATCAACTGGTGAGGGCTGGCGGCCATCACGCCGCTCTCGACGCCCACTCTGGCATAGGCACCAGCACCTCGGGCGTAGGTCGCCGCGCCCCGCATGGAATTCATGATCACATCCTCACTGTCTGTCTAAGGGTTAGGTCGACTTGCCGGACTTGCCGCCGGCCTGGGCACTCAGGACGTCGAACTGCTGGGAAAGGTATTCGCTGGTGGAATTCATGTTGGCCACCATGCCGTCGAGCTCGGAGAACTCCTTGCGGTATCGCTCGAGGGTCGCATTGATGCTTTCCTCGGTGCGCGCATGGCTCTTGTCGAGACTGCGAATGCTCTGATCCAGGCCATCGATGGCATTTCCCATCAGACCATTGCGATCCAGCATCCGCTCCAGGGTGACATCCAGCTGGCCGATGATGCCGCCCTCCTCGCTATCACCGGCGAAGAATTCCGCCAAGCGGGTGACGTCGTCGGCCACCACCTCATCAAGTCGCGCCGGGTCGAGCTTCAGGGTGCCATCGAGCTGCAGCGAGACGCCGACATCCGAGAGCATGCGCAGCTCACCTTGGCCTTCGCCGACACCATTGCTCATGGCATTGCGAATGCGCGATTCGGCGGTCCGCAGGGTGCTGTCGCCCAGCAGCTCGCCGGCCTCCCCGGTCTCCTGATTGAAACTCGACATCTGGCCGATCTGGCCCTGCATACGGTTGTAGGCATCCACGAAACTCTTGATGGCCTTCTGGATGCCATCGCGGTCGCGACTGACCTCGACGCTGGCCTCGCCGGCTTCCATCAAGTTGAGCGTCAGGCCGTCGATCGCCTTGTCGACCCGATTGGTCTGGCTTTCGATGGCCACGCCGTTGACGTTCAGCCGCGCATTCTGGGCCGACACCTCGGTGGCGGGATCGAAGGCCAGACCGCTGGACAGGGCACCGCTCACCGACAGGCCGGCCACCGCACTGTCGGTCCCGGTCGTCTGCGCCGACAGCACCAGACGATGAGGCGTGCTCCCGCCATCGTTGACGATGGAGGCCCGAATGTCCGCATCCAGGTCGTTGATGGCGTCCCGCACCCGCATGAGCGAGCTTTCCCCCTCCCCGACCTCAACCTCGAGCGTCTCGCCACCGCCCAGGGTCATGCTCAGGCGCCCCGCGCCCAGCGGGGTCTTCTGGTCCGCGACCCCATGACTGGCCACGCTGAAGGCCTTCGCCTGTTGGCTGACCTCGATGCGATAGCTGCCGGCATTCGCCTCGCTGGTCGCCGCCGCGGTCAGGGCGGAGCCGGAGACCTCGCTCTTGACGGCCTGAAAGAGCTCCGCATCATTCAGCGCCCCCGCCGCCTCCTTGAACTGGGCAAGCGAGGCCTCGAGACTGCCGTAGGCGGAAATCTTCGTCTCGTAACTCTTCTTCTGCTCGGCGATCGGCTTGAGTTTCTCGCGCTCGGCCTCCTCCAGCTGATCGAGCAGGCTGTTGAGGTCAAGTCCGGAGCCTATTCCCAGAGATGTGATCGTCGACATGATGTCCCCTTGCTGATGCGAGCCATTGTGACGCTCTCCTTGGATTGGCGAGGAGCCGAATAGCTTCTGATTTCATGGGCAATCCCGATCATCGGCGGGATTGCCCACAACTTGAGGCGAGGCCCCGTGCATTGAGTCAGGGGAGCGGGACGCGAAGCGTCTCGACGGGCCGACCCAGCCGGGCGAGCTCGGCCGCCTCGAGGCGCTCCCCCATCTCCCGGTGCGGCAGAGCCACTGCATCCGTCAGCCATACCCTGCGAATCGCCCCCTGATCATCGAGACTCAGCACCCAGCCGAGATGCCCCGAGGCGAAGCGCACCAGACTCCCCACCGGCATCACGCCGAAATGCCTCACATAGCGCTTCACCCAGGTCTGATCGAAGCGACCGGGATGGCTGAGCAGATGGCGATAGATCGCCTCCAGAGTCCAGCCCTCGCGATCGCTGCGCGCTCGCCCCATGGCATCGACCACATCCACCACCCCCATCGCCCGGCTCAGCTCATGCAGCCGGTCACCGGCCAGTCCCTCGGGATAGCCACTGCCGTCCAGGCGCTCGTTGGCCCCCGTCACCACCGCTCGCGTGACCGCCTCGGATAACCAGCCACACCCCGCCAGGCGCTCGTGAATCCAGCCCACATGCGCCTGGATGGCGCGGTACTGGTCATCGTCCAGCTGGCGCGCTTGGCGCAGCTCCTCTGGCAACAGGGCCTTGCCAAGGTCATGCACCATGGCACTGGCGACCAGGGCCTTGCGCACCTCCTGAGGCATGCGCTGGCGACCAACGAGATCGGCCAGCCGAATGGCCACGTTCAGGCCGTGGTGGACCAGCGATGACGTTGGGGGCAGACAGGCCGAGGCGAACAACAGCGCCTCCCTGTCTTCGTCGAGAAGCGCCAGCAGTCGATCCGCCTGCCGAGACAGGGCCTGAGCCTCGACACCTCGCCCCTGTTTCAGGGCCAGCAACTGGCTGTCGAGATAGCCGGACAGGCGCGCCAGGCGCTGCGTCATCGGCGTGGCATAGGAGACCGCCTCATGACCGTCTGCTGGCTGGCCGGGACGAGGCTTGAACAGCGCCGAGGGGGCGCGGGGATGAGCATCCTCCTCCTCATAGCGAGCGGCTTCCCGTTCGATCTCGCGCACGAAGTACCACAACTCTCGCTCCTGCTGGGCATTACGCGGCCCAAACTGGAAGCCGGCCTGAATGAGCTGGCGCTCGACCAGCGGGCGGTCATGGCGCAGAGTGGCATTGATCGCGAAATGGGTCCCATCGGGAAACACCATTTCCAGGGTCAGCAGTGCAGTATCGGCGGCCAGCTGCGACGCCGCCGCCAGCGGCAGCTCCACCTGGGCACCATCGACCGACAGGTTGCGCAACCAACCCTTCAACCCCCCACCCTGCAGCGTGACGGCCACCTCCATGTTCAGGCGCAGCTCGGCGCGAAAGCTGTCACGCCGCTGCAGAACCTCCATGGCATCGGGATAGGCGACAGCACACTCGAGTCGCCCCTCGACCTCGCGACACTCACTCACCACCAGCGGAGGTGTACGCAGCATCTTGCCCGGCGCCTGACCGAGCAGCCGAAACGCCTCGCCACGCTTGAGCCTACCTGCCACCTCGCGGATGGCCGAAATATCCAGCTTCAACCACTCGCCCGGCACCATGTCGGCCACCAGCACCGGCAAGGGGTGCTGATGCTCCCCCTGCTCTAACTGCAAGGAGGCGCCGCCGGCCTGCATCAGGCAATCCAGCAGCTCCTGGCACTCACGAAAGGACTCGACGGGGGTAAAAGCATCGCTTGCTGGCGCCATCCTGGCCTCACTGAATAGGAACAAATCGACGGTCGGGGATCAGGGTCCATCCGCCCATCCACCGACGTATTTTCCCCCTATCGGCCGACGGGCTCGCCTTCTTGAGCGCCTCGCCTGATCACCTCGCGGCGACGGACGACACGACGGAACCCAAGCGACGGCGGGCTCTCACGCCCTCGCCATCGCGACTGCCCCCGCTGTACCAGCATTGCAGAAAAAAACATCCGGCACCCTAAAGCTACGACGACGATCGCCGACATTAGTCATAACGGCCCACGGCGCCGTTGCGGCATGCCCCACTTCATCGAGAACCGGGGCGCGCCAATGGAGCCCTCAACGAGATAAAGGAACATCACATGTCAGTGATCAATACCAACATTACCGCCATGGTCGGCCAGCAGAACCTGAGCAAGTCCGAGGCCGCCCTGGGCACCTCAATGGAGCGCCTGTCCTCCGGCCTGCGTATCAACAGCGCCAAGGACGACGCCGCGGGCCAGGCCATCGCCAACCGCATGTCCAGCCAGGTGACCGGTCTGTCCCAGGCCCAGCGCAACGCCAACGACGGCATCTCCGTTGCCCAGACCGCCGAAGGCGCCCTGAACCAGGTCAACGACAACCTGCAGCGTGTCCGTGAACTGACCGTCCAGGCGCAGAACGGCACCAACAGCCAGGACGATCTCGCCTCCATCCAGGACGAGATCAACCAGCGCCTCTCCGAGATCGACCGCATCTCCGAAGAGACCAGCTTCAATGGCACCGACGTCCTGGCCTCAGACCAGACCGTGGACATCCAGGTCGGCTCCGCCGATGGCCAGACCATCTCCATCGACCTGGCCAAGACCAACTCCGAGGCCCTGGACCTGGCCGGCTTCAGCGTCACCGGTCCGCAGGGCGCGACCACTGCGGCCACTACGGCACAGGTCGAGAACAACACAGGCTTCGAGAATGTCACTGGAGCCAATGTCAAGGCCTTCACCGGCGACGACCTGGGCATCGCCAACGAGAACGTGAAAGGCTCCAGCACCCTGGTGGCCGACGAAGAAGGCAACATGTTTGCCAAGGTCACCATCAACAGCTCCGGCCTGAGCAGCGAAGACCGCGCCAAGCTGGAAGATGAAGGCCTGAACATCGACCCGACCAGCAGCGGCCAGGTCTTCCATGTCGCCCTCGACGACAACGATGCCAGCATCAGCGAAGGCGTGGTCACCTACGACGCCACCGAAGGTGCCGACGTTTCCAGCCTGACATCTGCCCGCGCCGGCGACCCGCTGGCGAGCCTCGACTCGGCCATCAAGCAGGTCGACAACCAGCGCTCCGACCTGGGTGCGATCCAGAACCGCTTCGATTCCGCGATCACCAACCTGGAAACCACCGAGACCAACCTCACCGCGGCCCGCTCGCGCATCGAAGATGCCGACTACGCCGACGAGGTCTCCGACATGACCCGCGCCCAGATCCTGCAGCAGGCCGGCACCTCCGTCCTGGCCCAGGCCAACCAGGTCCCGCAGAACGTGCTGTCGCTGCTGGGTTAATCCCCACCCACGACACCATCGAGAAGGGCGGCCCATGGGCCGCCCTTTTTCTTGCCTCTGCTCGCTCCCGCCCCCTAAGGCCACGCCCCCTTCTTCCCAGCCAGCCCTAAGCCGCAAAAACCCCTAACTTCACCCTCCTTTTCAGGCGCTTGACCGCTCAAGGCGCGAATCGTCTCGCCGATAGCTCAGATGGAGCCTCAGCGCTCGCCGGCCTCTCAGCACACCACTGGCAGCCGGTCTTCGACAAGAACATAACAAGGGGAACTGACATGAAACGACTGATCACCACCGGCATGGCGCTGGCCCTGACCGGCCTCGCCGCGGGCAGCGCCCAGGCCTATGACCGCACCACCCTGGCCGCGGTGGCTGGCACCACCGGCTTCGGCGCCGAGCTGTCCTACCGGATGAATGGCTACCTGGGGGTCACCGCCAGCTATACCGACAACCTCGACTACGAGGGCGATTACGACACCGACGACGTCCACTACGAGGGCGACCTGGGCATCGGCGCCAGCGCCCTCAAGCTCAACCTCTACCCCTTCGCGGGTCGCTTCTACCTCACCGCCGGCGCCATGCTGCCGGACATGGAGGCCGACGTCACCGGCACCTCCAACCAGTCCGGCGACTTCGAGTTCGACGGCAACACCTACAACGCCAGCAGCGTGGGCGAGCTGCAGGGCAAGCTGACCATCGCCGACGGGGTTCAGCCCTATCTAGGCATGGGCTGGCGCAGCTCCCATCGCAGCGGATTCGGCATCTTCGGCGAGTTCGGCGTCATGAGCACCGACGTCGAGGTGGAGCTGGACGCCACCGGCCCCATCGCCGGCAGCCCGGCCTTCGAGAGGGATGCCCGCGCCGAGGAGCGCCGCCTCGAGGAGGAAGCCGAGGACTTCGAGTACTACCCGATCGCCATGCTCGGCATCAGCTACACCTTCTGATCGCGCCGCACAGAAAAACGCCCCGGCCGCTGTGAGACCGGGGCGTTTTTCATTGTGCGAATTCATCATCGTCGAATCATCGAGAGGCACGCGCCAACGACACGACCGGCACACCACGCGCCCGCCTTTGATCCAGGCTAGAGGTGCACGATCACCTCGACCCGACGGTTGGCGGCGCGCCCCTCCGCGCTCGTGTTGTCGGCCAGCGGCCGGGTATCGGCGTAACCGATGGCGCGCAACCGCGAGGCCTCGATGCCCGCCGCCTGAAGCTCACGCAGGATCGCCGTGGCGCGCGCCGTCGACAGCTCCCAGTTGGAAGGATAGCGGGGCGTGGCAATATCCCGATCATCGGTATGCCCCTCCACCGAGACGGTGCCGTCATAGCGAGCGACGAGCTCGACCAGGCGCTCGACCATTGCCTGCCCCTGCGGGGTCAGGGCCGCATCCGCCGACTCGAAGGCCAGGCGATCCTGGATGCGCAGGTTGATGCCCTCTTCGACGCGAGACACCTCGACGTCCTCCAGCGAGGGCAGCAGCGGCGCCACCTCGAGCTGCTCGGCCAACGCCTGCCCGAGGGTGTCGGCCGCTGCCAGCGCCTGAGGATCCAGGCGCCGCGCCCTGTCCGGCGCGGCCTCGGTCACCAGGATCGAGACCTCCTCGAGGCTCTCCAGGTCCAGTCGCTCGGCGAGCAGCACCGATGGCATCGGCGGCGCCTCGAGGGCCGCCTGGAGCGCCAGGGGACCACTGACATCCACCCGTGGCCCGGGCATGGCAGACGCGCCCGGCATGCCGCCGGCCACCCCGAGCGCCACCACCAGGGCCTCGGGGGTGAGAAGCTCCTCGTTGGCGACGTCCTCCTCCCGGTCAGAAGTCGCGGTTACCGACAGCAGCAAGGCGAACAGGGCCACCAGCAGGGTCATGATATCGATGTAGCTGAGCATCCAGATCCCGCTGCCATCGTCCTGAGAGTCCGGCGCCAGGACCTGCTCCCGACGCTGACGCAGGCGGCGATGATCAGGCATGCCGCCGCCCCCTTGTCAGGCGTCGCTTCAGATGCTTGAACGGTGTGCCACCTCGCGCTGCCCCGTCGACCTCGCTCGACTCGGGGGCATCACGCAGCTCGTCGCGATGGTGGACCATGAAGGACTTGAGCGTCTCCTCGATGAACGAGGGCAGGCGGCGCCGCGACATCAGCGAGACTCCCTCCAGCACCATGTTCATGGCGATCAACCGCTCCTCGGTGCGACGCTCGAGTTTCACGGCGATCGGCTTGAATACCAGGTTGGCCAGCACGATGCCATAGAAGGTGGTCAGCAGGGCCACCGCCATGCGCTCACCGATGGCGCCGATATCGGCCGCCGACAGCCCCTCGAGCATGTTCACCAGCCCCACCAGGGTACCGATCATGCCGAAGGCCGGCGCATAGAGCGCCATGGTGCGAAAGATCTGCGCCTCGGCGCGCTCTCGTGCCTTGAGCCGGGAGATACGCCAGTGCAGCAGGTCGATGATTTCCTCTTCCTTGGTGTTGTCGATCACCAGCTGAACCCCGGTGCGCAGGAAGGGATTACGTACCTCCTCGAGGCGCTGCTCCACGTCGCGCACATGGCCGGAGAACCACAGCTTGGCGAGCCCCACCAATTCCTCGAGGTCCTCGTCGAGATAGCGACGCTCGCGGCGAAAGACCAGACCGACCAGCCGTACTACCCGCACCACCTCCCGCAGCGGATAGCTGATGAAGGTCGCCGCCAGGGTGCCTGTCAGCACGATGGCGAGCCCCGGCAGGTTGAGAAAGCTGGCGGGCGCCTCGGCACTCAACAGCAGCACACTGGCCAGCATCAGAAGGCTGGTGACGATACCGATCAGGGTGGAGGGATTCATTCGTCAAGGGTTCCACTTGGTTCAGGTGAGCAGGGCCACAGCCCCCGGGAAAGAGCCTGGCCGACCCTAAAGTCATCGCCGGGCCGGCCGATAGAAAACCTGCAGGTACTCTTCACGTCTTGTCAGGGAAGACCGCCATGACCGCGCCGATCGGCGAGACCCATGCTTCATCCGGCTCCTCGATGCTCAAGGAGCTGACGCCCCGTCAGCGGGTCGACACCATGCTGGCGCAGCTGCCCCCCGCTGGCGGCACCCTGGCTCAGGCCATCCATGCGCCCCCCGCCGCGTCCCGGGCGGACCTGGTGGCGCCGATCCAGCGCATCAATCAGGTGATGCGTCAGCATGGTGTCGAATTCGAGCTCGACTCACACACCTCCCGAGTGGTCACCCGTATCGTCGACCGAGCCAACGGCGAGACGATCCGCCAGATCCCCTCCGAGGAGGTGCTGCGCATCGCCGCGCGACTGGATGCCCTGCAGGGGCGGCTGATCGAGATCGAGGTCTGAATCAGACCTGCATGTTCATGACGTCCTTGTAGGCGGTTACCAGGCGATTGCGCACCTGAACCCCCATCTGGAAGGCCACGCTGGCCTTCTGCATGTCGACCATCACGTCATTGAGGGCGACATCGGGGTCACCGGCCTGGAAGGCACGAGCCTTGCTCGCCGAGGCCTGCTGGAGGCGATTGATGCGCTGAACAGAGGCATGCAGCTCGTCGGCGAAGCCGCCCTGACCGACGGCGGTGGAAAGCTGCGTCCCCTTCTGCGCCTGCCCGCTGGCCTGGCTGGCCAGGGTCTGCATCTGCTGAAGGGCCGATTGGATCGGGGGAGCACTCATGAATGCGTCCTCGCCTGGGAAGTAGAATGGGAGCAAGCCTAGCAGCTGCGCCCCCTTTCGCATGCGACCAAATGGGGAGGAAACAACCGGCTTTTCGGTCCTTTAGGGTTGCCGAGGCTACGGATAATAACGTCCATTCAAAGTACCGCCCAGGCGGGGCGGCCCACCGCGATGAACGGATTATGCAATGCCTTCAGCACGACTCCCTGAGCCTGCCATGACACGCTTCGCTGCCGGTCGCCGGGGGCTTTCATGAGCAATGGGGCCTCGGCCACCGACACCCCTCGCCCTGCTTCCGCAGCAGGCAGCGAAGGCCGTGCCCCTGCCACGGGCATGGCCACGCGGCTCAAGGAACAGCTGCAGGAAAATCCGCTGATTCCGCTGCTGCTGGTCGCCGCGGCGGTCATCGCCCTCGTGCTGGCCATGCTGATGTGGGCCCGCGGCGCCGACTACCGGGTCCTCTACAGCAACCTCAGTGAGGCCGATGGCGGACGCATCATCCAGGAACTCGACGCCCGCGCGATCCCCTATGAATTCGGCGCCGGCGGCCAGACGCTGCTGGTCCCCGAGGACCGAGTTCATAGCCTGCGCCTGCAACTGGCCGAACAGGGTCTCCCTCAGGGGGGCAATGTCGGCTTTGAACTGATGGACAACCAGGCCTTCGGGGTCAGCCAGTTCGCCGAGCAGGTCAACTTCCAGCGCGGGCTCGAGGGCGAGCTGGCGAGCTCCATGGAGTCCCTCGGCCCGGTGGCGCGGGCACGGGTGCATCTGGCCATGGCCAAGCCCTCGGTGTTCGTGCGCGAGCAGGAGCCGGCCAAGGCCTCGGTGGTGCTGACCCTGCAGGCCGGCCGTGTGCTCGGCGAGGGGCAGGTCAGCGCGATCATGCACATGGTCTCGAGCAGCGTGCCGGACCTGGCGACCGAGAACGTCACCGTGGTGGACCAGAACGGTCGCCTGCTGTCGCGCCCGGGGGGTACCGGCGACCTCAACGGCACTCAGCTCGACTACATCGCCGAGGTCGAACGTTCCTACCAGCGGCGCATCGAGAACATCCTGTCGCCGATCCTCGGCGCCGGCAACGTCCATGCCCAGGTGGCCGCCCAGGTCGACTTCTCGCGCCGCGAGGAGACCGCCGAACGCTACACCCCGAACCAGGACCCTAACCAGGCGGCGGTGCGCAGCCTCCAGCAGAGCGGCACCTACCGCGGGGGCGAGGCATTGGCCGAGGGCGTCCCCGGCGCCCTGAGCAACACCCCGCCCGGGGTCGCGCCCTCTCCCATCAATCAGGCCGAGGGCGCCGATGATGAGGCCGCCGAGGCACCGGCCAGCCGCCTGACCCAGGACAACGTGGTCAACTACGAGGTGGATCGCAACGTCGCCCATATTCAGCATCAGCGCGGCCAGGTGGAGCGCCTGACCGTTGCGGTGGTGGTCAACTACCGGGAGACCCGCAACGCCGAGGGCGTGGTGGAGCGCGTCCCCCTGGAGGCCGCCGAGATCGATCAGATCGAACGCCTGGTGCGCCAGTCGATGGGCTATTCCGAGGCCCGGGGCGATGCCATCGAGGTGGTCAACAGCCGTTTCGCGCCTACCGCCCGCGACGACCTCGCCCTCGAATGGTGGCAGCAGCCGGATCTCCAGCAGCTGGCCTTCCGCCTGGGCCGCTACCTGATGGTCGGCCTCGCGGCCCTGCTCCTATACCTGCTGCTGCTGCGTCCGCTGATCAAGCGCCATACGCAACCGGCGTTGCCGGCGGCCACACCGGAGCGCATCAACGCCACCGTCGGCGACGACGAGGACGAGACAACCTCGACAAACGACGGCGAGACTCAGGGCGACGAGGAGGGCGCGACCTATACCGCCACGCGTCGCCGCAACAAGGCATCGGCCTATGAACGCAACCTCGAGGAGCTGCGCGAGATGGCACTCGAGGACCCGCGCCTGGTAGCGATGATCGTCCGCGGCTGGATGAACGACCATGAAAAGTAACAGCACCCAGAAGATGAGCGGCGCGCGTCGCAGCGCCATCCTGCTGCTGTCCCTCGACGAGGACAGTGCCGCCGAGGTCTTCAAGTACCTCTCCTCCCGCGAGGTCGAAGACCTGAGTCAGGAGATGGCCAACCTGGGCCAGGTCTCCCACGAGGACATGCGCCTAGTACTCGACGACTTTCAGAGGGAGGCCGACGAGTTCAGCGCCATCAACCTCAACTCCAGCGATCATATCCGCTCGGTGCTGACCAAGGCGCTGGGCAGCGAACGCGCCACCGGCCTGATCGAGGACCTGCTGGAGAACAACGGCCCCACCTCCGGCATCGACGCGCTCAACCTGATGGAGGCCTCACTGGTCAGCGAGATGATCCGCGAGGAACATCCGCAGATCATCGCCACCATCCTGATCCACCTGGAACGCCCCCAGGCAGCCAATGTCCTGGAGCACTTCGACGACCGCCTGCGCAACGATGTGGTGCTGCGCATCGCGACCTTCAACGGGGTCCAGCCGGCGGCCCTGCAGGAACTCACCGAGGTGCTGGGCAACATGCTCGACGGTCAGAACCTCAAGCGCAGCAAGATGGGCGGCGCGAGGACAGCGGCCGAGATTCTCAACCTGATGAACTCCAATCAGGAAGAGGTCGTCATCGAGAACGTCCGTGCCCACAACGAGGATCTGGCCCAGAAGATCATCGACGAGATGTTCCTGTTCGAGAACCTGGAGGAGATCGACGACCGCGGCATTCAGATGGTGCTCAAGGAGATCGAGACCAACTCCCTGGTGGTGGCATTGAAGGGGGCGCCGGATTCGCTGATGGAGAAGTTCCTGCGAAACATGTCCCAGCGTGCCGCCCAGCTGCTGCGCGAGGACATGGAGGCCCGCGGCCCGGTGCGCGTCTCCCAGGTCGAGACCGAGCAGAAGGCCATCCTGCAGGTCGTGAGGCGTCTCGCCGACAGCGGCGAGATCGTGCTGGCCGGCGGCGAGGACAGCTATGTCTGAGCATTCCCGGGACGATACCCAGAGCTGGCGCCGCTGGCAGATGGAGGACTTGCAGGACCAGCCGTTGGCCCAGGGGGAGCAGCAGGCCCGTCAGGCCCGCATCCGTCGTCAGGCCATGAAGCGCCAGGCCGAGCTCGAGGCCGAGCGCCGCCAGGCCCGCGAGGCCGCTCGCGCCGAGGGCCATGCCGAAGGCCTCGAGCAGGGTCGCCAGACCGGCTATGCCGAGGGCCTGGAAGAGGGTCGCCGCGCCGGCGAAGCGGAGCTGCAACGCCGCGCCGACCAGGCCCTGGCACCGCTGCTGGGCCTGGCGCAACAGTTCGGCCAGGGCCTCGAGCGCCTCGACGAGGACATCGCCGATGCCCTGGTTCACCTCGCGCTGGCCACCGGCCGCCAGCTTGCCGGCGAGGCCCTGGACGCCCGGCCGGAGCAGATCCTGACGCTGCTGCGCGAGCTGCTGCACGTCGAGCCGGCACTGACCGGCCAGCCGCGACTGTGGCTGCATCCCGATGACCTGGCGCTGGTCGACGACCGGCTCGGCGAGGAGTTCACCGCCGCCGGCTGGTCGCTGCAGCCCGATGATCAGCTCAGTCGCGGCGGCTGTCGCGTCACCAGCCAGAGCGGCGAGCTGGATGCCAGCTGGGAGAGCCGCTGCCAGGCAGTCATGGCGCAGGTGCGACAGCGTCATGCCCGTCATGACGCCTCGGACGACGATCAGGCAGACGGGCCATGAGCGAGCCGCTCGCCAACCCGCATGTGGCCCGCTGGTCCCGGGCTCTGGAGGGCGTGCGCACCCGCATCGAGGCACTGCCCGATTATCGGGCCAGCGGCCGCATCATCCGCGCCACCGGCCTGGTACTCGAGGCCGTGGGCCTCAAGGTGCCGCTGGGCAGTGCCTGTCGCATCGAACTGGCCGGCGGCAACGCCTCTCCAGGCCTCGCGGAGGCCGAGGTCGTGGGTTTCGCCGGCGAGCGGCTCTTCCTGATGCCGCTGGCCGAGATCAGCGGCCTGACGCCGGGGGCACGCGTCTTTCCGCTGGGCGACGATCAGTCCCACAGCGCCCGCCGCTTCCCCCTAGGCGATGCCTTGCTGGGGCGGGTGGTCGATGGCAATGGCCGCCCCCTGGACGACCGCGCCTCCCTCGACGATGCGCCTCACGCCCCCCTGGCCACGGCGCCTCTCAACCCACTGTCCCGGGCCCCCATCGAGCACCAGATCGATGTCGGCATCCGCGCCATCAATGCCCTGCTCAGCGTCGGCCGCGGCCAGCGCATGGGGCTCTTTGCCGGCTCGGGCGTCGGCAAGTCGGTGCTGCTCGGCATGATGGCCCGCTACACCCAGGCCGACGTCATCGTGGTGGGCCTGATCGGCGAGCGCGGCCGGGAGGTGCAAGACTTCATCGACAACATCCTCGGCCCGGAAGGGCGCCAGCGCTCGGTGGTGGTCGCCGCCCCGGCCGACACCTCGCCGCTACAGCGTCTGCAGGGCGCCGCCTATGCGACGCGGCTCGCCGAGGGCTTTCGCGACCAGGGACGTCACGTGCTGCTGATCATGGATTCGCTGACCCGCTACGCCATGGCGCAACGCGAGATCGCCCTGGCCATCGGCGAACCCCCGGCCACCAAGGGCTACCCGGCCTCGGTCTTCGCCAAGCTGCCGGGGCTGGTCGAGCGAGCCGGCAACGGGCGACGCGGCGGCGGGTCGGTCACCGCCTTCTACACGGTGCTGACCGAAGGCGACGATCCGCAGGACCCCATCGCCGATGCGGCGCGGGCGATCCTGGATGGCCATGTGGTGCTGTCGCGCGCCCTGGCCGAGGCCGGGCACTACCCGGCGATCGACATCGAGGCCTCGATCAGTCGCGCCATGACCGCCATCACCGAGCCCCCCCAGCAGCGCCAGGCCCGCCGGTTCAAGCAGCTGTTCTCCCGCTATCAGCGTAACCGTGACCTGATCAGCGTCGGTGCCTACAGCCCGGGCCACGACCCCCAGCTCGATCAGGCGGTGCAGCTTTATCCGCGCCTCGAAGGCTTCCTGCAGCAGCAGGTCGGCGAACGGGCCGACGTGGTCCATGCCCGCCAGGCCATGGCGGCCCTGATCGGAGCCCTGTCATGACCGGATCACGCCCTCTGGAAACCCTGGCCCAGCTCGCCAAGGACGCTCGCGATGCCGCCAGTCAGGCCCTGGCCAGCGAGCGCCGCGGGGAACAGCAGGCCGCCCGACAGGTCGAGACCCTGCGACAATACCGCCTCGAATATGCTCACCGCCTGCAACAGGCCATGCACGGCGGCATCGACCCGGCCAGCCTGCACAACTATCAGCAGTTTCTGGCATCGCTGGATACTGCCATCGACCGGGCTCACCAGGCCCAGTGCGAACGCACCAGCCGCGTCGAGAGCTGCCAGCGCCAATGGCAACAGCAGCAGCGGCGCCTGTCGTCCTATGACACGCTCCATGAACGTCGCCAGGCCGAGGCCCAGCGCGAAGCCCAGCGGCGCGAACAGCGCCACAACGACGAACTGAGCGCCAATTGTCTGGCGCGCCGCCCGCCGGATCATCGGATTCGCTAGGAGATCGCATGGATATCAGCCCCCTTCTCGCCACCCGCGGTAACGCGCCGGCTCCGCACAGCGGCAAGTTGCCCGCCCCGGAGGGCGCCGGTTTCGCCGAGCAGTTGGCACGCGTGGCCAAGGGCCAGGTAGGCGATCACCAGGCCATGTCGACCAAAGCCCTGTCGCCCGAGGCCTCCACCGAGGAGTTGCTGGCCCGTTTCGAGCCCCCTCAGCGCGCCGCGCTCGAGGCCCTGCTCGGCGGCGACCCGTCTTCACTCGAAGACCTGACGGCCCAGCCCCCGAGCGCCGAGCAGCAGCAGGCACTCACGGCGCTGCTCGGCGAGTTTGATAGCGAGGCCCTGGTGGCCTTGAGCCTCGCCCGGCAAGCCGCCGATGCCAGCGAATCGAACACCATCCCGCAGCGCGAACAAGAGGCCTTGCCGAAGGCCGGGGAGACGGTTTCCGATCCGGCCGGCGTGGCAGCAGTCGCCGGCGCTCCGCTGGCCCTGTCGGCCATCGCCGAGCGCATGCAGCTGATCGATCAGGCTGGTGCACCGGCGGGCCAGCCGACCGTGACGCCCCAGGGCGATCAGGCCAGCCGCCTCGCTGCCGCCCAGCTGACCGGCGCGGACGCAGGCGCCCGTGCCCGTGTCACCGGCACCGAGACTCGCCCGACGACGGAGCTCTCCTCGGCGCCGGGCACCGCCCTGCCCTTGGCCGGCGCCTGGTCGCCGGCCCTCGAGAGCGCATCACCGACCACCTCCTGGTCGGCGCTGGTCGGCCAGGAGGCCGAGGCCGGGCCAGCCGCCCTGCAGGCGACTCACGGCGGCCAGGGGCGTGGCGGGACCAGTGGCCAGGAGGCCCTGATGGGTCTGGCGACGGGAGGTGCCTCCAGTGCCGGGACCAGCGGCACCGGCGGTGCCCAGGCAAGCCCGTCCCCCTCCGCCACGCTGGGCGCGCCGGTCGCCAGTCCGGCCTGGTCGCAGCAGCTCGGTCAGCAGCTGGTCGGCATGAGCCAGCGGGGCCATCAGCAGATGGAACTGCACCTGAACCCTGCCGAACTGGGCCCCTTGTCGGTCAGCCTCAAGGTCGGCGAGCAGAACGCTCAGGCCCAGTTCCTCTCCGCCCATGCGCCGGTGCGCAGCGCGATCGAACAGGCCCTGCCACAACTGCGGGAGGCTCTGGCCGAGCAGGGCATCACCCTCGCCGACACCTCGGTGGGTGAGCAGCGTACGGGCCAGGGCGGCGAGCAGCGGACCTTCGCCGCGAGCAGCTCCCCGGCTGACGCCGACGGTGCCGTCGAGGTCGGTCCCGAGCCCACCCCGGTGCCGACCACGTCGGCACTGGAGGGACGCGTGGACCTCTACGCCTGACCGTCTGGGCGGGATGCCCCTCCGGCGCATGACGCCTGGGCGGCAAAACACCAAGCTGAACGCATAACCGCGGCCTGTTCCGACCATCCCTGGCGGCGGCGGGCCGCCATACTGGCCCGCTCTCGTGGCTCACTCTTGCACATGGAAACGCAATGGCTGACTCTTCCAAAGGTTCCCGCAAGTCCTGGCTGATCATCGGGCTCTTGCTGGTCCTGACCTCGTCGGTAACGGCGCTGGCGGTCTATTTCCTGATGGGCAACGCCTCCTCGGCCGATGCCAGCGAGGACGCCGCGGCTCCGGTCGAGACCCCGGCCCCGATCTTTGTCAAGATCGATCCCTTCACCGTCAACATCGCCGATGGCCAGTACGGGGATCGCCTGCTCTACGTCGGCCTGTCCCTGCGGGTGAAGGATCAGCAGACCCAGGACCTGCTGGTCGACCACATGCCCCAGGTGCGCAGCCGCCTGCTGATGCTGCTGTCCGGCCAGCATGCCGACGAACTGACCTCGCCGGAGGGCAAGACGCGCCTCGCCGCCGCGATCCTCGGCCTGTTCGAGGTGCCGCTGACCGAGCCTCAACCCGACCTGGCGATCAGCGACGTGCTGTTCACCGAATTCATCGTGCAATAACTTCAAGTGCCCTAGCGCCCATGTCACAAGACGATCTGCTCTCGCAGGAAGAAATCGACGCCCTGCTCAAGGGCGTCAGCGGCGAGGAGGACAGCAGCCCCCAGCCCAGCGACACGCCGAAGATGCGGCCCTATGACCCGGCGACACAGCACCGGGTCATTCGCGAGCGCCTGCACGTCCTGGATATCATCAACGAACGGTTTGCGCGGCACTTCCGCATGAGCCTGTTCAACCTGATCCGCCGCAGCGCGGACATCACCGTCGACTCGGTGCGCTACCAGAGCTTCAGCGATTTCCAGCGCAACGTGCCGGTGCCGACCAACATCAACATGATCGCCATGAAGCCGCTGCGAGGCTCGGCGTTGGTGGTCTTTCCCCCGAGCCTGGTGTTCATGGTCGTCGACAACCTGTTCGGCGGCGACGGGCGCTTCGTCACCAAGTCCGAGGGACGCGAGTTCACCAACACCGAGCAGCGCATCATCCAGCGTATCCTCAACCTGGCCATCGAGGCCTATCAGGAGTCCTGGAAGTCGGTCTACCCGCTGAAAATCAACTACCTGCGCTCCGAGATTCAGGCCAAGTTCGCCAATATCACCAACACTCCCAACGAGATCGTGGTCAACACCACCTTCCATCTCGAGGTGGGCAATCTGTCGAGCAACTTCCAGATCTGCATGCCCTACTCGATGATCGAGCCGCTGCGGGACATCCTCACCAATCCGCACAATGCCAGCCAGGGCAATGAAGACAAGAACTGGACCAAGCGCATGGCCGGCGAGATACGCGCCTCCGAGGTCGAACTGGTGGCCGGTTTTGTCGATATCCCGGCGCGCATCTCGCGGGTGATGGGCCTGCAGGTGGGCGATGTGCTGCCCATCGAGCTCCCCGACACCGTCACCGCCAGCGTCGATGGCGTACCGGTGCTCAAGTGCGAGTACGGCAGCCAGCACGGTCAGCGAGCCCTGCGCGTGTTGCGCCTGATCGAGTACTCCCCGCCCACGGCCAGCAATACCGCCGGAGGCTTCGTCAAGGCCCCCGGTACGACCCCCAAGGAAGCCGACAATGACTGACCCCAATAACCCCGATCGGCCCGATCAATCCGACCAATCCGACCAATCCGACCAATCCGACCAGAAAGCCAGCCTCGACGATTGGGCCGATGCCATGGCCGAACAGGGCGGCACCGGCGAGGAGGACCCCTGGGCCGCCGCCATGGCCGAACAGGCCGAGACGGATGGCAGCGGGGCGGGAGACGATGATCCCTGGGCGGCCGCCATGGCCGAGCAGGATGCCGGCGACGGCGATACGGCCCAGAAGGCCGGCGAGCAGGTCTTCAAGCCCCTGGACGGCGGCAGCGCCGGCGGCCCGGCCCGGGACCTCGAGATGATCATGGACATCCCGGTAAAGCTCAGCGTCGAGCTGGGCCGTACCCGGATCACCATCAAGCAGCTGCTGGAGCTCGCCCAGGGCTCGGTCATCGAGCTCGATGGCCTGGCCGGCGAGCCCATGGACATCCTGATCAACGGCTACCTGATCGCCCAGGGCGAGGTGGTGGTGGTGGAAGACAAGTACGGCATCCGTATCACCGAGATCATCACCCCCTCCGAGCGCGTGCAGAAGCTCAACCGATGAGTGGCGTGTCGCTTACCGATCCCGCACCGGCGGCCAGCCAGAGCCTCACGCCCCTGGGCGGGGGCGAGAGTCTGGTGGGGCTGGCGGCCCTCGGTAAGGTCGCCCTGGCCCTGGCCCTGGTGCTCGCCCTGGTCTGGCTGGCCAGCCGCCTGGTGCGACGCCTCGCGCCTGGCGGCGCGGCGGCCGGTCAGCACCTCAGGGTGGTCGGCAGCGCCGCCGTGGGGCAGCGCGAACGGGTGGTGATCGTCGAGGTCGAGGACACCTGGCTGGTGCTTGGCGTCGGCGGCGGCCAGGTCAACCGCTTGCACGACCTGCCCGCCCCGACCACCGCGACGCCAACGGAGGCCACTGCGATGCCGGGCGACGGCTTCGCCGCCCGCTTCGCCAGCGCCCTCGGCCAGCAGCTTCGCGGTGGCCGGCCGCCGCGCGACCAGGCCCGCCCCGGGCAGGAGCCGTCATGACGCCGCGGTGGCCTGTCGCATGCAGGCTGCGCCCCCGCCATGCCGCCCTGCTGCTGACCGTCCTGGCGCTGGCCATGCCCTCGCTCGGTCTGGCACAGTCACTCCCGGGCCTGGTCAGCCAGCCCACCGGCGACGGCGGCCAGCAATGGTCGATCAAGCTGCAGACGCTGCTGCTACTGAGCTCGATGGCCTTCCTGCCGGCCATGCTGCTGATGATGACCTGCTTCACCCGCATCATCATCGTGCTGAGCCTGCTGCGCACCGCCATGGGGACCCAGTCGGCACCGCCCAATCAGGTGCTGCTGGGCCTGGCACTGTTCATGACCTTCTTCGTGATGTCGCCGGTCTTCGAGACCATCTATGAGAGCGCCTGGATACCGCTGTCCGAGAACGCCATCGGCTTCCCGCGCTTCCTGGAACTGGCTAGCCAGCCGCTTCGGGAATTCATGCTGGGTCAGACCCGGGAGCCGGACCTGGCGATGTTCGCTCGCCTGGCCGATATCGGCCCCATGCAGGGCCCGGAGGACGTGCCGATGCGGGTGCTGCTGCCCTCCTTCGTCACCAGCGAGCTGAAGACGGCCTTCCAGATCGGCTTCACGCTGTTCATTCCCTTTCTGATCATCGACCTGGTAGTGGCCAGTGTGCTGATGGCGCTGGGCATGATGATGGTGCCCCCGGCGACCATCTCGCTGCCCTTCAAGCTGATGCTGTTCGTGCTGGTCGATGGCTGGCAGCTGCTGGTCGGATCGCTGGCGGAGAGTTTCTACCTGTGATGTTCCCCTTCCTCGAGACACGCCCATGACCCCCGAGACGGTAATGAGCCTGGCCTACCAGGGCATGCGGATCACCCTGATGCTGGCCGCGCCGATGCTGCTCGCGGCGTTGCTGATCGGCCTGCTGGTCAGCCTCTTCCAGGCCGCCACCCAGATCAACGAGATGACCCTGTCGTTCATCCCCAAGATCCTCGGCGTGTTCGGCGTGCTGGTGCTGGCCGGTCCCTGGCTGTTGACCCTGATCACCGACTTCACTCGCCAGCTGATCCAGAACATCCCCCTGATGGTGTCCTGAGCCATGGTCGAGGTCAGCTTTGCTCAGCTTCACGGCTGGCTGGTGGCCTTCCTGTGGCCCTTCATGCGCCTGTCCGCCTTCCTGGTCGCCTCGCCCCTGTGGGGCCATTCCAGCGTGCCGCGCCAGGTCAAGCTCGGCCTGACGATGCTGCTGTGCCTGGTGATCGGCCCGAGCCTGCCACCGATGCCGGAGGTGCCGGTCTTCTCCTGGGCGGGGCTAGGCATCGCCGTGGAGCAGATGCTGATCGGCGTCGCCATGGGCGTGGTGATGCACGTGACGCTGGCCGCGGTCCAGGCCGCGGGCGAGTTCATCGCCCTGCAGATGGGTCTGGCCTTTGCCACCTTCTTCTCGCCGGACTCGGGCGCCAACACCCTGATCCTGTCGCGGCTGCTGTACATGATCACGCTGATGATGTTCCTGGCGGTGGACGCTCACCTGATCGTCATCGAGATCCTGGCGGCGAGCTTCGTGACCCTACCCGTAGGTCTCGGTGGCCTGAATGCGGGAGCCTTCGAGATGCTCGCCCGCTATGGCAGCACGGTGTTCGTCTCGGGCATGCTGCTGGCCCTGCCGCTGGTGGCGGCGCTGCTGATCATCAACCTGTCACTGGGCATCCTCAACCGCTCGGCGCCGCAGCTGACGGTCTTCTCGGTGGGCTTTCCCATGTCCCTGACCGCCGGACTCTTCCTGCTGATGGTGCTGATGACCGATCTGGGCCGCTATCTGAAACAGCTGTTCGAGCTCGGGCTGGGCACACTGGAGGCGTTGCTCGTTGCCCTGGCCCCCCTCAGCGGCTAGCCACCGCGGGGGGTGCAGGAGCATCAGAGCTGCTCGAACAGCGACATGCCCTGGATATCGGCAAAGGACTTCTGGGCCGCCTGCAGCCCCACCTCGCGCAGACTGTAATCCGCGATCGCGTCTACGTAGTTGAGGTCGACCAGGTCGGAGCGGTTCTGCTCGTAGTTGAGCATGCGGTTCTCGCCCACCCCATCGACCACGTCCAGTTCGTTGAGCCGCGCCCCCACCGAGGCGCGCACCGTGAGCACGTTGTCGAGGCTGTTGTCGAGCTCGCGCATCGAGGTCGAGAGGGTGTTGCGCAGATCGGCGAGCGTCGCCGGATCACCGTCGACGGGCACCTCCAGCACCTCGATGGCCGCCTTAAGGGAGGCGAACAGATCCTGGTTGGCGTCGGGATGGTCCGCCGGGCGCAGCGTGACGCTGTCGCCCGCCTCGGGTGTGCCACGCAGCGTGATCGCCAGCGCGCCGTCACCGAGCTCGACCGGCTCGCCCGACCGATAGCGCTGCGTCTCGCCGGTGCGGGTAGTCCCGTCCGCTCCCATGGTCACCACCTGCAGCTGGGCATCATCGAGGAACTCGATCCGGTAGTTGTCCTCGCCATAGCCGGGACGAGTGGCATCGAGCCGGGTCGGCCCCTGAAAGGTCAGGTCGCCGTCGCTGCCCGGCCCCCGACTGGCTTCCGCCACATAGCCCAGGCCGCTGGGCACGGTCTGGAAGATCGCCTCGCCATGATCGGAGACCGGCATCAGCCGCGAGGCGTCGATGCGCGACTCGCGGACCTGAGTGTCGCCCACATAGCGCACATTGCCCTCGCCGTCTTGAGGATAGGGCGGGGCATCATCGCGAAAACCACCGAACAGGTAGGTGCCGTTGCCGTCGGTGGCATTGGCCTGGCCGACGATGGTGTTGTATACCCCGCTCAGCTCGCTGGCCACCGACTGGCGGTCGGCGTCGCTCAGGGTGCTGCTGGACGCCTGCACCAGCAGGGTCTTGGCCCGGGTGATGGCGTCGTTGACGCTGTTGAGCACGCTCTCCTCCTGGGACAGGGAGTTGCGAGCGGTGACTCGGGCATCGGTGAACTGCTGCGTCAGGGCCTGGGACTGGGCCACGCCCACCGCCTGGGCGGCGGCCTTGGGATCGTCCGAGGGGCTGACCACCCGGCGACCGGTGGCCAGCTGCTGACCCACGGCGGTGAACTCGCCCTGCTGGCGGTTCATGCTGGCGATGCCCTGATCATATACAGTCGGCGTGCTGATACGCATGACGAATTCCTCTTTGGACTCAGGCGCGCAGGCGCAGGATGGTATCGAGCAGGCTCGAGCCGATCTCGATCACCTTGGCATTGGCCTGATAGAACTCCTGGTAGCGGATCAGGTTGGCGGCTTCCTCGTCGAGGTTGACCCCCGATTCCGACTGCTGCACGGCCTGGAGTTGGTCGGTCAGCCCCTGCTGCGCCTCGAGATTGACCTTGACGATGTTGGTGCGGTTGCCCATGTCGCTGACCATGGAGGCATAGGCCTGGTTGAGGGTCGCGGTGCCGCCCACCAGCGACTCGCTCTGCAGGTCCTGCAGCGCCAGGGCGTTGCGATTGTCACCGGCGCCGGCATACTCGCCCTGCCCCGCGGCCAGCCGATCCAGGTCGCGAAGGCGCGTCTCGATGCCGCCGGCTCCGCGACGCACGGCCTGTACCTCGAAGCGGTCGCCCTCGGCCATGGCGCCCTCGCTAAACCGGACCGCCAGGCCATCGAAACGCAGGGTGCGGGTGGCGCCGTCATAACGCACTTCGTCGCCCGGGGTCAGCACCTCGCCGGTATCCTGGCGCACCACCTTGAGGCCGTTGAGGGTATTGGCGCCTTCGGGATCGACATGGATCCGGTAATCTGTGGGCCTCAGGCTATCCAGGCTCGCGATGGCCACCTCGCTGACCTCGGCGCTGCCGGCATTGTCGGTATGGGCATAGCCGCGGGGCTCTCCGATACTGAACAGCGCCTCGCCCGGATTACCATCCAGATCTACGCCCTCGGCATGCTGCGCGTTGAACCCCTCCGCCAGCGCGATCGCCATGTGCCCCAGCTGATTCTGGGCACCGTCGAGGGTCTCGCGGCGAAAGCTCATCAACCCGCCCAGGGCACCCCCACTGATCGTGCCCTCGCCGAGCTCGATCCGGTTGCCGGCGGCATCCTGATAGCCGATCACGGTGCGCTGGGGGTCGGCGGCCGAATCGATGGCCTCGAGCTGGAAATGACGCGTCCCCGCTACCAGGGGCTGGCCATTCTCCAGGGTGACGTTGTAGGTGCCGCCGTCCTGGATGTTGAGCGTGGCGTCCAGCCGCTCGCTGAGCTCGGTCACCAGCTGGTCGCGCTGATTGAGCAGGCTGTTGGGCGCTTCACCCTGCTTGGCCTTGGCCAGGGCGATCTCCCGATTGAGCCCAGAGAGCTGCTGGGTGGCGTTGTTGATTTGGGTGACTTCGTTCTCGATCTGGGTATTGATGCCCTCCTGCATGTCCTGCAGGTAACCGTCGAAGGAGCGAAACTGGGCGCTCAGGGTATCCGCGCTGCCCAACACCCCCTGCCGTGCCGCCGGGTCGGACGGCGCCCCGGCGAGATCGCCAAGCGAGGCGAAGAAATTCTGCATCAGCGGTGCCAGCCCCGCCTCGCCGTCGGCCAGAAGATTGTCGATCTGGCTGACCTGGGTCTCATAGCTCTTCAGCGCCTGGCTCTCGCTGGTAGCCGCATTGAGCTGGGTGGCCACGTACTGGTTGAACTGGCGCTCGATGTCGGCGACCGCCACGCCACCGCTGACATTGCCCTCGGACAGCAACGTCAGTTCCCGGTTGTACCCCGGGGTGTTGACGTTGCTGATGTTGTTGCTGGTGGTGTTCAGGGCATTCTGGGCGGCGTCCAGGCCACTCAGGCCGATGGAGAAGATGCTCATGGGGGGATTCCTTTAACCGATGACCCGGGTATCGGCCGATGGCCCGATTTCTTGATGGCCAGGCATGACTCGCCTGGAGGAAGGGGGCATCACTGGGCGGCCAGCCTGCTGGCCCCGGGCAATGGCCCCAGGGTGTGCATGACCGCCACCAGCTTGTCGGCGTAGGCCGGGTCGGTGGCATAGCCGCCGGCCTGCAGGGCACGAGCCGCGTCCTCGGCGTCGGGAGCGGTGACGACGCCTGAGTAGCGCGGATTGTCACCGATCATGCGGGCATAGTCGGTGAAGGCCGCCTCGGGGGACGGGTAGACCCGGAAGCGGTCGGTGATCGCCTGGCGGCGCCCGTCGATGTACTCGTGGGTCACGATCTCCACCGTCTCGCCTTCCCAGTGGCGCCCGGCCTTGATGCCGAAGAGGTTGTGGCTGTCGCCGCCACGGCCATCGGGAATTCCCCGACGCCCCCAGCCGGTTTCCAGCGCCGCCTGGGAGAGGATCAGCTCCGCTGGCACTCCGGTCTCGCGACTGGCGCGCCGGGCCGGCTCGGCCAGACGCTCCCGGAAGGCCTGGACGTGGGCGGGCGCCTCGTGACCGGTGGCCGCCTCCTCGGTCGGCGGTAGCACTGCTGCGGCCGCCCGCCCCGTCGGCTCGGGGGCGGACTGTGCGGGGCGCGCATCCAGCGCATCGAGGAAGCTCGCCGGCCCTGCCGTTGCGACGCTGGCGGCATCAGGCGCGGCGGCCTCGGCCTGTGCGGCCGGAGATGGTGCCTCCGTCCTCGGCAGGCCGGCGATCAGGCGGTCGCTGCGCGCCGAGCCCGCCTCGGCGGCACCGCCCAGTTCCTCGACCAGCTGCTCGGCGAAGCCCAGGCCCTGCCCCGCCAGGTGCTGCGACCACTGCTGGTCGAGCATCGAGGTATAGAACTCGGTCTGGGGGCTGTCGATCAGGTCGCTCTTGATGGTGGCATCGCGCATGCTCTGCATCATTCGCTGCAGGAACAGCGCCTCGAACTGGCGAGCCGCCTCCTGCCGGCCGGCCGTCTCGTCGGTGCGGGCGGTGTGCTTGAGCTGCTGCATGCCCTGCATGTCGAGGGCGAACTGGCCACGCAGTCCCTCCATGCTCATCAGATGATCTCCAGTTCCGCGCGCAAGGCGCCGGCGGCCTTCAACGCCTCAAGGATCGACATCAGGTCCTGGGGCGTGGCGCCAAGGGCGTTGAGGGCGTCGACCACCTCGGCGAGGCTGGCGCCCTCGACGACGCGCAGGTAGGCATCCTCCTGCTGAACCGCCACCTCGCTGTCGGGGACCACCACTGTCTCGCCACGCCCCAGCGGGTTGGGCTGGCTGACCTGATACTGGGTATCGATGACGATCGACAGATTGCCATGCGCCACGGCGGCGCGCCTCAGGCGCACCCGGCTGTTCATCACCACCGAGCCGGTGCGGGAGTTGATCACCACCTTGGCCGCCGGTTCCCGGGGCGTCACCTCGACGTTCTCGATGCGCGCCATGAAGCTGACCCGGGCATTGTCGTTGAAGGGCCCCTGCAGGCGCACCAGCCGGCCGTCGACGGCCGACGCGACCGGTCGGCCGAATTCCATGTTGATGGCGGTGACCGCCCGCTGCACGGTGTCGAAGTCGGATTCCCGGAACAGCAGATCCAGTATCCCCCCCTGGCGGCCCAGCTCCAGCGGCACCCGACGCTCCACGCTGGCCCCACCGCTGATGCGCCCTCCGGCCTGCTGATTGATCGCCACGCTGCCGCCGTCGGCCTCGGCCCCAGCGCCCCCCACCAGCACATTGCCCTGGGCGATGGCATAGGTCTGGCCGTTGGCGCCCTTGAGAGGCGTCATCAGCAGGGTGCCGCCCCGCAGGCTGTCGGCATTGCCCACCGAGGACACCACCACATCCAGGCGTTGTCCGGGACGGGCGAAGGCCGGCAAGTCGGCGCTGACCATGACCGCGGCGACATTGCGCAGCTGCATGTTGGTACCCGGCGGCACCGTGACGCCGAGCTGAGACAGCATGTTGGTCAACCCCTGGCCGGTGAACGGCGCCTGCATGGTCTGGTCGCCGCTGCCGTCCAGTCCTACCACCAGACCATAGCCGACCAGGGCGTTATCGCGCACCCCGGCGAAGTCGGCCAGCTCACGAATGGGCTCGGCACGGGCCGTGAACGCCGTCAGCAGCGCCACCAGCATCAGCGGCCAGCAGGCGGCGCGGTCAATGAATCGGAGCAAGGGATGTCGCATCATGAGGCCTGCCAGAGGAATCGGGTCACACCTAGAACGGCGAGATGTTGAGGAAGAAACGTTGCAGGCCGCCCATCTGCTGGGACTCGTTGATGTAGCCATCGCCCACGTAGTCGATGCGGGCCTGCGCCACCTGATTGGACGGCACGGTATTGTTGCCGGAGATGGTCCGCGGGTTGACCACCCCGGAGAAGCGGATCACCTCGGAGCCCTGGTTGATGGCGATGCGCTTGTTGCCGCGCACCCGCAGGTTCTGGTTGGCCAGGACATCGACCACGGTGACGGTGATGGTGCCGGTCAGGGTATTGCTGGACTCGGCGTCACCGCCGCCGCTGAAGGACGACTCGCCAGACATCTCGTAGGCATAGTCGGCCAGCTGCTCGAGCACCTCGGGCGTCTCGCCGGCCTCGAAGGAGGCCGAGCCACTGCGATCGGCATTGGCCTCGGAACTCTTGGTGGCGCTGACCTCCTCGTCGAGGACGATGGTCAGGATGTCGCCCACCATCCGCGGCCGACGATCCTCGAACAGCGGATGATAGGCCGAGCCGGGCTGGTAGATGGAACCGTTGGGCAGCGGCGGAAGAGGCTCGGGGATGTTCAGGTACAGCTGATCCTCATGGCGAGGATCGGCGGTGAGGGCGCAGCCGCCAAGCGTCAGGCCAAGCAGCAGGGCGCCCAATCCGCGATAGGCGAGTCCCCGGCCGGTTCGCCACGAGCGCAGGCGCTGCATGAGGTATCCAAGCGTCATCAAGATCCCCGTGATCAGAGCTGGGTCAGCCGGCCGAGCATCTCGTCGGATGTCTGCACCGCCTTGCTGTTGATCTCGTAGGCCCGCTGGGTCTGGATCATGCTGACCATCTCCTCGACCACGTTGACGTTGGAGGTCTCGACGAAGCCCTGATAGAGACTGCCGACACCATTCATGCCGGGCATGCTCTCGTTGCTCGGCCCCGAGGCGGCGGTCTCCCGGTAGAGGTTCTCGCCGACGCTCTCCAGCCCCGCCGGATTGACGAAGTTGGCCAGGCTCAGCTGGCCGACCTCGTTGCTGTCGGTGTCGCCCGGCTCCTTGACCGAGACGATGCCGTCCTGACCGATGGAGACGCTCAGGGCGTTCTCGGGAATGATGATCGCGGGCTCGACCGGGTAGCCACTGGAGGTCACCATCTGGCCGTTCTGGTCGAGCTGGAAGCTGCCGTCGCGGGTATAGGCCAGGCCACCATCGGGCATGCGCACCTGGAAGAACCCGGCGCCGTTGATCGCCAGGTCGCGGGAGTTCTCGGTGTTCTCGAGCCCGCCCTGGCTATGCAGGCGCTCGGTGGCCACCGGCCGCACCCCGGTCCCCACCTGAATACCGGAGGGCAGGGTGTTCTGGATATCGTTCTGGGCGCCGGGCTGGCGCAGGTTCTGATACAGCAGATCCTCGAACACCGCCCGGGACTTCTTGAAGCCGTTGGTGCCGACGTTGGCGAGGTTGTTGGAAATGACGTCCATCTGGACCTGCTGCGACTCCAGGCCGGTCTTGGCGGTCCACAGTGATCGGATCATGCAAGTGTCTCCTTGGGCGCCGCCGACATCAGCTGATCGACAGCAGGCTGTTGGCGCGCTGGGCGTTCTCGTCGGCGCTCTGGATGGTCTTCATCTGCATCTCGAAGCGACGGGCGGTGTCGATCATGGCCACCATCGACTCCACGGGGCTGACATTGCTGCCCTCCAGGGCCCCGGAAGACAGGCGCACCGCCTCATCTGCGTCGAGCACGGCGGGGCCGCCCGGGGCCGGCCGGAAGAGGCCGTCGTCACCGCGCGCCAGGGGCGCTTGGTTGGCATCCACCAGCTTCATGCGCCCGACCGGGGCGATCGCCTCGGGCCCCTGGCCGGCGCCGATGGCGCTGATGGTGCCGTCGGCGCCCACCGAGAGACGCGCATTGAGGGGAACCACGATCGGTCCACCCTCGCCGACCACCGGCCTGCCGGCACTGGTGATAACGCCGTTGGCGTCGACCTGCAGGTCACCGCGCCGGGTGTAGGCCTCGCCGCCACCGGCGTCCTGCACCGCCAGCCAGCCGTCACCGTGCAGGGCCACGTCCAGGTCGCGGCCGGTGGCATTGACCGGCCCCGGGGTAAAGTCCGAGGCCGGGGTGGTGGCGGCCACCGAGGCGCGGGTCGGCAACACGCCATCGCCCTGCACCGGCACCGCGCGCATCGCCTGAAGCTGGGCGCGGAAGCCCGCCGTGGAGGCGTTGGCCAGGTTGTTGCTGACCACCGCCTGTTGATCCAGGCTCTGCTTGGCGCCGCTCATGGCGGTATAGAGGATGCGATCCATGACAGGCTCCGTGGCGGCTTAGCGCAGGTTCACCGCGCTCTGCAGCAGTTCATCCTCGATCTTGATCGTCTGGGAGTTGGCCTGGTAGGCACGCTGGGCGACGATCATATCGACCAGCTCCGAGGCCATGTCGACGTTGGAGGTCTCCACGGCACCGGACGAGATCGAGCCCAACACGCCCTCACCGGGCTTGCCGACCAGCTCCGGCCCCGAGGCCGTGGTGGCCACCCAGGCGTTGTCGCCGGCGGCCTGCAGGCCCTCCGGGTTGACGAAGCTGGCCATGGCGATCTGCCCGGCGGCCACCGACTCCTCGTTGGCGAAGTTGCGCATGATGGTGCCATCGTCTTCGACGGTGATGCCGACCATGGCCCCGGAGGTGTAGCCGTTCTGGGTCAGCGAGCTGGCCGTAGAGTCGTTGGCGAACTGGGTGGTGCCGGCCAGTGCCATCTCGAAGTTCAGATCGGCGGCCTCGCCACCCAGCTCGTCGGCCTCGAAGGTGATGTTGGCCGCGCGGCCAGTGCCGGCATTGCCCGCGACCCCGATGATGCCATCCTCGCCGGTCAGCAGGCTGCCGCCTTCGGCGAAATTGATCGAGAAGTCGTTCTCCCCGGAGGCGTCATAGTAGCCGTCGATGGCGACCTTGCCCTGCCAGGTGTTCTGGCCAGTCTTCTCGTAATAGGCGGTGACGTTGCGCGGGTTGCCCAGGGAGTCGTAGACCGTGAAGCTGTTGGAGTAGTGGTAATCGAGTTCCTGCTCGCCGCCCGCGGTCTGGACCTTGGCCGTTTCCTTGATGGCGTTGTTGGTCTCGTCGATGCTGGCGTCCAGGTTATAGACCGCATCGACCTGGTTGGTGGCGCTGGCGGGCATGATGTCCCCGGGCACATTGAGCACCTCCGGCTGCCCCCCTGCGACCATCTCGGAGAAGGGATCATCCGGGTCCGACAAGCCATAGCCCATCACCTTGGCGCCCTGGGCATTGACCAGATAGCCATCGGCATCCATGGTCAGCTGGCCATTGCGCGAATAGACCGCCTCGCCCCCCTGCTCGAAACGAAAGAAGCCGTTGCCGCTGATCGCCAGGTCCAGCTCGCGGTCGGTGGCCTCCAGGTTACCGGCACTGAAGTCCTGCAGCACCGCAGAGACCTGGGTTCCGAGGCCCACGTCGGCGTTGGCGAAGACATCCGCGAACTGGGTGTTGGAGGACTTGAAACCCACGGTCTGGGAGTTGGCAATGTTGTTGCCCAGCACATCCAGGTTCGATTTGGCGGCATTCAGGCCGCTGAGCGCTTGTGAAAAACCCATGGCTTATTCCTTTGGTGTCATGTCTTCAACGCGACGTGGTGCCAGGCTCCGAGGCCGGCGGCTCAGAGAATCTGCTTGACGTCATTCAGGCCGGCCTGGCCATAGACGGCGCCCAGGTCCAGCATGGCCGCACCGTCCTGCTGGGGGACCACGCCACCCACCTCGGCATAGTTCAGGGCCCGAGCGGTAACGCTCTCCTCGCCCCGGATCGCCTCCAGACGCACCGTATAGCCCCCCGGCGCGACCGGCGTCCCACCGGTGCCGGTGCCGTCCCAGGACAGTCGGGTGACGCCGGCATCCTGCGCCCCGGCATCGAACTGCTCGACCACCTGGCCGGTGCCGTCGGTGATGGTCACCTCGACGCTGTCGGCGGGCCCCGCGAGGTCGATGCCGAAGGGCGTGGTGACGTTGCCCGCTTCCCCGCCACTGACCAGCAGGCGATCCCCCGGCACCAGGACTCCCTTGCCCACCAGTCCCGCGGCCTGCAGGGTCTGGCCTGCGCCGATCTGGTCGTTGATGGCGTTGAGCGTCTTGTCGAGATCCTCGATGCCGCTGACGGTGTTGATCTGCGCCAGCTGCGAGGTCATCTCGGCGTTTTCCATCGGGTTCAGGGGATCCTGATTCTTGAGCTGCGTCACCAGCAGCGTCATGAAGCTGTCGCCCAGATCCTCGGCCTGGCTGGGCAACTTGGCGGCCGAGCCGCCCAGCCTTTCGCTCCCCTTGGCCTGGTCGGGAGTGCCGTTGAGGCGGCTGAGCAGGCCGGCATCGATCGCGTTGGTCATGGCATCAGCTCTCCGCCAGGGTCAGGGTCTTCATCATCAGCTGCTTGCTGGTGTTCATGACCTCGACATTCGCCTGGTAGGAGCGCGAGGCCGAGATCATGTTGACCATCTCGTGAGTCGGGTCGACGTTGGGCAGGGTCACGTAGCCCTCCTCATCGGCCAGCGGATGCCCGGGCCGATACTGTTGGCGCATCGGCGAGGGGTCCTCGACGACCCGGCTCACGCGTACCCCACCCACCTCGGCGCCCGGCCGCGCCTGCGCCTCGAACCAGACCTGCTTGGCCCGGTAGGCCTCGCCGTCGGGGCCGGCCACGCTGTCGGCATTCGCCAGGTTGCTGGCGGTGGCATTCATGCGCTGCGACTGCGCCGTCATCGCCGAGGAGGAAATTTCAAAAACGGAAAACATCGACATGCTAGGCTCCTGGTTCCCTGATCATGCCCTGCCGCGCCCGCGGCCGGCTCATTCGGGCTGCATGGCAGACTTGAGGCCCTGGATGCGGCTATTGAGCAGGGTCAGGCTGGCCTGATAGCGCACCGAGTTGTCGGCGAACTTGGCCCGCTCGATATCCATGTCCACGGTATTGCCGTCCAGGCTCGGCTGCGCCGGCACCCGGTACTGCAAGGCCTCGACCGACCGACCGCTCCTCAGGCCGCCGTCGATATGGCCTGCCACCGTGGTCGAAAGCGCCAGGCCCTGCTGCCCGGCCCGCCCACGGGCCATCACGCGATCCAGCTCGCTCGTGAAGTCGAAATCGCGAGCCTTGTAGTTGGGCGTGTCGGCATTGGCGATGTTGCTGGCCAGCACCTCGTGGCGCTGCCGACGCAGGTTGAGGGCTTCCTGATGGAAATCCAATGCCGCCGAGAGCTTGTCGATCATGCAGAGATCCCTAGGGCGAGATGGGGAAAAACGAGCATGCAGAATAGCGACCCCGATGTCGCCATGAAGGCATGAACAGCCGGCCATTTCGCCGCCATTTCCGTTATTGCCTCGCCGCCAGCCGGCGTAGAATCGACCCCGTCGCCAGACGCCAGCCACCGAGCCTCCCTCTGCCTATGTCCGCTCCTGTCACCCTGCGATGCACTCGCCTCGCCATCCTTTCTCTCGTGCTGATGCTTGTCGCCAGCGGCCCCGCGGGGGCCAGCGACAGGGTCGAGGAGGCCGTGGAACACTTCCTCATGACCCTCGGTGCCGCGCTTGGAGAACACATCGAGGTCGAGGTCTTCTCCCCTTCGGCGGCCTTTAGCGCTTGCACGCAGCCGCTCCCCTATCTGCCCGGCAACCGGCCTCTCTCGCCCGGACGACTGTCTGTCGGCATCGAGTGCGGCAACGGCGCCTCTCGGTACCTGCAGGCGGAACTCCGCGTCATAGGGGACTACCTGGTGGCCGCCGAGACGATCCCGGCCGACAGCCTGATCGGCGCGGCCATGCTCGAGGTGCGCGAGGGCGACCTGGGACGACTGCCCTCGCGTACCCTGCATGACCCCGACACGGCCGTGGGTAAACTCGCCACCCGCACTCTGCGGGCAGGCCAGCCGATCCAGACTCACCAGCTCCGCGAGCTTCCCCTGGTGGAGCGCCGCCAGCGAGTGACGATCGAGGCGCAAGGCAACGGCTTTCGCGTATCCCGGGAAGGACAGGCCCTGGAGGATGGCAGCCTCGGCGAGGAAGTGCGCGTCCGCCTGGCGAGCCGCCAGGTGCTGACCGCCGTGGTCGTTGCGCGCGGCCGCCTCGCGATCGACTACTGACCGCCAGCATTCTTCGCTAGACTGTTAAAGCCATCTGCCCGCTTGCCGATAGAACGGGAAAGCATCTTCACGAGGCACCTCCTTGAAAATCTCCAGCTCAAACCCGCTGAACCGCCCGCAGGCGGCGACACAGGGACAGGAAAAGGACGCGACTCCGGCGCAGCCTGGCAACGCCAAGGGGGGCGGCCCGGCGACGGTGACCCACCTCAATCAGAGCGCCGGCGATGCCAGCCAGGATATCGATAGCGCCCGGGTCGACGAGGTACGCCAGGCGATCAGCGAGGGTCGCCTCGATATTCGCGCCGACAAGATCGCCGACGGCCTGATCAAGGACGTCGAGAACATGATGGTCGAGCCGTCCCGATGAGCCTTGGCGACCATCTGAGTCAACAGCACCGCCGCCTCGAGGCTCTCGAGACGCTGCTCGAGCAGGAGCGTCAGACCCTCTGTCAAGGCCGCGTCGATGGCGAGCGGCTAAGTCACCTGGCGACCGACAAGCAGGCCCTGCTCGCGCAGATCGAGCGCTTCGAGACCCAGCGCAGCCAGGCCCAGCAGCGCCTGGGATATGAACCCGGCCTGACCGGAGCCGCCCGGGCCGCCGAAGATGCCGGCTGCCTGCCCATCTGGCAGACCCTGCTCGACACCGCCCAGCGCACCGCGCGCCTCAACCGTCTGAACGGCGACATGATCCGCCAGCGACTGGAGCAGAACCAGCGCATGCTCAACGCGCTACGCGAGGCCGCCGGCAACAGCCTCTATGGCCCCAATGGCCAGACCCGCCCCCGCCAGAGCCAGCTCTCCTCTCGCGCCTGATTCCGGGCCCGACCGCACGCCTACACCACCTCCGACTGACCAACGCTGCCACGCCACCCGCTTCTCGCTGGCCGGCTCATGCCCCTGCGCCCAGACTCACTCTCTCCCGAGAGAAGCTATGCTGGCAGACACACTCAGGGACCGAGTGTGATCGCTTCATGCCAGGGAGGCTCCCCATGCCCGACCGCTCACACCTTCGCCATCGCCTGCCATTGCTGTTCTGCCTGCTCTGGCTGGCAGCGCCCGCCGCCGCCAACGATTGTCCCGACTGGACACCCCACGAGGCCGAGCGCGCCGTCGAAACCCTCGCCGCGCAACTCGCCGCCTGGGACACCGCCTATTACCGGGATGGCCGCCGCCTGGTCGACGACGCCACCTATGATCAGGCCCGCCGACACTTTCGTGAGTGGCAGGCCTGCTTCGACCCGGAGGCTCCCAAAACTCCCCCGAGCCATGACGCCGCCCCAGGCGACCCTCTCGACAACAGTGCCGACGACGACCCCGCCGCCGACACGACACTTCGCCACCCCTTCCC
Source organism: Halomonas sp. YLGW01 (assembly GCF_014840935.1). NCBI lineage: Bacteria > Pseudomonadati > Pseudomonadota > Gammaproteobacteria > Oceanospirillales > Halomonadaceae > Halomonas > Halomonas sp. YLGW01. The sequence goes on along the minus strand of NZ_CP062005.1, from coordinate 962,029 downwards.
CCAGGCGGGACTCCGCAAGCTGACCGACCGGAAGGCCCTGGAGGACTGGATGACCAAGCGCCGCGACCAGACACTATGGGTCCAACCCAAGGTCGATGGCGTCGCGGTGACGCTGGTCTACGAGACCGGCACCCTCACCCGAGCGATCAGCCGCGGTGATGGCATTCACGGGCAGGACTGGCGCGACCAGGCGGCAGTCATCGCAGCGATCCCCCAGCACCTGCCCGCCCCGGCGCCGGAACGGGTCACGCTCAAGGGCGAGCTCTATCTGCGCCTCGAGGGCCACGTTCAGGCCGAGGCCGGTAGCGCAGGCGCCCGCAGTCGGATCGCAGGCCTGATGGCTCGCCATGAGCTTAGCGCCAATGAGGGCCGCCAGATCGGCCTGTTCGTCTGGGCCTGGCCGGACGGGCCACAGGAGATGGAGGCGCGCCTTGCCAGGCTCGCTGCCTGGGGCTTCCCCGACAGCGCCCGCTTCAGCGAAGCCGCCAAGACACCCCAGGCAGTGGCGACAGCCCGCCAGCACTGGTATCGCCAGCCGGCGCCCTTCGCCACCGACGGTGTGGTGATTCGCCAATCGCATCGCCCCGCCGCCGCAGAGCAGGACAACCGACCACCCGACTGGGCCATCGCCTGGAAACATCCGGCCATCAGTGCCCATGCTCTGGTGCGCGATCTCGTCTTCACCATCGGGCGCACCGGACGCATCACGCCAATACTCGAGCTGGCCCCGGTCGAACTGGACGACCGACGCGTGCGGCGCCTGAGCCTGGGCTCGCTGGATCAGTGGCGGGAAGCCGACGTGCGCCCCGGCGACCAGGTGATCATCCGCCTGGCCGGCGGCATCATCCCAACGCTCGAGCGAGTCCTGATCCGCGCGCAGCCACGCCCGGACGTCTCGACGCCGGATCCGGCGGCCCATGACGCCCTGAGCTGCCTGCGTCTGCGGGAGGGATGTCGAGAGCAATTCCTGGCTCGGCTCACCTGGCTGTCCAGCGATCAAGGGCTCGACATGGAAGGCATCGGCGAGGCCAGCTGGGCCACGCTGATCAAGGGAGGCCTAGTCGAGCACCTCAGCGACTGGCGGGACCTGAACGCGCCCCGGCTGCGCGCCCTCCCGGGCGTCGGCCCGGCGCGTGCCGCCCGCTGGCAAAACGCCTTCCAACCCAAAGATGGCTGGCCTCTGCGCACCTGGCTCAAGGCACTTGGCATGCCCGCCTCCGGCGACGCGTCGCTGGCACAGGCGAACGATCCCACGCCCCTGCTGGCGCGTAGCATCGAACAGTGGCAGGCCCTTGAGGGGATCGGCCCCATCACCGCTCGCGCACTTCATGCCTTCTTTCAGCACCCGGAGATTCGGTGGCAGCTGGACAATCTTGGCGACGCGATGCGTCCAGACACGAATAACGGATAACCGCGAAGGTGGCGTTCAGGCAGGCAGAAGTGTCGCCTCTGGGCGAACGAACACTCGGACGCAGCGAAGCGCTTGCCTACGACCAGGGAGGTCGGCAAGAAATACGAAGAGTAAAAGGTGTTTCGTAAAGCGTGAGAGGACCGCAAGGAGGAGGATTGCCTAGTGGCAGGCGGACATCAAGATGGCTCCCCGAACAGGACTCGAACCTGTGACCCAATGATTAACAGTCATTTGCTCTACCAACTGAGCTATCGGGGAACAACGATATACTTGCCGCAATATACGTAATGTACCGGGCAAAATTGACGCTGAGCGTCAGAGATCGATCAGGGCAGGGATGGCTCCCCGAACAGGACTCGAACCTGTGACCCAATGATTAACAGTCATTTGCTCTACCAACTGAGCTATCGGGGAATGACCCTGTCGATCGCGATGTTCCGTGTGGCTCCCCGAACAGGACTCGAACCTGTGACCCAATGATTAACAGTCATTTGCTCTACCAACTGAGCTATCGGGGAATGACCGGAACACGCGACGTAGTATACGGATTGATGGCACAAGGTCAAGGCCGAGCTACGAATTCACGCCATAATCCATGGCGAATCAATTACCTGACGCCATACCTGAGTATTGCTAAGCGGCTGACCGTCCCCTGAACACCCAGCCCCAAAACGAAACAGGCCCGCACCATGGGTGCGGGCCTGTCGTCGGAATTACTGGTGGCTACGCCCTGATTCGAACAGGGGACCCCATCATTATGAGTGATGTGCTCTAACCAGCTGAGCTACGTAGCCACACTGCCACCGAGGAACCTTCTGCTCGGCAACGGGGGCGTATTATGCACGCCCCCGTCCGGCTTGGCAAGCCTCCGATGGCAGCCAGGCAATTTAAATGTCCAGCGCCCGCTTCACCGCGGCGAGACCGGGCTCACCGTCGACGGTGGTGACCCCTTCGAGCCAGCCATCGAGCACCGCCGGATTGGCCTGCAGGTAGGCACGAGCCGCCTCGTCCGGGCGCTCACCCTCGTCCATGATCTCACCCATCAGCTGGTTTTCCATCTCCAGGGTAAAGGTCAGGTTGTTGAGCAGGGCGCCCACATTGGCGCATTCCTCGGCGAGGCCGGCGCGGGTATTGGTGTAGACGGTAGCCCCGCCCAGGTTGGGGCCAAAGTAATCGTCGGCGCCTTCCAGATAGGCGATATCGAAGTTGGTGTTCATCGGGTGCGGCTCCCACCCCAGGAACACCATCCACTCGTCACGACTGGAGCGCGAACGCAACTCGGCCAGCATGCCCGCCTCACTGGAATCGATCAGCTCCCACTCGCCCAGGCCGAAGGCCTCGTCATCGATCATGTCCTGGATCAGCATGTTGCCGTCATTGCCGGCCTCGATCCCGTGAATCTTGCTGTCGAACTGCTCGGCGTGATCGGCCAGGTCGGCGACGCTGGTGACGCCGGCATCATAGACATACTGCGGCACGGCCAGGGTGTACTTGGCACCCTCGAGGTTGGCGGCCAGACGGTCTACGGTGCCCTGCTCGACGTAAGGGTCGCTGATGGAGGCCATGGACGGCATCCAGTTGCCCAGGAAGACATCGAAGTCGCCGTTCTTCATGCCGGAGTAGGCGATCGGCACCGAGACCGTGTCGATGCGGGTGTCATACCCCAGCGCCTCGAGCACCTCGGTGGTCAGGGCGGTCGTCGCCGTGATGTCGGTCCAGCCGACCTCGGCGAAACGCACGTTCTGGCAGGACTCGGGGACCGCCGCCTGGCCCTGGGTCGCCGCCAGCGTCAGCGCGCCGGCACTCAGGGCCAGCAGGGACGTCTTGATGGTCGGAGTCGTCATGGTCATGGGGATCGCACCTCTTGTTGGTCTGGAAAGGAGGATCGCGGAAACACACAGTGACAGCCTTTCACTTCACCGCCGACTGCATGGCCGGATACCCCCGGAGGATAGGCCGATATCGGCCGACACCTTTTTATTGATTGAACGTTCAATAAAAAAGATGCATACTTAACACCATAGAACATTTGCCCTTCCCTGCCCACCCGGCGCATGGCGGGGCTAAACAGAAGAGGAGTTGCCACGGTGCCGAAAGTTGGAATGGAACCCATCCGCCGCCGTCAGCTGATCCAGGCCACCATGAATGCCATCGACGAGGCCGGCCTGGCCGATGCCACCGTCATGCGCATTGCCCGTATGGCGGGTGTCTCGGCAGGCATCATCAGCCACTACTTCGGCGGCAAGGACGGACTGCTGGAAGCCACCATGCGCCAGATCCTGAAAGATCTGGGCGACGCGGTTCACGAGCGCCGCCAGGGGCTGCCCAAGCATGCCCCGCGCGCTCACATGCGGGCCATCATCGACGGCAATTTCGATCGCAGTCAGGTCAGCCAGTCGGTGATGAAGACCTGGCTGGCCTTCTGGGCCAGCAGCATGCACCGCAAGAACCTGCATCGGCTTCAGCACGTCAACGATCGACGTCTGTACTCCAATCTCTGCTACCAGTTCCGCCAGTGCCTGCCCAGGCAGCAGGCCCGCGAGGCCGCCGGCGGCCTGGCCGCCATGATCGACGGCCTGTGGCTGCGCGGCGCCCTGGCGCCCGAAGGCCTCGACGTGGAGCGTGCCCGCAAGCTGGCCTACGACTACCTGGACGAGAAACTCGCCCACGGCACCGAACACAGCGCCCGGCGCTTGGCTTAATCATCACTTTCAAGGAGGTTCTCATGACGACACTTCCCACTCAGCAACTCTATATCAACGGACAGCTGACCGACGCCACCTCCGGCGAGACCTTCACGGTCACCAACCCGGTCGACGGCTCGCTGCTCGCCACCATTCAGCAGGCCAGCCAGGCCGATGTGGACGCCGCCGTGGACGCGGCCCGCGCAGGCCAGAAGGTCTGGGCCGCGATGAGCGGCATGGAACGTTCGCGGATCATGCTCAAGGCCGTGGCCCTCTTGCGGGAGCGTAATGACGAGCTGGCCGAGCTGGAGACCCGCAACACCGGCAAGCCGATCAGCGAGACGGCCGCGGTCGATATCGTCACCGGTGCCGACGCCCTGGAATACTATGCCGGCCTGGCGCCCGCCATCGAGGGCACCCAGATCCCGCTGCGCGAAGATTCCTTCGTCTATACCCGCCGCGAACCGCTGGGCGTGATCGGCTCGATCGGCGCCTGGAACTACCCGATTCAGATCGCCTGCTGGAAGGCCGCCCCGGCGCTGGCCGCCGGCAACGCCGTGGTCTTCAAGCCCAGCGAAGTGACCCCGCTGACCACCATCAAGCTGGCCGAGATCTTCACCGAGGCCGGCCTGCCCGCCGGCGTCTTCAACGTAGTGCAGGGCGATGGCCGCGTCGGCCAGATGCTGACCGCCCACCAGGGCATCGACAAGGTCTCCTTCACCGGCGAGGTCGGCACTGGCAAGAAGGTCATGTCCGCCTCGGCGAGCTCGAGCCTCAAGGACGTGACCATGGAGCTCGGCGGCAAGTCGCCGCTGATCGTCTTCGAGGACGCCGATCTCGATCGCGCCGCCGATGCGGCGATGATGGCCAACTTCTATTCCAGTGGTCAGATCTGCACCAACGGCACTCGCGTGTTCGTGCATTCGAGCATCAAGGAGGCCTTCGAGGCCAAGCTCACCGAGCGCGTCGCCCGCATCAAGGCCGGTGACCCGCTGGATCCGGCCGTCAACTTCGGCCCGCTGGTCAGCTTCGAGCACCAGGAAAAGGTGCTGTCCTACATCGCGCTGGGCAAGCAAGAAGGCGCGCGCGTGCTGATCGGCGGCGAAGCCTGGGACCAGGGCGACGCCAATGGAGTCGAGTGGGCCAAGGGCGCCTGGGCGGCCCCGACCGTCTTCACCGACTGCACCGACGAGATGCGCATCGTGCGTGAGGAGATCTTCGGGCCGGTGATGTCCGTGCTGTCCTTCGATGACGAGGACGAAGTGATCCGCCGCGCCAACGACACCGACTACGGCCTGGCCGCGGGTGTCTTCACCGAGAACCTGAGCCGCGCGCATCGCAGCATCCATCGTCTCGAGGCCGGCATCTGCTGGATCAACACCTGGGGCGACTCCCCGTCCGAAATGCCGGTGGGCGGCTACAAGCAGTCCGGCGTAGGCCGTGAGAACGGCATCTCGACCCTGGATCACTACACCCAGATCAAGTCCGTGCAGATCGAGATGGCGCCCTTCGAGTCGGTATTCTGATTCGCCTCTGCAATAGACCGCTCTCGCGCGCTCCGAAAACGGCAACCCTATCGCCTGCCATGCCCCGCTGGGGCATGGCACGGCGTCTTGTACCCCAGTCTCATGACACCGCCGTTTTCTCGCCTTATCTCCGCGCTACGTTTTTACCCCATTCACTGATCAGGAGGGCTTGTCGATGACACAGGCTCATGAGTTCGATTACATCATCGTTGGCGCCGGCTCGGCCGGTAATGTGCTCGCCACCCGACTGACCGAGGACGCTGACGTCTCGGTGCTGCTGCTCGAAGCCGGTGGCCGCGACCATCGCTTCGATTTCCGCACCCAGATGCCGGCGGCCCTCGCTTACCCGCTGCAGGGCAAGCGCTACAACTGGGCCTTCGAGACCGACCCCGAGCCGCACATGGATAACCGTCGCATGGAGTGTGGCCGCGGCAAGGGCCTCGGCGGCTCCTCGCTGATCAACGGCATGTGCTACATCCGCGGCAACGCCCTGGACTACGACAACTGGGCCAAGAACGCAGGACTCGAGGACTGGACCTACGCCGATTGCCTGCCCTACTTCCGCAAGGCAGAGACCCGCGACATCGGCCCCAACGATTACCACGGCGGCGACGGCCCGGTGTCGGTGGCCACTCCGAAGGCAGGCAATAACCCGCTCTATCACGCCTTCATCGACGCAGGCGTCGAGGCCGGCTACCCACGCACCGAGGACGTCAACGGCTATCAGCAGGAAGGCTTCGGCCCGATGGACCGCTTCGTCACGCCGAACGGCCGCCGCGCCTCCACCGCCCGCGGCTACCTGGACACCGCCAAGCAGCGCACCAACCTGACCATCGTCACCCAGGCCACCACCGATCGCATCCTGTTCGAGGGCAAGCGCGCGGTGGGCGTCAGCTACCTGCACAAGGATCAGACGGTCGAGGTTCGCGCCCGCCGCGAGGTGCTGGTGTGCTCCGGCGCCATCGCCTCGCCGCAGCTGCTGCAGCGCTCCGGCGTCGGCAATGCCGAACTGCTCAAGCAGTTCGACATCCCGGTAGTCCATGACCTCAAGGGCGTGGGCGAGAACCTCCAGGATCACCTGGAGATGTACATCCAGTACGAGTGCAAGAAGCCGATCTCCCTGTACCCGGCGCTGAAGTGGTACAACCAGCCGAAGATCGGCCTGGAGTGGATGCTCAATGGCACCGGCATCGGTGCCAGCAACCAGTTCGAGGCGGCCGGCTTCATCCGCTCGAGCGATGACGAGGAGTGGCCGAACCTGCAGTACCACTTCCTGCCCATTGCCATCAACTACAACGGCACCAGCGCCATCCAGGCGCATGGCTTCCAGGCTCACGTCGGCTCGATGCGTTCGGAAAGCCGCGGTCGCGTGCAGCTGACCTCTCGTGACCCCAAGGCCGCGCCAAGCATCCTGTTCAACTACATGTCTACCGACAAGGACTGGCAGGAGTTCCGCGACGCCATCCGCCTGACCCGCGAGATCATCGCCCAGCCGGCCATGGACGAGTTCCGCGGTCGCGAGCTCGCCCCCGGCCCGGACGTGCAGTCCGATGCCGAGCTCGACGCCTTCGTGCGTGAACATGCCGAGACCGCCTACCACCCCTGCGGTACATGCCGCATGGGTGAAGGCGAGGATGCCGTGGTCGACGGCGCCGGTCGCGTGCATGGCCTCGAGGGCCTGCGGGTAGTGGACGCCTCGCTGTTCCCGCTGATCCCCACCGGCAACCTGAACGCGCCGACGATCATGCTGGCCGAGAAGATGGCCGACAAGATTCGCGGCCGCGAGTGTCTGGCCCGCTCCGAGGCGCCCTACTACGTCGCCGAGGATACCCCGGCCCAGGGCGAGCCCAAGCGGCGCCAGCGCTAGCAACGGCGTTTCACTCGCCAGCACCAGACATCACGTCCTCTCAAGCCCCGGCAGGTTGATCCTGCCGGGGCTTTTTTGCGTCAGACATTCGCCGCAGTAAATCCAAGCACTTCTTATTACTCGACATTTTATCGACGCATGGAACCCCGGCATCTTTTTGTATTACTTATCTAATCCACTAAAAGGGTTAGTAAAATCACCTTATGGGGAGTTTGACGGTTTTGGGGGGTGCTGCCAGTATGAGTTCGAGCGTAACGAAACGTTAAAAAACGTAACAGCTCAAGGAAAATCGGCGCAAGGGATGACATAACGCCGACACCTCATCGCACACTTCAAGGGTGACTACAATGAAAAAACTTCTTCTTTCCGCTGCGATCATGGCTCTTGCAAGCACCTCCGTTCTGGCAGACAGCAACGAAGTCTATATGGATCAGCTCGGCAGTCATAACCAGTTCAACTCAGACCAAAACGGAAACGGAAATACCATCGGCTCTTCACGCCACGAAGCTACTCAAGATGGTCGCGGCAATTACGCAGATCTGGATCAGACAGGAACTCGAAACGGCATCGACCATCTCCATCAGAAGGGTAATTATAACCGGGCAGATATTGACCAAGTCGGCTACGGCAATGATTCCAATACCTATCAATATGGCGATGGCAACCAAACAAATGTTGCTCAATATATTTATGACAACGAATCAACCACCGTACAAATTGGTGATAGAAACCTGATCAATGCCAGTCAAGCAGGCTTCCGCAACGATATCTATGCAGAACAACGTGGCGACGGTAACATCATCAATGCCAGCCAAGTTGTTAATGATAACGAACTTAATGCGAGGCAGTATGGAGACGGCAACATGCTGACCTCATCGCAGATTGGTTCCTACAACCGTATTAATTCTCATCAACACGGTGAAAGCAACCTGGCCCAACTGAGCCAGCGAGGTTTCGCAAACCACGCCAATGTGGTTCAGCACTAAAAATCCAAGAAATCTGCAAGCACTGCCGGGCATCCAGTGGGGTGCCCGGGTTTGTCTCAAGGGACAATAAATGATGAACCCCAGCAAAGAATGGAACATCAGGCGATTAGGAACGATATCGAAGGCGTTTATTGCTGGCCTCATCACTCTCGGCATAACTCCCACGGTCATGGCTCAGCAGGTCTTCACACAGCTCAACTGCAGAATCGTCATTGAACGTGAAGCGGAGGTCGTAAGGGCGACAAGCATCATCGAGGCTTCCAAGCCGACCCGAGCCGACTACACATTGCGGACTTTGAAGATCGATGCCGCCGGCTCCGGCACAAGCGAGCAATCCGGCTCCCTTTCCCTGCTGCCCGGCGAGCCCGCTACCACAGCACAAACCACTCATCACCTGGCTAAAACAGGATGGATTGAATTTCATTTGCGAGTCACAGAGCGGCTGACAGGAACCTCGTGTGAGGCCAAGGAAATCGTTAGCCCAATGTAGCATTAGATAAGTATGCCATCCGCTAACGAATCAACCACAGAGGAAAATACCATGCGATCAATACTTTCCTATTATCTCACTGCACTGGTATTTACCCTATTACCAGCACTCGCATCAGCAAGCGATAGCAGTGCTTTCATTACCCAAGTCAACAGAAGTGATTCGCCAGCGCAGGAAAATGAACGTCAAGTCGCCAGTTTCTCCACGCCTGGAACCGGCCAACTCGGCTCACTGGACATAGACCGTCTGGCATTGTCACGAGTATCAGAAAAAAGCAACCATGGCACTCTTTCTGTCGCTAATCAGCAGGGAAGAGATAACCGCCTTTCAGTCGTCGCCATAGGCCGTGGAAATATCACCTTGCAACAGCAGCAGGGAGTCGGCAACACCTCGGACATAGCGCTTGCAGGCCAACGCAATGCCGTTTCTGTTGACCAGCGTGGCAACTACCTAGATTCAGATATACAGGTGGTAGGTAGTAATAAAGTCATCTTCCACTTTCAGCGAGGCACCGGTCAGAGTGGCCAGCAACAGCCACTACTTTATACGGGGAACCAGCGAGAAGCACAGCTCATCCTCGACACCCCCAAAGGGCGTCTGACCAAGTCAATAGCCAACTGATAATCATCCTGACAGGGAGATACTTAAATGAAAACTACCACACCATTCGCGATCTCAACTCTTGCTGCGATAATGGCGGCCACTCTGCTTTATCCCATTAGCGTTTCCGCAGGTGATCTCACGTACCGTCCCATTAACCCCTCCTTTGGCGGCGACCCTTTCAACAGCTCTCACCTACTCCAAACGGCTGACATACAAAACAAATATAAGGATGATGGCAGCGATCTTGACTCACTATTTGCTGAGGAAAGTGCCGCGGACCAGTTTGTCTCATCAATGCAAGGTACAATGATTTCCGGAGCATCCTCACAGCTTAAACAGGCAATTTTTGAAGATGGTGCGCCGCCTTCAGGCACCTTCACCTTGAATGGCGCCACGGTAACCTATGAAACGGTCAACAATCGTGTCCTGGTAAAAGTGTCGGATGGCATCACAACCAACTCTTTTGACATTCCTAAGCCCAATATTAACTAGTCATCATTCTCGCGCAGGGAATATCATGAAAAGTCTAACTCAAGCTCTATGCCTGATGGCCATCGTAATGCTTTCCGGATGTGTGTCGACAGGCGCTGGCCCAATGTCAGAGCCCGCTTCCTACGTCAGTGAAACCAGCACGTCTTCACTCCTCAAGAACCTGCCCGCGGCGGCTAGACCAGTCGACATCGCGGTGTATGAGTTTTCTGACCTGACCGGACAATACAAACCGAATGAAGGCTTTGCGGAATACTCCCGGGCGGTGACCCAGGGAGCCGATGCCATTCTCGTCGACGTTTTAGCCGATGCCGGACAGGGCCGCTGGTTCAATGTGGTCGAGCGCCGTGGACTCCCTAACCTGCTGCGCGAGCGACAGGTCATCCAGGCCACTCGCCAACAGTTCAACGGCCAGGCTGCAGCCCCCCTACCTCCGCTGACGTTCGCCGGGGTCATCATCGAGGGCGGCATCATCGCCTACGAAACCAATTTATCGACCGGTGGTGCAGGCGCTCGATACCTGGGCATAGGTGTCAACTCGGAATATCGCACTGATTTGGTCACCATCAATTTACGGTTGGTCAGCGTGCAGAGTGGGCGCGTCCTCAACAGCATCACCACCACCAAGAAGATTTACTCGGTTCTGGTTCAGGGGTCGGTCTTCAAGTACATCGCCGCCGATGAGATCCTCGAACTCGAAGCGGGATATACGCGCAACGATCCCCCGCAGCTGGCCGTGCGCGAGGCCATCGAACTCGCGGTCTATACCGCGATCATCGAAGGAGCGGAGAGAGACACCTGGGGATTCGCGGATACTCAACAGGGCATGGACGCCATCACGACCTTCCAGCGACGCGTCGCCGGCTTGCCGCCTAGCCCCGCAGACCATCAGGCATCGGAAACCCAGTCACTGGAAAATCCACCTCTGAACAATCAGGCCCCGGAAAACCAGGCAGCACAGAACTCTCAAGCAGTGCAGGGAAATCAGCAAGCACAGGCCTCCACTGTGCCCAATCTAACCGGGGCACTATGGACAACGAGATAGACCCATTGGCCGTTTAAACGCCCTCGCTGCCTTCGCTTATCCATGCCCCGCCTTCTGGCGGGGCATGCCGTTTGAAACTTTTCGCTGGTCGAGTACTGGTTAAGGCGCAGCGGCTGCGCTAGGCTGAAATAATTCAAACAACTGTTCGAATCCTATGGAGCAGCTCATGGTCACCCTCATCCTGCTTGTACTGACCGTATCAAGCCTTCTGTATGTCTTCCGACGCGAGGCGGGTGCCACCGCGGCCCTTGGCGTGCTCGCCATACTCGGCGTCGCCGGGCTGGTGTTCGGCGCCTCCCTGCTCGGCCTGCTGCTGCTCGTGGCCGCCGCCGCCGTGGCGGTATGCGGCCTGCCGGTGCTGCGCAACCGCTGGCTGTCACCGCGGCTGTTCGCCATGTTCAAGAAGGTTGCCCCCAGGGTATCGGATACCGAGCGGACGGCCCTGGAAGCCGGCAGCGTCGGCTGGGACGGCGAGCTATTTTCCGGCAAGCCGGATTGGGACGCCCTGCTGGATATCACCGACGACGGCCTCACCGACAAGGAGCAGGCCTTCCTCGATCATCAGTGCTCGGTGGCGGCCGGGATGTGCAACGCCTGGGACATCGCCCGGGAACGTGCCGACCTGCCCCCCGAGCTGTGGGCCTACCTGAAGCAGGAAGGCTTCTTCGGCATGATCATCCCCGAGGCTTACGGCGGCCTTGGCTTCTCGGCCAAGGCGCAATCGCTGGTGCTGCAGAAGCTCGCGGTCAACGAGACCCTGATGGTCACCGTGGGCGTGCCCAACTCGCTGGGCCCGGGCGAGCTGCTGCTGAAATACGGCACCGACGCCCAGAAGGATCACTACCTGCCGCGCCTCGCCGACGGCCGCGAGATTCCCTGCTTCGGGCTCACCGGCCCGCGGGCAGGCAGTGATGCCACCGCCCTGCCGGACACCGGCGTGGTCTGCAAGCAGGTCGTCGATGGAAAGGAAGTGCTGGGGCTCAGGCTCAACTTCGAGAAGCGCTGGATCACGCTGGCGCCGATCGCCACCGTGGTCGGCCTGGCGTTTCGCATGTTCGACCCGGAGCACCTACTCGGCGACGAGGAGGACCTGGGCATCACCTGTGCGCTGATTCCTCGCGACACCGACGGCATGGAGATCGGCCGCCGCCATCACCCCATCGGCAGCCCCTTCATGAATGGCCCGATCAAGGGCCAGGATGTCTTCGTGCCGCTGGAGACCATCATCGGCGGCCCGGAAATGGCCGGCCAGGGCTGGCGCATGCTGGTCGAATGCCTGTCGGTGGGGCGCTGCATCACCCTGCCCTCCGGCGCCACCGGCACCGCACGCTATGCGCTGGGCTGGAGCGGCGGCTTCGCCCGCATCCGCCGCCAGTTCAACGTCCCGGTGGCGGAGATGGAAGGCGTGCAGGAACCGCTGGCCCGCATCGCTTCCATGGCGTATATCGCCCAGGCCACGGTGCGCCAGACTGCCAACATAATCGATCACGGCCAGAAGCCGGCGGTGCCCTCGGCGATCCTCAAGAGCCAGCTCACCGAGTTCCAGCGCAGCCTGCTCGGCGATGCCATGGACATCCACGGCGGGCGCGCCGTGACGCTGGGGCCGCGCAACTATATCGGCATCGGTTACTCGGCCAACCCGGTGGCGATCACCGTGGAAGGCGCCAACATCATGACCCGCAACCTGATGATCTTCGGCCAGGGGGCGATCCGCTGTCATCCCTACGTGCTCGAGGAGCTGGCCGCCAAGGACGCCGATGACCTCAAGGCCTTCGATAGCGCCTTCTTCGCCCATACCGGGCTGATCCTCGGTAACGCCGCCCGCGCCCTGACCCTTGGACTCAGCCTCGGACTCGGCATCGGCCGCCCGACGGTGCCCTTCGATACCCTCGCCGCGCCTTATGCGCAGGATGTCGCCCGGCTCTCGGCGGGCTTCGGCCTCGCCGCGGATGCCGCCATGGCGAGCCTCGGCGCCAGCCTCAAGCTGCGCGAGATGCTCTCGGCGAGGCTCGGCGACGTGCTGTCGAACCTGTACCTCACCTCGATGGTGCTCAAGAGCTGGCAGGAAGGCGATCAGGTCGAAGGTGAGGACGAGCTCCTGCACTACAGCTGCCGCTTCCTGCTGCAGCGCGCCGAACAGGCCTTCATCGAGCTCTTCGACAACCTGCCGAACCGCGCCCTGGCGCGGGTGCTGAAGCCGATCGTGATGCCGCTGGGGCGGCGCTGGGCCCGCCCGGCCGATGCCCTGACCCGCGGCATCGCCCAGAACGTGTCCAAGGACACGGCGCTGCGCGCCAAGCTGCTCGCTCACACCTGGGATACCCAGGAAGAGGGCCAGCAGGACAACCCCCTGGCCCGCTACAATGCCCTGCTCGCCGACCAGGAGCGGGCCGAACCGCTGTATCGCACCCTCACAAAGGCCTATGCCAAGGGCGAGCTGCCCGCCGAGGCGTTACATCCCGAACAACGCATCGAAGCGGCCCTGGCCGCCGGCCTCTTCAGCGAGGACGACGCCCGCTTCATGCGCGAGCATGAAGCGGAGGTACTTGCGATGCTCAGCGTCGACGACTTCGCCTTCGACGCCTTCGCCAGTGCCAAGGAGAACGTCACCTGGCACGACGCGGCCTGATACGGGCGCTCCCTCAAACGGCCTGACCGCTTGCCAGTCAGGCCCCATCGCCCCGCTCAGGGATTCCCCTGCGCGGGGCGATCTCGTCTTGCGTCCGCAAGGCCACCGCGCTTCCATCGTCCGTGACGCCCTAAGGCGGCCAGACCCACAGAATCAGCGGAATCGCCACCGCCATGACCACCAGCGACAGCGGCAGGCCGAGTTTCCAGTAGTCACCGAAGCGATAGCCGCCCGGGCCCATCACCAGGGTGTTGGACTGATGGCCGATCGGGGTCAGGAAGGCACAGGAGGCGCTCACCGCCACCACCATCAGAAAGGGATCCAGAGAGACATCGAACCCCGTAGCGAGGCTCGCCGCGATGGGCGCCATCAATAGTGCCGCAGCAGCGTTGTTGATCACGTTGGAGAGCAGCATGCACAGCGCGAAGAGTCCGGCCAGGCTGAGCCCCATCGGCCAGTCACGGCCCAGCGTCAGCAGGCCATCGGCGATCAGCGCGGCGCCACCGCTGGTGTCCAGCGCCTGGCCCACCGGCAGCATGGCCCCGAGCAGCACGATCACCGGGCCGTCGATGGCCTGATAGGCCTCGCGCAACGGCAGCACACCGGCGAGCAGGGAAACCAGGGCCGCCGTCGACAGCGCCACCGCCGCAGGCAACCAGTCGAACAGCATGGCCACGATGGCCAGCGCGAAGATCGAGAGCGACAGCACCAGCAGCCGCGGCTGGCCGAGGGTCAGGTTGCGGCTGGCCAGCGGCAAGCAGCCAAGCGTGGCCAGGCCCTCGGCGAGCCCGCCCTCATCGCCCTGCAGCAGCAGCACGTCGCCGGCGCGAAAGCGGATATCGCGCAGACGCTGCTTGAGGCGACCGCCGTCCCGCGCCACCGCCACCAGATGCAGACCATGCTGGTTGAGCAGACGCAGCTGCATCACGGTGCGATGGATCATCATCGAATCGTTGCGGACCACCGCCTCGACCAGCTGCAGGCCCTCGGGGTCCAGACGGCGAGGAGCTTCTCGGCTCCTGTCGACCTCGGAAGCCTTCCCATGGCCTGCCTCTACCGTGTCCTTCGCCGGCGCGACGGCGTCCTCATCGCCTGTGCCCTCGGATGCACCATCGGGCTCGGCGCCGAGGCGCAGGCCGGCCTTGTCCTCGAGCAGCTTCATTTCCTCGGGGCCGGCCTCGATCAAGAGAATATCGCCGGCCTGAAGCCTTCCCATGAAGACATGGCCGGCGTGGCGCGCCTCATCGCGAACCACCGCCAGCACCGGCACCGACTCCTCCAGGGCGGCCTGCAGATCACGCAGGGTCCAGCCCTGGGCCTTGCTGTCCTCTTCGACCCGCAGCTCGACCAGGTAGTGGGCGGTGTCGAAGAGCTCATCGGCGCTGGCCTGTCCCTTTCGGTGCGGCGTCAGTCGCCAGCCCATCACGACGATGAAGCCGAGCCCCGCCAGCGCCACGCCCACCCCGACCGGCGAGAAGGCGAACATGCCGAAGCCCTCTCCGAGCTGATCGGCGCGGTAGCTCGAAATGATGATGTTGGGGGGAGTGCCGATCAGGGTGGTGAGGCCACCGAGCAGCGAGCCGAAGGCCAGCGGCATCAGCAAAAGCGACGGCGACCGGTCGTGCTCCCGGGCCATGCGCATCGCCACCGGCAGCATCAGCGCCAGGGCGCCGACGTTGTTCATCACCGCCGAGAGCACCAGCACCGTGCCGGTGAGCACCAGCACCTGCAACATCAGCCGCTCGCCTACCTTCAGCGCCTGCTCGGCGATCACATCGACGAGGCCCGAGCGCTCGAAGCCCCGGCTCAGCACCAGCACCGCCGCCACGGTAATGACCGCCGGGTGACCAAAACCCAGGAAGGCCTCGCCGGCCGGCACCAGGCCGGCCAGGGTACTGGCCAGCAGCGCCGCCAGCGCCACCAGGTCATAGCGGAAACGCCCCCAGACGAAGGCCACTAGGGTCAGACCAAGAATCAGGAACACCTGCGTGCTGTCGGCCATCGCGTCTCACCTCCCTGTAGTGGCTCGGCCATGTCATCGGCCATACAAGACGAGCCATCGTCTCAGCACACCAGCAAGTCGACGAAAACGCCAGCCCCGGGTGCCCCGCCCTCGCACAAAAAAACCCGGCCGAAGCCGGGTTGCTGGAACATCAGCCAACAGGGGAAACGTTAACGACAACATTCCCCGAGAGTCACTGCTTGACGATCCACTCGTGGGCCGGGTCGTTCTGGAACTTCCATTCCCGCTTGGGACCGGCCATCACGTTGAGGTAGTAGAGCTCATAGCCGTGAGGCACCCCCGCCGGATGATAGCCACGCGGCACCATCACGCAGCTGCCATTCTCCACACTCATGGTCTCATCGAGGGAGCGGTCATCGGTGTAGACCCGCTGAAAGGCGAAGCCCTGGGACGGGTTCAGGCGATGGTAGTAGGTTTCCTCGAGGATCGACTCCTCGGGCAGGTTATCGACGTCATGCTTGTGCGGGGGGTAGCTCGACCAGTGCCCTGCCGGCGTATAGACCTCGACCACCAGCAGGCTGTCGGCCGGCTCGGAATCCGGCAGCACATCCTGGATATGACGCGTATTGGTGCCGGTGCCTCGAGTGCTGCGCTTGATCTTGTCAGGAGTGATCAGGCGCGGCGCATGGTTGCCATGCCCGGGGGCACTGCATACCGCGAGCTCCATGTCGGTGGTCGCCTCGACCTCGAAGCCCACCCCATCGGGCAGATAGACGGCATAGGGCGGTACCTTCTCGAAGATGTCCATGCGCTCGCCGATGTCTTCCCAGCGCTGCTCACCGCTGCTCACGGTGGCCTTGCCCGAGAGCAGCACCAGGCAGTGTTCGCGGTCGCCGGTATGGCCCTCGATGCGCTGCCCCTTGACGAGCTTGTGAACCCGAAAGCCGACGTGATCCCACCCCGCAGAAGCCGGGGTCACCTCGAGCACCTTGCCCTGCTCGTCGGGCTCTTGCGGGCGAACCAGTAGCGAAGTCATCGAAGTCCTCCTTCCTATCGCTTGTCGCGATTCAGTGATCGGGTGATTCAGTGAATGTCATCCAGGGCGATGCGCCGACCTTCCTGCAGCGAGCGTTCCGCGGCCTCGGCCAGCCGCAACGCCTCGAGCCCATCCTGAGCGCTGGTCAGTGGCGAGCGCTGTTCCTGCCAGGCGGTGACGAAGTCGTCGATCTCGCGTGCGAAAGCGGCCGCATAGCGCTCCAGGAAGAACCAGTGCGGCTTCTCCTCGACCTGACCGCCCTCGCCGGTGAAGCGCAGCCGGGTCTCGGTCTCGTTCTGCGCCTGAAGCATGCCTCCGCTGCCGAAGGCCTCGATGCGCTGGTCATAGCCGTAGCAGGCACGGCGCGAATTATTGATATGACAGAGCCGACCGCTCGCCGTGGTCAGGGTCACCATGGCGGTATCGACATCCCCGGCCTCGCCGATGGCCGGGTCGATGAGACAGCTTCCCGAGGCCTGCACATGCGTGATGGGCTCATCCAGCAGCCAGCGGGCCATGTCGAAGTCGTGAATCATCATGTCGCGAAAGAGACCTCCCGAGGCCGCCACATACTCGGCGGGAGGCGGCAGCGGATCACGGCTGATGATGCTCAGGGTCTCGAGAGCACCGATGCGCCCCTCTGACACCGCCTGCCGGAGCGCGGCGAACTGCGGATCGTGGCGACGGTTGAAGCCGAGCGCGCAGGTCACCGGGTTCGACTCCAGCACTTCCAGCGCCTCCCGCGTGCGAGCCAGACCGAGCGCGATAGGCTTTTCGCACAGCACCGCCTTGCCCGACCGGGCCGCCTGCTCCAGATACTCCGCATGGGTGGGCGTACTGGAGGCGATCAGCACGGCATCGATATGCTCATCGGCGAAGACGGCCTCCACGCTCATGGCACGGCTGGCGTATGTCGCCGCCAGCGCTTCGGCGGCTTCCGGTCGAAAATCGGCGATGGCGGCCAGCGTCACGCCGGGATGGGCGGTGATGGCCTTGGCATGGACCTGGCCGATACGGCCGGCTCCGATCAGGGCGAGTTGCATAGGTGTCTCCTGGTTGTCGCTTCTTGTTGGTGGACTGACGGCACAGCGATTCCGCTGAAGGCTCTCTCAGGAGCCCGATGATGACGATGTCGAGGACGTCTCCTGCCCCTGGTCCTGGCGAATGCCCAGCGAGATCGCCAGGGTCTGCGTCAGGCACAGGGAAGCGGTGAGCCCTCTAAAGCTCTTGACCTCCGCCTCATGGACGATGAGGGCCACGTCCGCCAGGCGAGTCAGCGGACTGAGGCTTGAATCCGTGATCACCACCAGTGGAATGCCGCGCTCCTTCGCTTCCGCCGCGGCGTCTTGGGATTCCTGCGCGTAGGGCGAATAGCTCACCAGCAGCAGGACATCGCGTGCGCCGATGGAACGGATCTGCTCGCGATACATGCCGCCCTGGCCATTGATCAGGAAGGCCCGCTTGTCGATGTGATGCAGGGCATAGGTGAGGTAGCTGGCGACCACGAAGCTGCGCCGTGCTCCCATCACATGCACCGCATCGGCCTTCTCGAGCAGATCCAGGGCCTGTTCCAGATCCTTCGGGTTGATCCGCCCGGGCAGTTCCTCGAGCACCTCGCGATTGGCATCGGCGAACTCCCAGAGCAGCTGGGTGCTGTCCGGCGTCTCGCCGGTGGCCGTGCGTACCGCGCGGATGCGCTCGGCATAGTTCGGCAGCTCGTCCATCAGGCGTCCCCGAAAGAGCTGCTGCATCTCCGAGAACCCCTTGAAGCCGAAGCTGTTGGCGAAGCGGATCAGCGTCGACGGCGTCACTTCGGCCTGATCGGCTAGCTTGGCGACGGTGGCGAAGGCCACTTCCTGAGGGTGGTCGAGCAGAAAGCGCGCCGTCTGCTGAAGCCGGCGGCTCAACGAGGGGTAGTCCCGCGCGATGTGGGCTTCGAGTTCCGCAAAATCCTGAGGAGTCGTCATGGGTCACTCTTCCTGCTCTAGCCGGGTCACCCAAGGGCGCCCGGGCTGGTGAATCGTTGTCGTACTGAGCCTAGCTCTTTGGAACACATGTTCCAAAGGGACCAAAGTATAAAACATTTAATTTGCAGCCGGATGAAAATGGAATCTATATTCCATCTGGGTCGGCAGAGACTGACCACGATGCGAATTACAACGACAAGAGGACCTTTCACCATGCCACGACTCACCAAGCTCCTGATCGCTTCAACGGCAGCCGCCACCTTGATGAGCGGTCTGGCTCAGGCCGATCAGAATCGATTCGTCATGGTTACCCATGGTGTCCCCTCGGACCCGTTCTGGACCGTGGTCAAGAACGGGGCGGAAGCCGCGGCCGACGCGGTCGGGGCCACCGTCGAGTATCGCGCGCCGTCTACCTTCGACATGGCCAAGATGCAGCAGCTGGCACAGGCGGCCGTGGCCTCCAACCCGGATGGGCTGATCATTTCCTTCACCGACGAGGATGCCCTGGGGAAGGTGGTGCAAGACGCCACCGACAACGGCATTCCAGTCATCACCATCAACTCCGGGGGAGATGTGGCCGCCGAGTACGGGGCCAGGATGCACATCGGGCAAAGTGAATACGAAGCCGGCAAGGGCGCCGCCGAGCGCATGCAGGAGATGGGGGTCGAGAAGGGTCTCTGCGTCAACCATGAGCAGGGCAACCAGGGCCTCGACCAGCGCTGTGACGGTTTCATCGCCGGCTTCGACGGCAATGCCGAGCAGTTGGCGACGACCTATGACCCCGTGGAAATCCGCAACGCCATCACCGCGTACCTGAACCAGCACCGCGACATCGGGGGCATCCTGACGCTCGGGACCCTGGCCGCCGATCCCATGATGAAGGCCATGCGCGAACAGGGCGCCACCGACATGTTCACCCTGGGCACCTTCGATCTTTCCCCCAGCATCCTCGAGTCCATCAACCAGGGGGAGCTCGACTTCGCCATCGACCAGCAGCAGTACCTGCAGGGCTATCTCCCGGTGATGTTCCTCGATCAGTACGCCAAGAACGGTCTGCTGCCTGCCGGCGACGTCCCCACCGGTCCGGGCTTCGTCACCCAGGAGAACGCCAGCCAGGTCATCGAGCTGAGCAAACAAGGCATTCGCTGATCATCCGCCAACTGAGGGGCCCGCACGACCGGACCCCAGGAGTCGACCATCATGAAGTCCAATGCAACCCCCCAAGCTGCCAGCGCACCGGCAGAGCCGCAGGATGAACGCCTGAGGAAGGTACCCTTCTGGAAGCTGGCCCTGAGCCGTCCCGAGTTTGGCGCCCTAGCCGGCACGGTGCTGGTCCTTTCCTTCTTCATCGTTGCCGCCAGCGGCACCGGCATGTTCACCCCGTCCGGTATCGTCAATTTCCTCGAGGTGGCCGCTCAGCTGGGCATCATCGCCACCGCCGCGGCACTCTTGATGATCGGCGGCGAGTTCGACCTGTCCATCGGCTCGATGATTGGCCTGGCGGGCATCCTGATCGCCATTCCCGCCGTGCAATACGGCTGGCCGCTGTGGGCCGCCATCCTGCTGGCCTTCTCCTGCGCAGGCCTGG